>DATMMO010000493.1:0-3108 GCA_035569695.1 Acidimicrobiales bacterium | reverse complement strand
CGACCAGGTCATAGGTAGCCTTGGCCCGGAGGTCACGCGTGGCCAGATCGGCGCCGTTCTCGTGGGCGGCCAGGGCAACGAGTGCGTCGTACACCGCGCCGCCCGAGACTCCGAGCCCGCTGAGCATCTCGGGGACGCTGGCCGACGCCTCTGGTCCGAGCAGGTAGGGCGAGTCGAACCGGTCGGTGAGCAGCCGGGCGGCATCGACCGGGGCCACTCGCAGGTCGCCGGGCAACCGAGTGAGGACGGCATAGGTCTCGGCCAGGGCGTGTCCGCTCAACGCCACCGGCCGGCGGGCCCACCAGCGGACAACGTCATGGTGGGCGGCATGGGTCTGGACCAGGAGTGGGACGGCGACGCTGGTGTCCAGGGCAAGCGTCAATCAACGCCGTCCTGAGTCGATCAGTCCCAAGACAGTGTCGTCGTCGATGGTCGTCTCGCCCGTGGCCACCAGGACCCCGGACTCGTCGATCAACCGGGCCGTCCGACCGGTTGGTACCAGCTGCAGCCCGGCCCCGTAGCGGGAGATGTCAACCGTCGAGCCGGGAGAGAGGCCGAGCGCCTCCCGTAACGGCTTCGGTACGACGATTCTTCCAACTGAATCGATGGTGGCTTCCATTGGTATAACGATACCTTCTGATTCCCAATTTGGGTCGCCAGATCGATTGCCGTGGCACAGATCAGCCGATCGGCGGGACCGCCTCGGCTGCGTTCACGGTTTTGCCCATGCGGTCAGGATACGAGTCGTCTGGGCGGCACCCGGCAACGATCAACGGCGGGCCAGGAGGCGGTAGGTGTTCGACTGCAAGGGACGCTTGGGCAGCCGGGCCAGGAGGGCATCGATGGCAACCGCCCCGGCCAGGGGCAGGGCACCGACGGCCACCCCCACGGCGCGCCGCGCCCGTCCGAGCGCGGTGGGTCGGGGCAGCCACGGGAGACTGGTCGGTGGGGCAAACCGCCCGATGAGCATCCACACCGCGGCGGTCAGATCTACGGCCTGCGATGCGCCGGCCCGGTCCCGGTCCACGATGGTGAAACCCCGTTCGGTCAAGGCCTGCTCGAGCAGGCCGATCGACATGAGGTGGAGGTGCTGGGGCTGAAACCACGGGAGCCAGTACCGGCCCAACCACCGTCCCCACCTCGACTCCGGATCCGGCAGCTCGATGAGGAGGTGACCGCCCTCGGAGAGCACCTGGGCGGCGCTGTCCAGCTCGGCCAGCGGATCGATGGTGTGCTCGAGGTAGTGGTGCATGCTCACCACGTCGTAGCTATCGGCCAGTGACGGGGCCAGCTCGGGAAAGGTGCCCCGATGGCCGGTCCCGATCCACCGCCGGCGCTCGGCCTCCTCCACGCTCTCGCCCATGTCCAGACCGTCGAAACGGGTATCGGGCAGGACACTGGAGGCCACCAGGCAGAAGTGGCCATGCCCGGTCCCCACGTCGAGCCACCGCTTCGGTGAGGCGACGGCCCCCACCATCTCGGCCCGCTTCACGTAGGTGGCGACGCCGAAGTCGAAGATCGACGCCACCTGTCCTTCCCCCAAGCCGTCGTAGAAGTCCCGGTAGTAGTAGTCGAGGCCCACCGGTGACAGCTTCGGGTTCTGGAACACCAGCCCGCAGTCCTCACACCGATCGAGCACGAAATGGCCGGGCTTGTGGCGCAGGAGGTCCGAACAACGGACGCGGACCCCGATGGCTTCGGACCCACAGAAGGGACAGTCGAGCCGCCGGGTCTCCCAGAACCGGCTCTCGTCCGCGATGAGCTCGGAATAGACGGGTCGAAGCTCCTCGACCTGGGCCACCGTCTTCGAACGGGGCCACTCTCCGGCGATGGTCCCCACCACGCGCCACGGCCAGAGCGCCCAGCGAAGGGCGGGCCTCCAACGGCGATCGGCCGACCGTACCGGGCCCCCGAAAAGGGCCACCACCGGCTGCAGACAGAAGGCACCCAGGGCCGACAACCCGGCCACGGGAGCGGCGATCAGTCCGCCCACCAGCGCAGCGAGGACGGCGACCTGGGCGGCCAGGTTGAGACCGAAGGCCTCGCCGTACGTGGCATGGATGGCCTGGCGGCGGTCCGTCGCTGTGTCCGGCGTGGCCGCCAGCCCGGGCGCGACGACAAAAGCGGTGGCTCGTGGCGCGTAGCGCTTGAGGGTCTCGGCTACCCGCACGTAGCTGGCCGGGTCGAGCGGGACGGTCAGGTCGACGTCGGCCATCGGGCCGGCGGACATGCGGCGCATGACGTCGTCATCGACCAGGGTGGCGTGCCCGGCACTCCGGCCGATGGCCAACGGATCATCCCGGGTGGCCAAGGGATCGACCATGCGGGCCAGCTCGAGCGTCCGCTCGACGGTGAGGTTCCCGGGTACGAGGTCGAGCACGGCCACACCGGTCATCCAGGCATGGGCACTCGCCGCCCGGCGAGTTTCCTCGTCGAGCACCACCCCTTCGGCCACCAGGAAATGGTGCGTCGGATCGGCGGGACCGTCCGCCGGCGCCAACGAGGCCAGGCCCTTGAGCCGACCGCGCCACCGTGCCCCGTTGGCCAGGAACACGGCGGTCAATCCGATCCAGACCAACGGGGCCAGACGACCCCGCAGTTGGGACCGACCCGGGGGCCGGGGCCGACGACGGGTCGCTGCTCGCCTATTCAGGTCCATCGTAGGACCACCTCGTTCCGTGTCCGGGTCCCCACCGCCTGAACCGGTGGCGCGAACCTCCGCATCTCATCACTGTGGGAACGGCCGGGGATTCTCACAATCACTGCCCCAATGGGCGGAACTATCCTGGCCAACGTGGACGGCAGGCGTGGGCGAGGGGCCGCGGACCACCGGGACAAGGTGGCCGTCGTGACAGGCGCATCCTCGGGACTGGGCCGGCGGCTGGCGGGCGATCTGGCCCGGTCGGGCGCCCTGGTGGTGGCCGTGGCCCGTCGCCAGGACCGGTTGGAGGTGCTGGCCGAGGAGATGGTCGCCACCAGTCCGGGGTCGGGCTACCGGGTCTGCGACCTGGCCGACGTGGGCGCCTTCGTCCACCTGCTCGAACAGGTGGAGGAGGAGCACGGCCGGGTCGACATCCTGTTGAACATCGCCGGTGTCGGCGGGGTCAT
>DATMMO010000492.1:0-14545 GCA_035569695.1 Acidimicrobiales bacterium | reverse complement strand
CGATGGCCCCTTTGTACTCGGGCGGCAGGTACTTGGTCAGGGCGTCGGTCGTCTCGTAGAGATGGTTGTCGGCGTCGAAGACGGGGAAGTCGAAGGGCGAAACGGAAGACATGGGACCCCTTGCACTCAGTCTGCTTTCTACCAATCGTTTGGTGAGATCGATTGTACACCTGGCCGGGACGGGCGCCACCGGCGCCCGACCCGCCGGCCCTTTCTCAGCGGCGCGGACCGACCTGGTCAGGGTGCTCGGCCAGCCACTGCCGTAGTTGTTGCTTGAGCACCTTGCCGGTGGCGTTCCGGGGCAGCTCGTCGAGGGCCACGACATGACGGGGAACCTTGAAACCGGCCAGGCGCCGGCGGACCCGATCGTTCAGCTCGGCCGGGTCGATAGTCGAGCTTGGTCGCAACACGATGACCGCGCACACGTTCTCGCCCCAGTGGGGGTCGGGCACGCCGACCACGGCCGCCTCTCGTATCTCCGGGCAGGCGGCCAGGATGGCGTCCTCCACCTCGCGCGACGACACGTTCTCCGCCCCGGTGACGATGACGTCCTTCTTGCGGTCGACGACGTAGAGCCAGCCCTCGCCGTCGAAGGTGCCGACATCACCGGTGTGGAACCAGCCGTCGCTGAACGCCCGCTGGGTGGCATCCTCGTCCATCCAGTAGCCGGCCATCACCTGGGCCCCGCGCACGACGATCTCTCCGCTCTCCCCGACGGGTACGTCGGCCATGGCTTCGTCCACCACTCGCACCTCGACGTTGGGCGCCGGTCGGCCCGCTGCGGCCAACAGGTGCTCGGCCCCGGCCAAGGCGCGGTGATGGGCGTCGGCATCCAAAAAGGTGGCGTTGCCCGAGAGCTCGGTCATGCCGTAGCCCTGGGCGAAGTCGACGCCCAGGACCTCGATGGCCCGGCGCAACAGGCTGGGTGGCATGGGCGCCGCTCCGTAGGCGACCTGGCGCAACGAACCGAGCCGGCGGCGATCCTCAGGGTGGGCATCGAGGTGATCGAGCAGGCTCGACACCATGGTGGCGGTCATGGTCACCGAGGTCACCCGGTGGCGATGGACGCCGTCCACGAACCCGGCGGCCTCGAAGCGGTCCATCACCACCACCGGTCGTCCGGCGGCGTGGAGGCGAAGGACGTTGTACCCGGCCACGTGGCACAGGGGGAACGGATACAGGAACACGTCATCGGCTGACACCGGTCGACCGTGCTCGCTGGCCTCGATGGCCGCGCCGAAATTGTGGTGGGTGAGCATCGCCCCTTTGGGCGACCCGGTGGTGCCGCTGGTGTAGATCAACCAAGCCGGCGCGTCCTCGCCCGCTGGCCCCGGGGCGTCACCGGCATCGGGTGGGTCAGGTTGTCTGTCCCGGGCCGCCCGCACCAGCGATGTCCACTGGTCCAAGTCGAGGATGGTCCTGACCTCGGGGAATTCGGCGGCCAGGGATCGGAGGCGATCGAGCTCGCTTCGGGGCCCGATGAGCAGTGATGCTCCCGAGCGATGGAGGATCGATGCCAGCTCGGCTGCGGCCAGCCGGTGGTTGAGGAAGACCAGGATCCGACCGGCCCGGGGGACGCCGTAGTAGCACTCGAGCCAGCTGGGATGGTTCTCGCCGACGATGGCCACCCGATCGCCGGGCTCGGTGACGCCGGCCACGACGATGGCCGCCCCCATGCTCCGGGCCGAGAGGTCGGCGAACGAGATGACCTCGTCCCCGAAGTGCACGGCCGTTCGCTCGGGGTCCGACGCCGCCACCGAGTCGATCAGTTGATGAAGCAGCACGGCGAGACTCTACAGACCGGCACCCTGTCCGCTAACACAGCACCGGGCCACGATGTGGTGGACGATCGGAGTCGAGCGGTAACCTCGCCGTGCCCACGCCACGGTGGTGGGCTGTTCGCGGTGCACCGGCACCCGGGCCGAGTCGGGGGTGACCACGTTGACTGAGCCATCACAGGGGCAGCAGGTAGCGGACGAACTCGAGATCAGGAACCTGGTGGCCGACCTCGCCCACATGGCTGACATGGCATCCGAAGACGAGCTCACCGACTACAGCTCGCGGTTCACCCACGATGCTCGCTGGGAGCTGGCGGGGAACGAACTGCAGGGTCGCGATGCCATCCTGACCGGGGCTCGGGAGCGGCGGGCGGCCGGCACCCAGGGCCCGGGCACGAACAGCCGACACGTGATCACCACCCAGTCGGTCCGGCTCGAGGGGCCCGACGCGGCCACCGGTGAGGCCTACTTCCTGTTCGTGGGGGACACCACCACCACCCCTCAGATCAGGGGTATCGGCCATTACCTCGACCGCTTTCAACGCACGCCCGAGGGCTGGAAGCTCGCCCACCGAACCATCACGTTCGGCTGACGATTCTCAGGAGGATGACGGTGGGAGCACTACAGGGAGCAGTGGCCGTGGTGGCCGGAGCCAGCCGCGGGATCGGAAAGGGGATCGCCCTGGAGCTGGGCGCAGCCGGAGCTCATGTGGTCGTGAGCGGGCGCACGCTCGAAGCACGGCCTGGGGCCAAACCCGGCTCGCTGGCGGAGACCGCGGCCGAGATCGTGGCCGCGGGGGGATCGGCCACGCCGGTCCGCTGTGACTTCACCGATGACGAGGAGGTCGCTGCGTTGTTCGCCGCCGTGAACGACGAGCACGGATCGCTCGACGTCCTGGTCAACAGCGTCTTCAATGCTCGCGAGTTCAGCGATTCCATCGGCCGACGGTTCTGGGAGCTCCCCGTCGCCACCTGGCGCGAGGTGGTGGATGTGGGTACCCGTTCGGCCTACGTCGCCGCCGTCCACGCCGCGCCCTTGTTGCTCGGAGCCCACCGCGGCTTGATCGTCAACGTCTCCGGGCGGGCGGCCGAACGGTACCGGTACAACGTGCCCTACGGCGTGGGCAAGGCCGCCCTCGACAAGATGACCCGGGACATGGCCGAAGACCTCCGGGACGAGTCAGTGGCCGTCGTCTCCATCTGGCCCAACGTCACCCGCACGGAGAACGTGGACGCATCGGCGGCCGCCGGCAGTGCGGCGGCCGAGGCCTTCGGTGACCTCGACCTGCTCGAGACGCCGCGGTACTCCGGACGCGCCGTGGTCGCCCTGGCCACCGACGATGGAGTGATGGATCGGACCGGGGGCCGCTTCTGGGTGGCCGAGCTCGGGCTCGACTACGGGCTGACCGACGAGCACGGTCGATCACACCCCATCCCCGACTGAGCGCCGGGCCCGTCTGCCGCTCAGGCGATGAAGGTGTCGGCGAACCGCCGCAGGTTGTCGATCTTCTCTTCCAGCGACTCGGGATCGGGGTCGGTGCCGTAGGGATTGAATCGCCCGAAGCCGCCATTGGTGTGGGTGACCCCGAGCTCCTCCAACCGGGCGATGCCCTCGGGGGTGAACGAGTCCTCGGTGGTGGCGTGGACCTCGAAGGGCACGTCCTCTCGCCCGTACTCACGCCGGTACTCGTCGATCAGGGCCAGCCGGGCCATGAGGTCCTTGGTGCTGGACCCGGCCGAGATCCAGCCGTCCCCGAGGCGTGCGGCGCGGCGGAGACCGGTCTCGCCGTGTCCCCCGATGAGGATGGGAACGGGTTCGGTGGGGACGGGGTTGAGCCGAATCGATGGGAACTGGTAGTGCTCGCCGGCGAACTCGAAGTAGTCCCCGGTGGACAAGCCCCGGATGATCTCGATGCACTCGTCCATGCGTCGGCCGCGGCCGCTCCAGGGCAGCCCCACCGCCTCGTAGTCCTCGGGCCACGGGCTCGTTCCCGCTCCCAGACGGACTCGGTTCCCCGACAGCACCGCCACCGAGGTGAGCTCCTTGGTGAAGATCACCGGGTGGCGGATGGGCAGCTTGATCACCCAGGAATGGAAGTGGATCCGCGTGGTGGCCGAGGCCATGGCCGCCATGGCAATCAGCGGCTCGATGAACGGCTTGTTCTCCAAGAACTCACGCGTCCCGTCCTCGTTGTACGGGTAGGTAGCGCCTGCCTCCGCCGGGTAGCAGATGCTGTCGGGGATGGCGATGCTGTCGAAACCCGCCTCCTCCGCCGCTTGGGCGATCGGGACGTAGAACGTCGGATCCACCATGGCCACGCCAGCGACAAACTTCACCCTGCCCCCCGATCAACCGAGGCGCCCGGTCTAGGTCGGACTGTCGGCCGTGTCAACCGGCAGGGGCGCCGGGCGCTTCCCCTCGAAGCGCCTGCCCTTGGGGATCACCGCGCTGGCCGGGGGTGTGGTTGGGTCGACCAGGCGCGACAGTGAGACAGAGGCCGCCACCCCCTGGCTGTCGGAGATGGCCGCCTGTGAGAGACCGATGCCCTGCGGACTGGTCCACCCGGTGCCGGTCAGGCACAGCCATTCGTCGGTTGGATAGCGCACCACGTTGAGGTTCAGATCGGCGTTGATACCGGTGACAGGCAGCGACCGCGGGTGGCCGATGCCACTGGCAAAGTCGGCGAAGAAGGCCAATCGAGCCAGGGGTTGAGTCTCCCGCCCCGCTACCACTGGCACCCGCATCCGTATCCAGGTGGGGTCGACGAAGAAGCCGTCGGGGCTCTCGAAGGTAAAATGGGTCGCTCCGGCCACACCGGGCGGGTTGCTCTCGTCGTAGGGGCCGTCGGGCCGGCTGGCCACGGCGGGCGGCCCGATCTGCGGCTCCCCTTGGTCGACGGGCAGATCTCCCAGATCCCCGATTCGCATGCGCAGGGCCGAGCACCGGGCCACCTCGACACCATCGAAGATGATGGACGCCTCGGTCACCTGGATGCGCTTTCCCTCCCGGACCACCCGGGCTTCGACGGTGATGGGCTGGACCGGGACCGGCCGCATCAGGTCGACGGTCAGCCGGACCACCTGCTGCGGCACCAGGGTGGGAATGTCCTCGATCACCGTGGCCAACAGCGCGGCGGCCGACCCTCCGAACTGGTTCTCGGGTGACCAGGGACCACCGCTGAGGGGGGTGGGGACGAAGCGGTCTCCCTCGGGCACGAACAGGGCGCGTTCCTCACTCGGGAGCTGATCCGGGCACATGCGGTGAGTGTCTCAGCCGTCGTCGGAGGGCGCAAACGCTCAGCGGCGTTCGGGCGCGGCCGGTCGAGCCGGCGTCGGGGGACCGCCCAGCGCAGTGATGTCGTCGAAGCCCACCGTGTGTCCGCTCCAGTCGAACGGTTGGGCCGCCATCCACAAGAAGTGCTCGGCCGCCTGTTCCGATGTCATGACGCTGGCCAGGCCGTTGCCGGCGGTGGCGATCTCTTCCCCTTGGGTCTCGAGCACGTAGTGGAAGCCCTCGGTCCCGACCAGGCGATCGATGCGCAGGGTGTTGAACGAGACGCCCCGCCCGCCCGCCTCGAGGTGGAGATAGTCGCCCCAGTGCTCCATGGCCAGCTTGCTCACCGAGTAGAGGGCGAGGTTGGGCGTCAGGGCCTGGGAGGCACCCGAGCTGACGTTGATGACCCGTCCGCTGCCGCGCTCGAGCATCCCGGGAACGAACCCCTGGCACAGCTGGAGGGGCGCCACCACTTGGAGGCGGAAGGCCGTTTGCCAGCGGCGCCACGGGATCTCGAACAGGGGACCGTTCGAGGTGAACGCGGCATTGTTGATCAACAGGTCGCAGCGCCCGTACCAGCCGAGGGTGTCGTCCACGATCCGCTGGGTGGCTTCGGCATCGCTGAGGTCGGCCGGCACGGCTCGGGCTTCGATGCCCTGGGCGGTCAACTGGGCCACGGCCTCCTCCAGGGTGCCGGGCAGCTTGGCCTGGGGTGCGTCCCCACCCGTCCGCCCGACCAGGACGACCCGCGCCCCGGCCCGACCGACAGCGGCCGCGACCTGTCGGCCGATGCCCCGGGTGGCGCCGGTGACGACGGCGACTGCGCCCTGCAGGTCGGGTGGCTCGGCAGGATTGGCGTCTGTCATGGGAGCCGACTGTACCGAGGGCCCCGCGCCCCCTGCATGGTGGCCCTCGGCTCGTCGTGGCCTCCCCGGCATCACCGGCAGGGCTTTCCTAGTGTGGGTGCCATGAACGACGAGGAGACCCGAGCCCGGAACCGTGCCACCATCGAGGCCTCGATGAGAGCCGTGTCGGATGGCGACGTCGATCGACAACTGACCTTCTGCACCGACGACTTCGTGCTCGACCTTCCCTACGCCGACCCACCCAAGACGGTGGCCGGGAAGGAGACGATCCGCACCTACTTGCGCTCGGCACTGGGGATCTTCGAGCTGCAGCTCACCATCACCCAGATCTACGACTGCGCCGACCCCGACCGGCTGGTCCTGGAGTACACCAGTGTGGGCTCGGTGACCACGACGGGCAAGCCCTACGCCAACAGCTACATCGCTGTGGCCGCGTTCCGAGACGGCCTGGTCTGTTCCCAGCGCGAGTACTACAACCCCCTGCCCGCCGCCCGCGCCCTGTCCGCCGATTGATGCCCGATGGCGTTGATCGATACCCGGGGACGGAGCTTGCTCACGGTGACACGATGTCGACATCGGGGTGGCGAGCGGCCAGGGCGGCGCGCATCCCATCCTGCCAGGGCACCGTGCACGGGCCGGTGATCGATCGCCGCTTGGTGACGTCAGCGATGGCACCGATGCTGGTGCCCGGGGCCGGCTCCACGTTGACCTCGGCCGTCGTACCGATGAGCGAACCGACGTAGGCGCACCACTCCTGGACGGTCACCACCTCGTCGCCGGCCCAATTGACGATGGTGGCGGGCACGCGGGCTGCATCCAGGAGCGGTCCGATCTGGGCGTTGATGTCGTCCTGGTGGATCGGGCTGTAGGGGGCAGGGTCGTGGCGGGCGGCCACCGGTTGCCCGGCCACCACCGCATCGAGGTGGTATGCCGGGAGCCCACCGTTGGGGCCGTACGAGGCATTCATGCGGGCGATGGTGACGGGCAGATCGAAGGCCCGCGCGCAGTAGCGGGCCACCGCCTCTTCGGCGATCTTCGACACCGAATAGGTGGGGGAGTGGAGGGGCGAGGCGTCACCCAAGGGGTCGTCCTCGGGGAAGACGTGCCCGGCATCCGAGTGGGGCTTGTACACCGACTGGGTGGACATGACCAGGGCCGCCTTGGCTTTTTGCCCGTGTTGCAACAAGAGGCCGGTGCCTTCGGCGTTCATCCGGATGGCGGTGTCGTAGTCGTGACCGGCGCCTTGGAAGACGGCGAAGTGGATGACGTAGGTGAAATCGGTGGGGAGGGTGCGGTAGTCGCCGGCGGCCAGGTCGCACTGGTGGGCGTGGATGTTGTGCGCCTCGACCTGTTCCCGGGAGCCCTCCTGGGAGAACCGGGCCACGCCCCACACCTCGTTGTCACGGGCCAACGACGCGGCCAGGGGCAGCCCGATCTGCCCCCCGGCCCCGGTGATCAGTATCTTCTCGTCCGACAGCATGCAGCCTCCCTTTGACGCGTGGGGTGCACGTTAGGCGGCGGTCCGAGCGGGCCGCAGGTGATCGTCCCGTCTCGCCGGGAAGGCCGATGGGCAAGAAAGCGGTGCTGTCCACGCTTCGATTTTGACGGACGCATTTGTCATCTATTGTTCGCACCGGGCCAACAGGAGGGAACGCAGTGGAGCTGGAGCTGACAGACGATCAGCAGTTGTTTCGGGAGACGACTCGGAAGTTCTTGGAGACCTCGACGCCGCTGACCGTGGTGCGAGAGATCGCGGCCGAGAACCCCGACGGTTTCGACCGGGGCTGGTGGCGGCGCGGGGCCGAGCTGGGTTGGACGTCGATGCTCGTTCCCGAGGACCTTGGTGGCGGCAGTGTCTCCGGTGAGGGCGTCATGGACCTGCAGCTCATCGCCGAGGAGATGGGTCGGATGGTCTCCCCGGGCCCGCTGTTGCCCACCAACGTCGTGGCCGCTGCGCTCAGCCACCCAGGGGCGGCCGGACAGCACGATGACGTGGTGGCCGGGCTGCTCAGCGGCGAGACCATCGCCACCTGGGCCGTGGCCGAGCCGGGCGGCACGTGGTCTCCGGCCGAGGCACAGCTCCGAGCCCAGCCCGGGGACGGCGGGTTCGTCCTCCAGGGGGCCAAGACGGCAGTCGAGGCCGCGGCCCAGGCCGATTACTTCTTGGTCAGCGCCCGAACGGGCGAGGGGCTGACCCAGTTCCTGGTGCCCGCCGACACCCCGGGCATCTCGGTGACCGCGCTGGAAAGCCTCGATATGGTCCGACGGTTCGGCCGGGTCAACTTCGACAACGTCGCCGTGCCGGGGTCGGCTGTGGTCGGTGAGGTCGGCGGGGCTGCGGCCGACATCGAACGGCTGCTCCAGTTCGCCCTGATCATGCAGTGCGCGGAGATGGTGGGCGCCATCGACCAGGTATTCACCTTCACCCTCGAGTACTCGTTCGACCGGTTCTCCTTCGGTCGGGCCCTCGCCTCCTACCAGGCCTTGAAGCACCGGTTCGCCGACATGAAGCTGTGGCTCGAAGCCAGTCATGCGTCATCCGGTGCGGCCGCCCGGGCGGTACAGGCGGGCGCCGACAACGCGGCCGAGCTGGTCAGCGTGGCCAAGTCCTACATCGGCGACCACGGGCCCGCCCTCCTGCAGGATTGTGTCCAGATGCACGGGGGCATCGGCGTGACTTGGGACCACGACCTGCACCTGTTCATCCGCCGCGTCACCCAGGACCGGGTCCTGTTCGGGGCCCCGTCCGATCATCGGGAGCGGATCGCCACGCTCATCGGTCTCTAGGAGAAGCACGTGACCACCACGACCCCCGTATCCACATCAACCGAGGACGTCGAATCCTTCCGCACCCGGGCCCGGCTCTGGTTGAAGGAGAACATGCCGTTGGCCCCCAGCCCCCGGTATGCCGAGGAGCAGCTCGACAGCGACGGCATCCGGGCCCGGGAGCTGCAGCGCATGCTGTTCGAGGGCGGGTTCACCGGCATCTGCTACCCGGTGGAGTACGGCGGACAGGGCCTCAGCCCCGCCCATCAGCGGGCGTTCTCCGAAGAGTCGGCGCCCTACGAGATGCCCATCGCGTTCAACACGCCGGCCCTGACCATCTGCGCCCCGACCATCTTGGACTTCGGGACCGAGGAGCAGAAACGCCGTCACCTGCCGGCCATCCTGAGCGGCGATGAGCTCTGGGTGCAGTTCCTGTCCGAGCCCACCGGGGGGTCGGACTTGGCCGGCCTCGTCACCCGGGCCGACAAGGACGGCGATGTATGGATCCTGAACGGGTCCAAGATCTGGAGCACCGGGGCCTACCGGGCCGACTATGCCCTCTGTCTGGCCCGCACCGACTGGCACGCCACCAAGCACCGCGGCCTGACCATGTTCATCGTCAAGATCCATCAACCGGGCATCGACCTCCAGCAGATCGAGATGGTCAACGGCAGCAAGGAGTTCTGCCAGGAGTTCTTCGACGACGTCGCCCTGCCCGAGGAGGACGTGGTGGGCCGGGTCAACGACGGTTGGACTGTCGCCTCCCGCCTGCTGTTCCACGAGCGCGATGCGGTGGGTGGCGGTTCGCCTTACGCCAGCGGGATCGGTCCGGGGACCCGGAGCGGCCCGCAGAATGATGTGGTGGAGCTGGCCCAGGCGGTTGGGAAGCAGCACGACAGTCACGTGCGCCAGCTGGTGGCCGAGGCCCGAGTGGGGGAGAGGGTCCAGCAACAGCTGATCAGCCGGGTGACCACCGGACTCCGCACCGGTCAGTTCGTGGGGCCGGCCGGCTCGATCCCCCGCTTGTACGCGGCCGTGAACAACGAGCGGCGCGTCGACATCGAACTGGAGATCGCGGGGTCGGACGCCGCGGTGTGGGACGGCGACGACGTGGGCGGTCGGTACGGCATCGTGTACCTGCAGCGCCAGGGCGGCAGCCTGGGCGGGGGCAGCAACGAGATGCAACGCAACATCATCAGCGAGCGGGTGTTGGGTATGCCCCGTGAGTACGCCGCTGATCGGGACAAGCCCTTCGAGGAAGTGCGGCGCAACCCGGCGCCGAACCGAACCTGAGCGTCGGAGCACGCCGCCGGCGGGGCCCGGTCGGGGCCGAATCGCCGCTTGCGGCCAATGCCGCCCTCGATGACATCTGTGTCTGAACAGGAGTCCGTCTCCTGGCTCGCATCCCGGCCGTGCTCCCTTCATTGAGGGGAAGATCCCAGGTGAGGGCTCATTCGCGCCCGTCCGACCAAACGTCCAGACACCAATGTCATGAATGCGATTGACTTGGCTACTTGGAGCAGTCAGACTCAGCGGAGCAAGTTGTCATCAAATTGACATCATGCAGGGGAGGGACCCACGTCCGGGTCACAGGTACTACAAGGGGGTTGTCGTGAAGAAACGCAGCTTGGCTGTCTTCGGATCAGTGGTCGTGGCCGGTGTGGCGAGCGTGGCGGCAGCCGTGCCCACCATGGCGGCATCGTCGAAGGCGCCGATCACCATCGCCTACATGGCGACGTTGTCAGGGCCCTATGCCCAGCCGAGCGTCAACAACGACATCAACCTGGTCACCAAGATGATCAATTCCCAGGGTGGCATCGACGGCCACCAGGTGCAGTTCGTCTCCTACGACGCCAACCTCACCCCACAACAGGCCGTGACGGCGACGCAGAAAATGCTCGGAACCAAGCCCACGGCCATCGTCGGGTACTCGGTCGACGACCAGATCCAGGCCACGGCCCAGCTGCTCAAGCAGTCCGGAATTCCCGTGCTCGGGGTGGCCCAGGGTCCGGCGGCCAGCGCCAACGTGGTCCACGTCCCCGGCCTCTACACGGTGGTACCGAACCTGGTGACCAGCATCCAGGCGTCGACCACCTACGGGTTCTCCAAGTTCCATCCCACGTCGGTCGGCATCTTCCATACCGACGACACCGCTTCCAACGCTGACGCGGCCACGGCCCAGGCGCTCCTGAAGAAGCAGGGAGTGAAGAACTTCACCGTCCGCAGTGCTTCGGACCAGGCCACCGACACGACCCAACAGGCCCTGGCCATGAAGGGCGACCAGGTCGTCTACGAGTTCGGGTTCCCCTTGGTGGAGGCGAACTTCAACACGGCGTTGTCCCAGAACGCCATCAACATCCCGATACAAGGTGACCAGAGTGGCGACTTCCTTGCCGCCTTCGGCCTCAACAAGCCGGCCGAGCTGACCAAGTACGCATACACGCCCTACTGCTATGCGCCCGTCCTTCCCACCAAGCAGGCCAAGGCCTATGTGAGTGCGTACTCGGCCGCCTATCCCGGTCAGAGCCTGCACACGGCCACGCCGTATGTGTACGACGCTGTCGAGCTCATCGGTGCGGCGATCAAGGCCAACGGGGGCAACCTTTCGTCCTCGAGCATCATCCAGCAGCTGGGGAAGATCACCTACAACGGGGTCTGTGGCACGTACCACACCGATGTCAACCATGACCTGATCCACCAGGTGGCCATCGTGTCCTACGCCAACGGGTTCAATCCCGGCACGCTGGCTGCCACCTTCCAGGAGGGTCCGGTTCCGGCGTCGTTCCTCAAGGGCTGAGCCCGTCGCCGTCAACCTCGTACGTCGTCCCCGATCGACCGACCTGGCCAACGCCGGATCGGACCGATCGGGGACGACACGCGTCGGGGCCGGGTGGCGCGAACCGATGGCCGACGGACGGTCATGCCGTGCTCGCCGCGCTGCCGGCACCGGCGGTACCATCGCTGCGGGAGGGATGGATGGCTACGGTCGTGGTCCATCCAGTAGTCCCACCTTTCGACCGGGGGAACCATGACGACAGCGTCGACCACTGCCTTCTCGCACGTGGGCATCTGCGTGAGCGATCTCGGGCGGTCGCTCCGCTTCTACTGTGACGGGCTCGGTTTCGAGCGGGGCGAGTCGATTCCCATCGACGCCACCTTCGGCGCCGCCCTGGAGGTGCCCGGTGACCTATCGCTGACCTCTCAGTTCATCCGGCGCGACGGGCTGGCCATCGAGCTGTTGCACTACGTCACCCCCGCTCCCACCGGCCGGCCCTCCGAGCACCGGAACCAGCTCGGTCTCACCCATCTCTCGTTCTACGTGGACGATGTGGACGCCACCGCCACCGCCTTGGTGGCGGCCGGGGGAACGAGCATTGAGTCGACCAGGACGACCAGCGGGGGCATCGACCTCCTGTTCCTGCGCGATCCCGATGGCGTGCGAGTGGAATTGATGAAGGTGCAGCGTTGACCGCTCCGGCTGAGTGGATCGTGGGCACGAGCAGAGGAGGACCCCGTGGGCGCCGTTGACGGCAAGGTCGCGTTCATCACCGGAGCCGCTCGAGGACAGGGCAGGAGCCATGCCCTCCGCCTGGCCGAGCAGGGGGCGGACGTGATCGCCGTCGACTTGTGTGCTCCGGTGGCCAGCGCGGCCTACCCCATGCCCACTCCCGAGGACCTGGAGGAGACCGGTCGCCTGATCGAGGCCACCGGCCGCCGGGCCCTGACCCGGGTGGTCGACGTGCGCGACGACCGGGGGATCGACCAGGTGGTCCGGGATGGAACCGAGGCTTTCGGGGTCATCGACATCGTCATCGCCAATGCCGGCATCAGCACCATCGACTCCTTGCTCACCTGTAAGCCGAGCGTGTGGCGCGAGGTGATCGATATCAACCTCACCGGCGTCTTCAACACGGTGCAGGCGGGGGTGCGGCCCATGGTGGACCGGGGAAATGGTGGATGCGTGATCCTGGTCAGCTCCATCATGGGTCTGAAGTCGTCGGGGGGCATTCCCGCCTACACGGCGGCCAAGCACGGACTGGTCGGGCTCATGCGGTCGGCTGCCCACGAGTTGGCTCCGTACCGGATCCGGGTGAACTCGATCCATCCCGGGAACGTGCGCACGCCGATGATCGAGAACGAGGGCATGTTCAAGCTCTTCCGCCCCGATCTCGAGGCGCCGATGGCGGACGACGTCGCTCCCGGCTTCGCGGCCATGAACATCTTTCCCGAGCCCTGGCTGGAGGCCTCGGACATCACCGACGCCATCATGTACCTGGTATCCGACACCGGGCGGTTCGTCACCGGCGTCACTTTGCCCATAGACCTCGGCGCCACCATCAAGTAATTCCCAGGCAAGTAATTCCCAGGCAAGTAAACGCAAGGCAACCATCAGTCGAGACGGACCGGCATACAGAGAGGAAGCATCGATGAGCGAACTGGCGACAGGAAAAGTGGTCCTGGTGACCGGCGGGGGCAGCGGCATTGGCCAGGCCGGCGCCCGCATCTTCGCCCGTGAGGGAGCCGAGCACGTGTACGTGGTCGACACCAATGCCGAGGGTGGGGCGGACACGGTGGCCCAGGTGGAGAAAGCCGGGGGAACAGCGACGTTCGTCGCCGTCGATGTCACCGACGAGTCCGCCGTGGCCGGCCTCGTTGCCCGGATCGTGAACGAGCACGGTCGGCTCGATGCGGCCTGGAACAACGCCGGCATCAATGCGGCCAGCGGCCCCTTCCACCTGCTGGAGCTGGGTGACTGGCAGCACATGCTGGACGTCAACCTGACCTCGGTCTTTTTGTGCATGAAGCACGAGCTGGCCCAGATGGTCGCCCAGGGTGGAGGGGCCATCGTCAACACCTCGTCGGGCGCGGGCCTGGTTCCCGCACCCGGGCTCCCTCATTACACGGCGGCGAAGCACGGGGTGCTGGGGATCACCAAGGTGGCCGCCCAGGAGTACAACGGGAAGAGCATCCGGGTCAACGCCATCTGCCCGGGCATGGTCGACACCCCCATGCTCAACTCCTGGAACGGCTTGGCCGAGATGGCCAAGTTCTTGCCCGGCGGCAAGCTCGGTGAGCCCAGTCAGGTGGCCGAGTCAGCCGTGTGGTTGTGCAGTGATGCCGCCGACTGGGTCTCGGGCCTGTCCATGGTCGTCGACGGCGGTGGGCTGAACCGATAGGACGCTGCCATCAGCGGTTGGCCACACCGAGGTCGATGGGGACCTGCACGCCGGTCATGTACCTCGCTTCGTCACTGGCCAGGAAGGCCACCAGACCGGCGACGTCCTCGGGCTCGAGGAAGTCGAAGGGCAGGGTGTTCATGAACAACGGGCCCAGCGTGTCCTGCCGTTCCTCGATCATGGGGAACAGATCAGGGTCGTGAAGCATGGCAGTGTTCACGCCGACAGGATGGATGGAGTTGACCCGGATGTTGTACTCACCCAGTTCGTTGGCCAGCGTCCGGCACAAACCGACCACCCCGTGCTTGGACGAGACGTAGTGGCCCACGAAGGGCTGGCCGACCAGGCCGGCAACCGAACTGGTGAGAATGATGGAACCGCCGGTGCCCTGCTCGATCATGGTGGGCACGGTGGCCTTGATGGTGTGCCACACGCCGGTCAGGTTGACGCCGATCACCTGTTGCCATTGTTCTGGGGTCAGCTCCCACAGCCGGCCCGCGCTCATGACCCCGGCATTGGCCACGACGATGTCCAGCGTGCCCAGTTGGGCCACGCCGTCGGTCACCACCTGCTCCAAGCGGGCCAGATCGCGGACGTCGGCCTCGGCGGCGACGATCTCCCGACCGAGACCGGAGACCTGACGGACCGTCTCCTCCAGGTCGGCTCGAGTGGCGCTCGGGTACTT
>DATMMO010000491.1:0-16414 GCA_035569695.1 Acidimicrobiales bacterium | reverse complement strand
GTGGGGAAGTAGCGAGTGGGGAAGTAGCGAGTGGGGAAGTAGCGAGTGGGAAGGAACGGCCCTGCCGGCATCAGGCTGGGCAGCTCGACACTTGGACCCCGGGTTCACCGGTCGGCGTCTGCGACGAGATGGCCCCGGGGTTGTCCGAGAATCGAGTGCTGATCCACTGGATCATGTCCGGCATATAGACGGGGATGACGCCGGCGTGGCTCTGACCGGGGTAGATCCATCGTTGGGTCGCCTGCCCGATGGAGCACAAATGCGTGGCCAGGAGTTGGGTCGAGACCACCGGGATCTGCTCGTCGTTCCCACCCTGGAGGATCAGCAGCGGAGCGGCGCTGGGAGTGGTGAAGTTGGCCGGGTCGTTGGCTTGGAGCACCTTCTTCCAGGCGGGGACGTCGTACGGGTTGGTCTTGACCAACGAGGTGATGGAGTACGGGTCGATGGTGCGCTGCAGGTAGCTCGAGCACCCCTTCTCCAGGTCGGGCAGGAGGCCCATGGCCTTCGACGTCAGGACCTCGGGCAGGGGCGCCGCCTTGTTCCCGTAGCCGGCGTTGAACCCACCGGCCGCCATGAACAGGTAGAAGCGATACGGGCTGGTCAACAGAAAGTTGTAGATCAGGCCGAATTGCGAGGGTGGGGCGCCGGCCACCACGCCGTCGAGCTTCAGATCGGGGGCATAGGACGTCCCGATGTTGAGGGCGAACATGGCCGTCTGGCCCCCTTCGGAATGGCCCCACACCACGTAGTCCTTGCTGACGTCGGCGTGGGGAAGGCTCCTGGCCGCGCGCACGATGTCGATGGTGTTGCGGGCCGATGTCACGCCGACCAGGTAGGGCATCAGGCCCGGTGTCCCCTCACCTTGGTAGTCACTGGAGGTCACCTCCCAACCCTGGTCCAACAGCTGATTGGCCAAGGGGACGTCCTGGGTGGGATCGAGCGACGGCGCACACTGGTCGGCCATGCCGTTGGTGCCGTGCGACCAGGTCACCACCTGGTAGCCACCTGCCGGTGCCGCCTTGGCGGGGACGACGACCAGACCGGTGACGGCGACCCCCCTGTTCTGGAGCGACTTCGAGACATACATCACCCGGTACACGGTCCCGTGGAGATCGCCGCTCGGGATCTTCTGGGACTTGATGAGGGTTCCCGCCTTGGTGGAGGGGAGCGGGCTCGGCACCGAGTAGAACCCCGGGAGGCCCTTGGGTGCCGGGATGGTCGAGGCCGACGCCGTGCTGGTCGTGATACCCAGTGCCGCCAGTGCCACCCACATGGCCACGGCCGTGACCATCATCACCGTCACCGCCGTGGCCGACGCCAGCACGGCTCGCCCCACGCGTCTCAACTCGGACGACCGATGGTGTCCGACCCCCTGGTGCACCATGTGACCCCCTCCTCACTGCCCGGCAGCGCGATCTGCCCCCACTCACTCGCGTCCTGCCCCCTGCGATTCCTCTCAATCAGCTCCCGGACATCTTGTACCGGTAGACATTGGTCTGACGGGTCTCGAAACCCATGCGCAGGTACAGGCGGTTGGCTGCCTCCCTGCTCGGTCGGGACGTGAGGTCGACCGACTTGGCCCCGACCTCCTGGGCCCGACCCAGGGCCGCCTCGACCAGCTTCTCTCCTGCTCCTGCCCCCCGGGCCGACTGGTCGACGACCACGTCCTCGATCCACGACAGCACCCCGGTGGGCACCCGGAACAGGGCCAGGGTCAGCGAACCGACCAGGGCGCCGGATTCGTCCCGGGCCACGAACAGCACGGTGGCCGGCGACGCCACGATCTCGGCCAGCTCAGCCGCGGTCGGGGCCGGCGACGAAGACGAGAGCTGTGGCACCAGGTGCTCGAACGCAGCGACCAGCTCGTCGCTCACCTCGAGCGGCTCACTGATGGTCACGGACCGACCCCGATCACCGTTCCCCGAGGTCGATGCATCCGGCATGGCCCGTGCAGATGGTTCGGTCACAAGAGGCGAGTGTAGCGACGAGGACAGAGCGAGCACGAGCGCTCGAATCCGACCTTGGATCCAGCTCAAGGATCGTGATGGAGCAGGATCCTGCGAACGTCGTCCAGGTGGTGAAAGAGGTCGTGGGCGACCTGCCTGGCCACGTCGGCCACGGTGTACGAGCCCATGGCCGGGTGTTCGAAGGCGACGTCACCCCGGTCCCCGATCATCACCGAGGCCTCGTGCCAGTCGCCGGTGGCCCGGGCCAGCGACCACAATGCGGCGCCGACGGGCATGGAGTCGTAGCCACGCGCCTCGGCCAGCTGGTCCTGGTCGTATCCGGGAACGGGGTGGATACCCCCCGACGCGGCGGCGACCAGTCGCTCGGCCCAGATCCGCAGGTTGTCCCCGGCGTGCCAGACATAGGCCCGCACGGACCAGGCCAGCGACGGCATTCGCTCGAACCCCGTCCGTCCAGCCACCAGCGAGTCGAATTCGACGGCGGCGGTGTCGATGATGGGGCCGATCGTCGGCGGGGATGCCTGCCAGTTGAACCCGCACCCAGAACAGGGGTCCCCGTAGGTCTGCGGTCCCCACTCGTTCATGCTGGAGGGCCTCCGTTCATGACAACGGCCCAGGGGGCGGACCTCCGGAGAATCAGGAACCTTCGGGCTCGCCTCGCCAGATGGGCTGACGCACGTGATCGTAGAGCACCTCGACCGGCTCGCCCCGCAGGGCTGCGAACACCTGCTTGGTCCAACGCTCGGCCCCGGCCAGCGGCTGGGGAAGGTTGTCGAGTGAGAACCAACCCACGTCGGCACACTCGAGGGGGTGGGCCCGGAGGGTGCCACCGACGGGTCGGCACTGGAACACCAACGAGTACAGGGGGATCCGGGTCATCCCGATCCGCAAGCCGTCGAGGACGGCAATCAGGCGCTCCACCTCGACCTCGATCCCGGTCTCCTCCTCGACCTCTTTCACCACCACCTCAGCGGCCGAATACCCCACATCGGCCCAGCCGGTGGGATAGAGCCAGACTCCCGAGTCGGCCCGCTGGATCAGCAGCATCTCGTCCTTGCCGTTGCCCACGGCAGCCCCGACCGCCACCTTGGGGGTCACGTAGCCAGGAACGCCCTTGCCGACCGAGGACATCCACTCCTCGACCAGGCCGTCGGCGTCCTCGGCCCCCTCCATGCCCTGGTCGGCGGCGACGCGGATATCGGCAGCGACCCGGAGGATCTCTTCGAATCGCTCTTGCTCATAGAGCGATTCAGTGAAGCCGAGTCCGGTCCGGGCAATGGCCGCCAGCGTCTCACCCCACCGCAGGAGCTGTTTGGTGGAGGGAACGGGTTCCACGTGAGCGACGCTACCGCACCGGCGCCAGCGGACCACATCCTGGCGCCCAGGTGGCCCCGGCTGCAGGGGTGACCCGTTCCGGGGTCTGGAATCGGCAACAATGTGTCGTGTCCGTGAATGCCGATTGCCGTCACTACATCATGCAGACGACCAGGCAGGACGAGAAGGTCGAGCGCTGCCGCATGAACGCCAACGAGCACATCCCCTTCGCCTGCCCTGACGGTTGCCTGTTCTATGAGCCGCGCAAGGTGTCCCAGGCAGGCTGGACGATCCGGCCGCAAGACGACCCTCCCCGCCCCTAGCCCGGCTGAACGAGCCGAGCACCCGACCACCGGGGTCAGGCCACTCGCGTCGCCACCACCGTGAACGTCAGCGGTACCTGCGGGTACTCGGGCGGGGCGAACCAGTAGCCCGGGCTCAGTTCCACCAGCCACGGGAACCGTCGATGGACATGCCAGTCGTGCTCCTCGAGCCGGTCGATGCGCAATCCGTGGTCCAACAGGGCGGTGACCGTCTGGCCCAGCCCGTGGTTCCACTCATAACTGCGCCGGTTGACCAGCGGCCGGGTGGCATCGGTGTAGGTCTCGTCCGAATCGTCGACGAACGGCGCGTCGGTCTCGAAGTAGCCGTGCTCGACAATCAGGCTCTCGTCACTCAAGGCCCAGGCCAACGGATGGCCGTCGTGGAGGTACAGGCGTCCCCCGGGGCGCAGGAGACCGGCCACCTGAGAGGCCCAGCGGTCCACGCTGGGCAACCAGCACAGGGCGCCCAGGCTCACGTAGACCACATCGAAGGTGCGGTGCCCGAGGGCGGTGCCGACGTCGAGGACGTCGGCGCACACGAACTCGGAGCGGTCGGCCAGGCCGGCCCGTTCGGCGATCTCACGGGCGGTGGCCACCGCCTCGGACGAGAAATCGAGCCCGGTGACCCGGGCCCCGATCCGGGCCCAGGCCAGTGTGTCCAGCCCGAAATGGCACTGGAGGTGCACCAGGTCCAGGCCCGAGACGTCTCCCAGTGCCTCCAGCTCTCTCGGTCGGGGTCCCGGGCGAGCTCGAAGCCAACCTTCGACGTCGTAGAAGCGGGAGGCGACGTGGACGTCCACCCGTTCATCCCAGTTACGCCGGTTTGCCGCGAGCTCCTCGCCGTGCGAATCGTCCATCACGCCACTCCCCGATCAGGTCTCTCCCCCGCGGCCAGGCTGGAAACGTCTCAGCTCTCGACGATGTCTCCGAGCAGGTCGACGCGCACGCCTTCGGCTCGCAGCCATTCGACGGCCCGGTCGACAATGGGGCCGTCACCATCGAGCTCGCAGATGATCCAGCCCTCCTGCTCGCCGACATTGGCCCGACGGATGTTGGGGACGACCCCGAACTTCGTGGCCATCCGAGCGAGGATCGGTTGGCGGACGAGCTCCTCGGGAAAGGTCAATTTCACCCGTACGCCGATCACTGCCCACCTCCGGTCACGACCAGCGGCTGTCGCTGGATCCCCAGTGCCTCGTTCAGGTTCCCTGACCGGAACCCGTCGAGGTCCACGGTGACGTACCGATAGCCGGCGGCATGGACCACGGCCGAGATCGCCTCCCGCTGGGCCACCACCCCGGCCAGATCGCTGTCGGGCACCTCGATCCTCGCCGTGTCCCCGTAGTGCCGCACCCGCAACTGGCGGAACCCGAGGGCCCGGAGGCCCGACTCGGCCTCGGCCACCGACTGCAGCACGCCGAAGGTGACCGGCGTCCCGTAGGGAACCCTCGACGACAGGCAGGCGGCGGCCGGCTTGTCCCACGTGCGCAGGCCCAGCTCTCTCGACCACGCCCGCACCTCGGCCTTGGTCATGCCCGCGGTGACCAAGGGAAAGAGCGCCCCTCGCTCGGCCGCGGCCTGCTGGCCGGGGCGATGGTCTCCCAGATCGTCCACATTGACGCCCAGGACGACGCGGGAACCCTCGGTCTCCGCCAGGGGACCGAGAGCATCGAGCAGCGACGTCTTGCAGTGGTAGCAGCGGGACCCGTCGTTGGCCGAGTAGGCCGGATCGGCCAGTTCCGTGGTCTCTACCTCGACATGTCGCAGCCCCCATTCGGCCGCCAGGGCTCGGCAGTCGGCCAGCTCCTCGGGTGCCAGGGAGGGTGACACCGCCGTTGCACACAGCACGCGATCGGACCCGAGCGTGTCCGTGGCCACCCAGGCGACAAAGGCCGAGTCGGCCCCGCCGCTGAAGGCCACCACAACCCGTTCCAGACGCCGGAGCTCGTCCCGCAGCCGGGCCAGGGCCTCTTGCGAACCGGCCGGGCCGGCCTCAGCCATGCTGCTGCACCAGCTCGGCCAGCACCGTCTCCACCGGCGCCACCATCCCGGTCACGAACGGACCGAACTCGGCGAACCGGGCCGAGCCCTCGTCGAAGCGCATGGTATAGACGCAGTCCTTCAAATCGTCGGGGTGCACGCCGAACAGGGTCACCCCCCACTCCCATTCGTCGATCCCGGTGGAGCCGGTGATCAACTGCAGGATCCGCCCGGCGAAGGTCCGGGCCGCCGCCCCGTGGCCGAACATCAGCTCCTTGCGCTCCTCGAAGGGCATCGAGAACCAGTTGGACCCGGCCACGTCGCCCCGCCGCTTGGACATCGGATAGAAGCAGAACGCCGTCTTCCCCTCGGGCGGGAGCTTCGGGTACAGGCGGTTCTGCTTCATCTCGTCGGGCACCCCGACGGCGTACTCGGACACCTCGGTCAGCGACACGTAGGAGTCGACCAGATCCAGGCCCGCCGTTTGCAGCTCGGTCTGGAAGGCCCGCAGGCGCCACAGGTCCGCCCCCAGGGCCACGAACCCGATGTCCGCCTTGTGGCCCAGGACCGCCACCGTGACCACCTGCACCTCGTCGGCCTGTGCGTGCTTGACCGCCCGGATCACCGCTTCGGCGTCGACCACGGCGTCGCCGTTGGTCGATCGGGGCAACCGGCAGAAGAGGTGGAGCACGCCCAACCCGATGGTTGGAGTCAGGGGTTCGGTCACGGCCCTCAGTCTAGGGAACGAGCGAGGGGCGCCCCGGCAGGGCGCCCCTCGTCACAATCGAGCCCACCGTCAGCGGGCCAGGCACAGTGTCCGACTTAGAAGTCGTCCATCCCGCCGGGCATGCCGCCGGCGGCACCATCCTCGTCGGGCTTGTCGACGATGACAGCCTCGGTGGTGAGGAACAGAGCGGCGATCGAGGCTGCGTTCTGCAGGGCAGAGCGGGTCACCTTGGCGGCGTCGATGACGCCCGCCTTGAACAGGTCCTCGTACTCGCCGGTGGCCGCGTTGAGGCCCTCGGTCGGCTTCTTCAGGTTGCGGACCTTGTCCACGATCACGCCACCCTCGAGACCGGCGTTGACGGCGATCTGCTTCAGCGGCTCTTCGACGGCCCGGGCCACGATACGGGCACCGGTGGCCTCGTCACCGTCGAGCTTGCCCGCGGTATCCAGGATTGCGGCCTGGGACCGCAGCAGGGCCACGCCACCGCCGGGCACGACGCCCTCTTCGATGGCGGCCTTGGTGGTGGAGACAGCGTCCTCGATGCGGTGCTTCTTCTCCTTGAGTTCCACCTCGGTGGCCGCTCCGACCTTGATGACGGCGACGCCACCGGACAACTTGGCCAGGCGCTCTTGGAGCTTCTCCCGGTCGTAGTCGGAGTCGGTGTTGTCGATCTCGGCCTTGATCTGGTTGATCCGGCCCTTGATGTCCTCGTCGGAACCGGCACCCTCGACGATGGTGGTCTCGTCCTTGGTCACCACGACCTTGCGGGCCTGGCCCAGCAGGTCGATGCCGATGTTCTCGAGCTTGAGGCCGACCTCTTCGGTGACCACTTGGCCGCCGGTGAGGATGGCGATGTCCTGGAGCATGGCCTTGCGGCGCTCGCCGAACCCGGGGGCCTTGACCGACACGCTCTTGAACGTGCCCCGGATCTTGTTGACGACCAGGGTGGCCAGGGCCTCGCCCTCGAGGTCCTCGGCGATGATCACCAGGGGCTTGGCACTCTGCATGACCTTCTCGAGCACGGGCAGGAGGTCCCGGACCGCAGTGATCTTGGAGCCGACCAGGAGAATGTAGGCGTCCTCCATGACCGCTTCCATGCGCTCGGGATCGGTCACGAAGTAGGGGGAGATGAAGCCCTTGTCGAAGCGCATGCCCTCGACCAGGTCCATGTCCATGCCGAAGGTCTGGGACTCCTCGACGGTGATGACCCCGTCCTTGCCCACCTTGTCGATGGCCTCGGAGATCATGCCGCCGATCTCGGTGTCGGCGGCGGAGATGGAGGCGACCTGGGCGATCTGGCCCTTGGAGTCGGTCTCGCGGGCGATGCCCTGCAGTGAGGCGACGGCGGACTCCACGCCCGCTTCGATGCCCTTCTTCAGCGACATCGGGTTGGCCCCGGCGGCCACATTGCGAAGGCCCTCGTGGACCATGGCCCAGGCCAGCACGGTGGCGGTGGTGGTGCCGTCACCGGCGACGTCGTCGGTCTTCTTGGCCACTTCCTTGACCAGCTCGGCACCGATCCGCTCGAAGGGGTCCTCGAGATCGATGTCCTTGGCGATGGAGACACCGTCGTTGGTGATCGTCGGCGCACCCCACTTCTTGTCCAGGACAACGTTGCGGCCCTTGGGGCCGAGGGTGACGCGTACGGCGTCGGCGAGCTTGTTCATCCCGCTCTCGAGGGACCGGCGGGCCTCCTCGTCGAAGGTGATCAACTTGGCCATGTCGTAATCCTCCGTGGATTCGATCGGTTCACGGCCCGATATCGGGGCCGTGGGGGGTGTCGTGGACCCGTTTTCGGGTCTTCAGGTTCTGTTAGCACTCTAGGCTGCCGAGTGCTAACAGCAAACCACGCTCGACGCCAGGACGCAACCGCGCCCACCCCTACCAGGGAAAAGAGACCCGTGCCCCGCGAGCTGCCCGCCGCGGGCTCAGCCTCCGGCGACAGCCGGCACGATCGAGAGGGTTTGGCCGTCCTGCACCGCGGTGCCCAGGCCGTCGAGGAAGCGGACGTCCTCATCGGCCAGGAACACATTGACGAAGCGGCGGAGCCCGCCGGCATCGTCGAACAGGCGTCCGCCAAATCCGGGGTGAGCGGCATCGAGCGCCTTCAGGACGTCGCCGACGGTCGACCCCTCGACGTCGACCTCGCCGCTTCCACCGGTGAGGGTGCGCAGTTGGGTGGGGATACGGACGGTGACGCTCATGAGGTGCTCCTAGGCGCGGTGGTGTTGTGCTCGATGTCCAGATCGACGACAGCGTCAAAGGCATCGAGGGTGGGAGGGATCGTAGCCAGAGGGCCGACCGTGTCAGTCAGCGCCTCGACCGTCTTGAGGCCGTGCCCGGTGACCAGGGCCACCACCCGCTCATCGGAGCGGACGATGCCCTGGGCGGCCAGCTTGGCCAGGGTGGCGATGGTCACGCCGCCCGCCGTCTCGGCGAAGATGCCCTCCGTCCGGGCCAGCAGCTTCATGCCCTCGAGCACCTCGTCGTCGGTCACCGAGGCGCAGGAGCCGCCGGACTTCCGTATGGCCTCCAGGGCGTACCACCCGTCGGCCGGGTTGCCGATGGCCAGCGACTTGGCGATGGTCGACGGCTTCACCGGGCGGATGACGTCGCTCCCGTCGGCGAAGGCGGTGGCCACCGGGGAACAGCCGGCCGCCTGGGCGCCGGAGATCCGCACCGTGTGCCCGCCCTCGACCAGGCCCACCGTAGCCAGTTCCTCGAAGCCCTTGGCCACCTTGGTCAGCTGGCTTCCCGAGGCGATGGGCACCACCACGTGGTCCGGCGTCTGCCAGCCCAGCTGCTCGGCCACCTCGAAGGCCAGGGTCTTCGACCCCTCGGCGTAGTAGGTGCGGACGTTGACGTTGACGAAGGCCCAGGAGGGATGCTCGCTGGTCAGCTCGGCGCAGAGCCGGTTGACATCGTCATAGCTGCCCTCGACGGCGATGACCCGGCCTCCGTAGACAGCGGTCATGGTGACCTTGGCCTTCTCCAGGTTGGACGGGATCAGTACCACCGACTCCATCCCGGCCCGGGCGGCGTGGGCCGCCACCGAGTTGGCCAGGTTGCCGGTCGAGGCACAGGCGGCCACCTTGAACCCGAGCTGGCGGGCCTTGGTCAGGGCCACCGAGACCACGCGGTCCTTGAAGGATCCGGTGGGGTTGGCCGTGTCGTCTTTGATCCACAGCTCCCCGAGTCCCAGCTCGGCGGCCAGCCGATCGGCCCGGACCAGAGGGGTGAACCCGGCTCCGAGGTCTACCGGGTGTGGATCGACCACCGGCAACAAGTCGGCGTAGCGCCAGATCGTGCGCGGACCGGCGGCGATCCGTTCCCGGGTCACCGTGGCCGCGATCCGCTCGTAGTCGTAGGTGACCTCGAGCGGCCCGAAGCAGTAGTCGCAGACGTGCAATGCCTCGGCCGGATAGGCGCGGCCACATTCACGACAGCGAAGTCCAGAAACGAAGTCCACGTGTCCTCCTCATCGCTCGGGCATTGGCACCTGGCATCACCTCGAACCCGTAGGTTTTCGATGTGCTGGTTGCCGCGGCGTCGCAGGGCCCGGTCCCTCAACCGCTCTGGATGATCCATCCATGGTGGACGAATTTGACCCGCTAGTCAATCCAGCCCCTCCCCCGGACCCCTCCCGGACCCCTCCAGGGCCCCTCCGACGGCCCTCTCGACGCCCCTCCGACGGCCCATGTCCCGCTTCGGAGTTCGGGGCGTAGTCGCCGGTTCGCCCAGGCCCATGGCCAGACAGTCGGTGAACTGAGGCCCTGAGAGCGGTGCGCTCAGCCGGGGTAAATCTTGACCGTCGTCGAGTTCCCGACCCACGTGGTGCTGCCGCTGCACGTCGGCCGCTTCGGTTGGTTGATCGTTGTGCAGGCCGAGTGCCACGCGTCCGGACCCCACTGGTTCACCGTGATGTAAAGCCACAGGGCGTTGATGGGATTGACCCCTTGAGGGATGATCTCGACGTCCCAGCGGGCCACTGACGGCTCCCAGGCACAGTGCCCGTCAGTGACGACGTCGAAACGCAGGGTCGCCGTCGGCCCGTTTGCGTTCGGGGACTCCTGGTTCGTCAGACAGTCCCCGCCCTTGGCCGTGTAGGTGAACTGGGTGCCCACCGGGAAGGTACCCGTCACGAAGACGAACTGCTGCTTCTCCAAGACACCGGCGCCGGGCGGTTCCACCGGGCTGTCGTCGGCGCCCTTCTGGACCCTCGGGAGATAGACCGACAGTCGCACGGCGTCCAGGTCGTCGGGAGGGGCACCATGGTCGAGCCCGGCGGTCGAAAGTTCGGGCACCGGCCGACCGGCCGTGGCAGTGGCCTCGAGGCCTCCGGTCTCATCGAGGGTCACATGCGAGAGGCTGAGCGCATACGCGTCGGACGTTGCCGGCGCACCGGGCCGCCGCAGAACCGCGACGACAGGGCTCTCGGAATCGAGCAACTTCGCTGTCCATGCGACGGGAATGTTGGTCTGGCGGGGGTTGCCCGATAACCACGTGAGCGAGGCCGTCTGGTTGACATCGCTCAAGATGACGGCGGGGCTCTGACCGGGAAAGTAGGAACCGGCCTTGGCGGTGATGGTGAGGATGGCGCCGCTGCCGGCCGGCGATGCCTGGGCGGGCGGGGTACTGATCACGATCGGCACAAGCGCGGCAGTGAGGAGCACGACGAGAGCGAAGGCGGCGGGGAACCGGATCGAACATCGTGATCGTTGCCGGATTGACATGACCGCCTCCGCCGTATTCGGGTCGCCACCGAGCAGGTCGAAGGCTACGGCATATCGGGTTCCAGAACCACCTCCCAGTGGGAAGTCACTTGTGACACCCGCCGTCACAGACCCGGCTCACCTGGTGCCCGACAGGAGCGTGGCGGCTCCGCATCGCAAAGGCCACAGTGGCCCCGCCGCCCGTTTTCCCGTCCCTGCAATCGTGAGCGATGATGGCCCCATGCCGTCGACGCCAGCCGAGGACCGAGACGGCTCCCGCCGGGCGTTCGGGCACGCCGAGTTCGACCTCCAGGCACTGATCGCGGCCAAGGGCGACCGCAAGATCTCCGTCTGCATACCGGCCCGGAACGAGGCATCCACCGTAGGGGCGGTGGTCAGCTCGATCACCGAGTCCCTCACCGCAGTGGGTGGCGGCGCCCCCCTGCTCGATGAGGTGCTGGTCGTCGACGACGGCTCCACCGACGGGACCGCCGAGGTCGCCCAGCGGGCGGGTGCGGTCGTGGTGGGCGACCCGGGTACCGGGGCTCCGTCGGGTGCCGCCGCCCCGTCGGGTGGGCCAGAACCATCAGGCCCGGCCGGCCGGACCCCCGACACCGACACACCGGTGGCTCGCAGCGGATTCGGCGGCAAGGGCCAGGCCATGCGGGTCGGCCTGGAAGCCTGCAAGGGCGACATCATCGCCTTCGTGGACGCCGATGTGACCAACTTCGGTCCCCACTTCGTCTCCGGCCTGCTCGGGCCCCTGCTCCTCGACCACGGTGTCCGCCTGGTCAAGGGCTTCTACGAGCGTCCGTTGCACGATGCCCCCGCCGGCGGCGGCCGGGTGACCGAGCTCATGGCCAGGCCTGTCATCGACCTGCTCTTTCCCAATCTGGCCGGCATCATCCAGCCGCTGGCGGGCGAGACCGCCGCACCACGGGCTGTGCTCGAGGCGTGCGGCCTGGCCGACGGGTACGCGGTGGAGCTGGCCCTCCTGATCGACGTGGCCTCCCGGTTCGGGGCGGACTCCATCGCTCAGGTCGACCTGGGCGTCCGGGTTCACCGCAACCGGCCGTTGTCCGAGCTCCGGC
Organism: Acidimicrobiales bacterium; assembly: GCA_035569695.1. Classification (GTDB taxonomy): domain Bacteria; phylum Actinomycetota; class Acidimicrobiia; order Acidimicrobiales; family RAAP-2; genus DASXMT01. The sequence goes on along the minus strand of DATMMO010000491.1, from coordinate 4,300 downwards.
CTCAGGCCACCGACATCCTGCGAACGGCGCTGGCCCGGGCCCACATCGTGCCCGGGGACGGTTCGATCACGCAGTCGTAGCGCCTCACCGGGCCGTTGCGGCCTGCCGGGCCCTTGCGCCGTACCGAGCAGCAACCGCGCCCTACCGGGAGTCGACGGTCATGGCCGAGCAGGCCAGGGCGGGCTGGAGTGCGTCGGCACCGCCGGCGCCGCCACGGTTGGCGCCCTGAGACTGGTGGGCCGGACCGCCGACCAACTCGACGGCCGCGTCCGATCCCTGGCCGGGAGCCGCGTCGGCGGCCTCGACCGCCACCCCTTCGCCCTTGCCCTGGCGGGACCGCCGCACGGCGGGCACCAGCATGGCCGTGACCGCTCCGATGGCGACCACCACGGCGCCCACGGTGATGGCCGGAGTCAAGCCGCTCACGTAGGCCGGGCCCGAGGAGTAGCTGCCCGAAGACGAGAACACGGCACCGAGGACGGCGATGCCCAGGACCCCGCCCAGCTCCCGGAAGGCGCTGTTGGTCCCCGAGGCCACTCCCTCGAGGGCGGTGGGCACCGAGCCCAGCACCAGCGAGGCCAGCGGGACGAAGAACAGGGTCATGCCCACACCGGCGATCACGAAGGCGGGGACCATGTCCAGGTACGGCGTGGTCGGCGTGACGATGGTGGCCAGCCAGAACAGGCCCAGGGCCTGGAACACCAGGCCCGAGACGACCAGGATCTTGCCGCCGACGCGCTCGGCCAACAGCCCCACGACCGGAGCAAGCAGCATGGTCACGCCGGTCCACGGCAGCACCCGGACCCCCGCGCTCAGCGGGCTGTAACCCTGGACGGTCTGGAGGAACTGGGACAGGAAGAAGATCGAGCCGAACATGCCGAAGCTGAACAGCATGGCCGTCACGTTGACGGCGGCGAAGGCCCGGTTCTTGAACAGGCGCAGTGGCAGCATCGGGTTCTCCACCCGGAGCTCCCACCACACGAAGGCAGCCAGGCCGGCCACGCCCACGACGAACGAGGTGAGGACCCCGGTGCTGGTCCAGCCGTGGGAGTTGCCCTGGACCAGTCCGTAGACCACGCCGAACAGGCCGATGCTGGCCAGGACTACACCCCCGATGTCCAGTCGGGAGGCACGGCCCCGCGACTCGGACAGCTTCCACCAGGCCAGGGGGACGAGGATCAGCCCGATGGGCACGTTGAGCCAGAAGATGTACTGCCAGGCCCAGCCGGTGGTGACCGCCCCGCCGACCAGCGGCCCGATGGCCACGGCCATGCCACCGATGGCGCCCCAGATGCCGAGAGCGGCGTTGCGCCGCTCGGGGGGGACCGCCGCGCTGAGCAGGGTCAGCGACAGGGGCATGATCATGGCCCCACCGGCGCCCTGGATGGCGCGGGCGGCGACCAGCACGCCGATGCTCGGGGCCAGGGCCGCAGCCGCCGAGGCCAGGGTGAACACGGCGATCCCGATGATGAAGGTGCGCCGCCGACCGATGCGCTCGCCCACCGCCGCCGCGCTCAACAACAGTACGGCGAAGGTCAGGGTGTAGGCGTTGACCGTCCACTCCAGCCCGGACAGCCCGGCATGCAGGTTGACCCGGATGACGGGCAGGGCCGTCGAGACGACCAGATTGTCGAGGGAGGCCATGAACAGGGCCAGTCCGGTGATGACGACGGCCCAGACGGCCTTGGAGCGGGCCAGCCCCGCGGCCCCCGAGGGGGCGGCCCCCGAGGCGTCGCTCCGATCGAGCGTGGCGGTCATCGTGGCCCCTTTCCGAAGAACGCTCCTGCACGCTGGATGGCGTTTCCGAATCGCCCCAGTCCCTCGGGACCGGTTGCTGCTGCGGTGAGGTTGTGACTAGTTACTACCTTTGCCGTGGAAAAAAAGGGGGGGAACAACAGGGGGGAAAACATGGCTGGGACCTCCTGGACGGTTGTGATTGGTTACTACCTTCAGGACACAAAAAAGAGAGGGCACTATACCGTCTCGCTCGACGGCTGCTGGGCCGATGCGGCGGCCACTCCGGCCGACCGCAGCGCGGCCAACTTCTCCGGATCGGGGCAGAACACCTGAGCCCACGGCTCGGGAATGGACAGCATGTTGATGGCCGAGAGCACGCTCAACAGCATCCCGTGGGCGAAGAAATTGCGAAGCTCCTCCTCGCCCACGTCGGCCCGGTCGGCGATCAGATGCCACAGCGTGTGAAATCCCTCGCGGCAGGCCCGGGCAATGTCGGCGTCCCCGGCGGCGGCGGCGAACCCGTGCAATTGCACCTGGAGGAGGTCGGGGTCCTGGAGCAGCTCGATATAGGCGGCGCCCATGGCGTGCATGGCCTCTTCCCCGTGCAGGCCATCGGCGGCGTCAATGAAGGCCTCCTCTATCCGCGCCGATACGAGGTTGTACGTCGCGATGAAGAGGTCCTTTTTGGTTCCGAACAGCCGGAACAGATAGGGCTGCGAGATCCCGGCCCGGGTGGCGATGGTCTCGGTGGAGGTACCGGCGTACCCCGACCGGGCGAACTCGGCGATCGCGGCAATGAGGATGGAGGAGCGTCGTGCCCCTGCTGACTGTCGGATCGGAACCACGATCCTTAAGGTAGTGGTCAATCACAACCTTGTCAAGGGCTCGGGGCCGACCTCCTCGGCGCTGAACTCGCTGCGACCCGACTAGCTTGCGCTCCATGGCCGACCGCCCCCCAGGGGCTTCCCCAGGGTCCCTCGATGACCTCGTCGTGGTCTCGAACCGCGGCCCGCTCTCGTTCCGGCTCGATGAGAAAGGCCAACTGGTCAGGGGCCACGGCGCCGGTGGCCTCGCCGGGTCGTTGTACCCGATGGTGGCGGGCACCGGAGCGACCTGGGTGGCCTGCGCCCTGAGCGATGCCGATCGGCAGGCCATGGACCAGGGCCTCATGGTCGAGGACGGACTGCGCATCGAGCTGCTCGATCCGGAGCCGGACATCTATCGGATGGCCTACGACGTGGTCTCCAACGCCACGTTGTGGTTCTGCCACCATCACCTGTTCGATGCCGCCCGACGCCCTCGATCCGATGGCCGGTGGTCGGAGGCGTGGGAGGCGTACCGGGAGTACAACCGGCTGTTCGCCGAGCGGGTGGCGTTGGTAGCGCCCGAAGCTGGACGGGTGCTCGTCCAGGACTACCACCTCACCTTGGTCGGCTCGGAGCTGGCCCGCCGGCGACCCGACCTGCGGACCGTGCATTTCACCCACACCCCGTTCGCTGACCCCTCGGTGCTGCGCATGCTGCCCACCGCCGCGGTCGACGAGCTGTTGGCCGGCATGGCCGGGTTCGGGGCGTGCGGGTTCCATACCGAGCGCTGGGCTGCCGGCTACCGGGCCTGTCACAACCAGCTGAGCCCCGATCGGGCTCTGCCGCCGACCTTCGTCTCGGGGCTGGGCACCGACGCCGACCGCCTCCTCGCCTCCGTCGCCCAGCCCGAAGTGGAAGAGGCCCGCGGCCGGCTCGAGTCGGAGGTCGGTGCCGACCGCCAGGTGATCCTGCGGGTCGACCGCATGGAGCTGTCCAAGAACATCCTGCGCGGGTTCTGGGCCTACGAGGAGCTCCTGGCCAACGAACCGGAGTGGCAGGAGCGGGTGGTCTTCGTGGCCCTGGCCTACCCCTCCCGACAGGGCCTGGCCGAGTACCTGGCCTACCAGAACGAGGTGGAATCGACCGTCGCCCGCATCAACCGGCGCTGGTCCACCCCCGGATGGACGCCCATCGTCCTGCACGTCGAGGACGACTATCCGCGATCGCTGGCCGCCCTCACCCGCTACGACGTCCTGCTGATCAACCCGATCCGTGACGGCATGAACCTGGTGGCGAAGGAAGGTCCCGTGGTCAACACCTCCGATGGCGTGCTGGCCCTGTCGCGCGAGGCCGGCGCCTTCGAGGAGCTGGCCGGCCCGGCCCTGGAGGTCAATCCCTTCGACGTAGGCGGCACCGCCGCCGCCTTGTCCCAGGCGCTCAGGATGCAGCCCCAGGAGCGGGCGGCGGCGGCCAAGGCCCTCCGGGAGCTGATCGTGGCCAAGACCCCGGCAGACTGGTTCAACGACCAGCTGGCCCAGGCCGACCGCATCGCCTGACCGCCGGCTACGCCTGACCGCCGGCTACGCCGGTTGGGCCAGCCACTGCAGCAGGCGCAGGGCGCCGGGCGGGCCGTCCACGATGACGTCGGCCGACGCCGCCACCTGAGGCGGGCACTCCTGGTCGGCTGCCGCCACCTTCACCACCGTGGTCGCCGTCCCGGCGGCCAACCGGTCGAGCGCGGCGAAGGCGGGGAGGTC
>DATMMO010000490.1:0-3406 GCA_035569695.1 Acidimicrobiales bacterium | reverse complement strand
ACGGTCTGTGCCTCGGCGGCGGTGGCCTCTTTTTCATTGCCTGGCAGGTGGCCTATCTTCACGCCCTGTCCGAGGGAGGGCTCAAAGTCGATGCTGCCGATCGAGTGGTGGGCACGTCGGCCGGATCGGTCGTGGCCTCCGCCCTCCTCGGAGGGCGGCTCAACCTGGTCCACCGGGAACTGGCCGTTTTGGCCAAGGCGCCCAAGGTGTTGTCTGCACTCGCCCCCGCTTCCGATTTGCACCCCAGCCAGCAACGAGCCCTCGACCTGTTCTGGAAAGCCCAGGACAGCGAGCCCGACACACTGCGAGCCATCGGACACGCGGCGTTGGCCTCGGCCGGTCCTCCACCTCGGACCATGCGACGCAACTTGTCTCTGGTGATCGGTGCGAAGCGCTGGCCGTCGCCGGCTCTGCACATCAGCTGTGTCGACGCCTACACCGGTGAGCGGTGCATCGTCACCCGCGAGGCCGGTGTCTCCGTTGCTGCCGCGGCCGCGGCCAGCAGTGCCGTCCCGGGGCTCTTCCCGCCTCAACTGATCGCCGACCGTCGTTGTATGGACGGGGGCGTGAGCGGGTCCGGCACCCACCTCGACGTCCTGGCCGGCGCCCAGCGCGTGCTGGTGCTGGCCCTGAGCGACGGCAGTGAGCTGACCGAGGGGATGATGACGAACCAACCGGGCGGGGCGCGCCGGGAGATCGAGGAATTGGCCATCTCGGGAACCAAGGTCGAATTGCGCACCCCCGAGGCCGTCGATCCCCTGGAGCTGATGTCGCCGGCCGCAGTGCCCAAGGCGTTGGCCATGGGGGCCCGTCAGGCTTCGGCCGACCTGGCCCCGTTGACCTCGTTCTGGAGCTGACAGTGTTCAACGGGGCCGGCGTGTTGCCGGCCCCCGGCTGCATCAGGCCCGCAGGGCGGGATGACTCCGGGCCAGGATGGGAATCAACAGTCGGTTGGGGGCCAGGCGGCCCAGGATGGCGCCGGCGTGGTTGGCGTAGCCGGGAATGGCGACGACCCGACCCTTGGCCAGTGCCTCGACCCCGACCGCGGCCACGGTCTCGGCCGTCTCCCACAAGAACTTGGGTAGGGCCGCCTCCGCGTCCTCCTGCGAGACGCCGGCTCTCTCACCGAACCCGGTCTGGACGGGGCCAGGGCACAGCACCGACACCTGCACGCCGGTGCCTCGGAGCTCACCGCTCAGGCTCTCGGAATAGGAGAGGACAAAGGCCTTGGCCGCGCCGTACGCCGCCTGGCCCGGGAGTGGTTGGAACGCACCGGTGGAGGCGACATTGAGGACGGCGCCCCGACCCCGCTCGACCATGGCGGGCAGGAACCGACTGCATAGATCGGCGATCGCCACCACGTCCACTTCGATCATGTCCATCTCGACGACGGGATCCGATTTGGCCACCGGTCCCATCGTCGAGAACCCGGCGTTGTTGACCAGGATGTCGGCGGTGAGCCCGAGTTCGGCGATGCGATCGACCAACGCGGCACGGGCATCTCGGTCCGACAGGTCTGCCACCAATACGTGCGCATGCACACCGATGGCGCGGAGCTCGACGGCCAGGGTCTCGAGCCTTTCGGCTCGTCGAGCAACCAGCGTCACCCCGTGACCCCGCCGGGCGAGCTCTCGTGCGATGGCCTCACCGATGCCCGAGGAGGCGCCGGTGATCAGAGCGGTGCGGTCTGCTGCTGGAGGGGGAAGGGCCATGCACCCACCGTAGGGCGCCGGCGACTGTGACGTTGCCAGCAGCGTCGGTCACCCGGCGGCGGGTTAGACCGCATCGGCAAACTGGCGCAGGCCGGAGGGCCAGCCACCATCACTGCCGACGCCGTCTCGGACTGACTCCCAGCCCGGGCCGTGGGCGTCGAGATGGTCGTGGACGAGCGTGACCCGGGTCCCGGCATCGGTGGGGCTGAAGGTCACGGTCACGCGGCTACCCACCGCGTCGGGGCCGGGGACGGCCCAGTCGGGACCGATCAGCCACGAGAAGGCAAATGTCGTCGGAGGGTCCCAGGTCAGCACACGACCCCAGGTGCACTCCTCGCCCGCGTCGTTCTCCTCCCACATCCGCCCGCCGACCTCGGGATCGACGCCGATCTCCTTCAGCTCGCCGCTCTGCACGTGATGTGCTCGGTTCCACCATCGATCGATGCCGCCGGTAAAGACGGCGAAGGCCCGATCGGGCGCCACGGTTACGTCCACCGACGTACGGACAACGGTGCTGTCGTCGATCTGATTGGTCATGCTTCCTCCTCGGTTGCGTTTGCTTCCTGGGCGTACGCCGCAAGAGCACTGGTCCAGAACTGGCTGAAGTAGTCGCGCGCCGCTCCGACCCCGGTGGGGTCGATGCCGTAGATGTGACGCGTGCCCATCGGACGAACCGACACCAGCCGGGCCTCTTTGAGCACCTTCAGGTGCTGGGAGACCGCCGGCCGGCTGATCGGTACGTGTCGAGTGATGTCCACCACCGAGCTCGGACCCTCGCCCAACAGCTCGAAGATCGAGCGCCGGGTCGGGTCGGCCAACGCCTCCACGGCCAGCACTTGGTAAGTTTGCACTTACGGTAAGTTACAGCTTACCTAATGCGGTGTCAACACCGCGTTGCGATCGAGCCCCCAACAGGCCTGTCGGCCGGGGCACGCGCTCGTATAGTGCAGCTAGCGATGATGTTCGTCCCGGTGGTCCCAGTCAGCAGCACTCCCAGGCGGCGTCCCTCGTTGCTGCTCGAGATCGGCCAACTGCGGGCTGAGGGCCTCGGAGCGTTTCCTTCATGTTGAACGGCATCGAAGGCATGGTGGGCGAGACCGCGCTGGTGACCAGAGAGGTCGGCGGGAGCACCCGCCCCGGGTTGGTGCGGGCCCGCGGTGAGAACTGGCACGCCATGTCCATGTTCCCCGATACCACCATCGGTGTCGGATCCACCGTGGTCGTCGCCGATGTCGAGCGCGGCCTGCTCGTGGTCTACGCCACCGATTCCGCGTAACACCCGACAAGTCCAAGAAAGGGCCCATGATGGTCGCAAGTATGAGTGCCGGCGCCGTTGCCGGCGTGGTGGTTATCGTCGTTGTCGTCGTCGTTGTCGTAGCTGTCGCTCTGAAAAAGGCGTTCAAGGTGGTCCAGCAGGGCAGCGTGGGGGTGGTCAAGCGGTTCGGGGAATTCAAATCGGTCCGGCAACCCGGGATCGCCCTGTTGGTTCCCTTCGTCGATCGGATGGAAAAGGTGGACATCCGTGAGTTCCCCCACACGGGAGACCGCCAGGCGGTGATCACCGCCGACAACGTGTCGTTGCAGGTGAGCGCCACCATCTTCGCCCAGGTCCTCGACGTGAAGGCGGCACTCTACGAGATCGAGGACTACGAGCTGGCCGTCGACCAGTTGTCGCGCACAGCCCTGCGGGCAGT
>DATMMO010000489.1:0-6440 GCA_035569695.1 Acidimicrobiales bacterium | reverse complement strand
AGCGAACCGACTCATTCCCCCTCCAGCCGGTCATCGTCGGGCGGTACCGTGACGAGCTGGCCAAGTCCGACGGCAACTGGCATTTCACCAGCCGGCACATGCTGAGCGACCACGTGGGCGATCTGAGCCAGCACATGCTGGTGGACCCGTTCTGATTGTCGGCTGAGCCGGTGACCTCGCCGTGTGATGAGTCGATCCAGTGGGCGCCCGACGCGGCCCCGCCCTATCGGCGGTGATGAGCGTGCCCACCGGTTCTCAGGGAGGCTCGGGATCACCGGCTCCCCCTATGCGCGGACCACGGTGCAGGACTTCGACTGGTACCGGCGCTGGCTCGGCGTAGCCGAGGCGTGCGGCTTCGAGATGCTCACGACGGGTGACTCTCAGTCCCTGTGGGCCGATCCGTTCGTGTCCATGGCTGTGGCCGCCCAGCACACCGTCGGGCCCCGACTGGGCATCACCGTGTCCAATCCGATGACTCGGCGCCCCGCCGCCGTGGCCAGCTCGCTGGTCGCCTTGCAGGGATTGTCGGGTGGGCGCATGGTCTACGGCTTGAGCAGCGGGAACAGCGTCCTTCGGACCATTGGGGTACGGCCGGCGCGGGTGGCCGAGCTCGACGCATTCGGGCGGGCGGTTAAGGGGTTTGTGCGCAGGTGAGACCGTCACCTGACGCGGGACGGAGCTGGCGTTGCGGTGGGGGTCGTACCCGGTTCCACTGTGGATGGCGGCCGAGAGGCCACGAACCCAGGCATTGGCCGGACGGATCGCCGATGGCGTGATCTTGTCCAATGCCTTGGGGGGTGAGGTGATGACCCAGGCCCGGCCCAACGTGGCTGCTGGCGCCGCCAGACCGCGCTCATCCCGGTCGCCTATACGACCGGAGGCGACTTCACGCCGCCTCCCGGAAGTCGGCAGAGGACGTCATCGTGTGGAACCGCCGACCATCCTGACGCTGGGCGGCCCAAGAGGCGCACCGTGACGGGGAGGGGCGCTCATCTGGTCAGACGGGGAAGCACCTGTTCGACGTAAAGCGTCAGGCATTCCCAACCTTTGTCGATGGGCATGCCTCCTACCAGCGGGTGCAGCGCGAACGTTGCTGCATCGCCGGCCTCGGTGGCCCGGGCCACGCACTGGTCGGGGGTGAGCACCTCGTAGATGCCCTCGGCCCGGAGCTCGTCGACGGTGCCGGCATGTGAATGGACAGCGGAATGGATGTCGGGTGTCTGCCAGTTGGCGTACACCGTGGCCTCATGGAGGAAATATCGACCGAGCTCGGCCCACGCCCGGTCAGGGTCGTCGGCCACGTACGTGGTCGAGAACTGGCCGGGCGGCATGAGGCACACCCCCTGCGTTCCCGCTGCTTCGCACTGTTGGTCGTAGTAGGCCTCCAGCTCGGGCAGGTTTGCGGCGGGCGCCAGCGGGAGCCCGAAGCGGGCCGCCCGCCGGGCCGACGGCTTCGACGTCCCCCCGATCAGCAGGGTGGGGTGCGGCTGGGTCAGGGGCTTCGGCGTGACCCGTACCGTGGTGCCGCGATACTCGAACGGTTCTCCGGTCCATGCCTTGAGCATGGTGTCGACCGCCTCGTCCATGAGCCTGCCCCGTTCCGCCCAGGACTTTCCGTGCGCCGCGTACTCCTCGGGCCGATAGCCCAGTCCACCGACCACGGTGAGGCGGCCCCCGCTAGCGAGATCGAGGACGGCGATGTCCTCGGCCAGTCGCATCGGATCGTGCAGCGGCAGGAGCAGCGCCATGACGGTGATGGGAATCCGTGGGCAACGACCGAAGACCAGGCCTGCGCTGACCAGAGGGGACGGGCTCCAACCGTTGTCGGCTCCGTGATGCTCCTCGAGCGTCACCATGTCCAAGCCGTGCTCATCGGCGTACCCGGCCATGGACAGCGAAGCCTGATATCGGTCGGCCATCTCCCAGGGGTCCAATCCGGGTTGCACCTGGTTGAAGCGAACGAGTGACATCACCATGTTGTCATCCCCCTGGGTCAGGTTCTGGCCCAGACACTAGGCGGCGGGGCTGCAGTGTGGTCTGTCCATAGTCGAATCGTCTGTCTGAATATTCGATCCGACGGGCTTGGAGGGGACGCCGACAACCATCTGCCCTCGGGGGAGCTTCCGCGGCTGGGAGGCGTAGGCCCATCACCGGCTTGGTGCACAGCGCTTCGTCCGGTACCCGAGATCGTTTACCGAGTTCGTAGCGAACGAGGTTCGCCCGACTTGAGACCTCGAACGGTCGGACGCGGTGAGCGCATGGCCGACTGACGCTAACATCGCCGCGTGGTGACGAATGCGGTTGACATTCATCCCCAAGTGCGTGGACGGTCTGCATCCATCCGCTGGGGGGCATGGTTTGGAGACAGCGATGTCGAGTTGCCGTTTCCCGATGGCTGGCGCGTCACCTCCTGTCCTCCACAGGACGGAACGGACATCGGCGAGTCGGGGATTGCCGCGTCCTTCGCCAATCCCATTGAGTCGCGACGTCTGCGAGACGTGGCCGCTGGCCGGCGATCTCCGTGCATTGTCATCGACGACCTCTCCCGTCCCACCGCCGGTGACCGCCTCATACCGCCAATACTCGACGAGCTCGAGTCTGCGGGAATCCAGGCCGAGGACGTCCTGATTCTCCTGGGCGTAGCCAATCACCGGATCCTCATGCGCGAGGACATGCTGAAGAAGCTTGGCTCCGAGGTGATGGAGCGGTGCACCGTTCGCAACCACTTCTCTTGGGCCCGATGCCGGGAGATCGGCGTCACCAGCCGAGGTACTCCTGTCCAGCTCAACGAGGATTTTCTCGCTGCTGACCTCAGGATCCTGGTCGGTTCGATCGTTCCCCATCCCTACGCCGGATTCTCCGGTGGCGCCAAGCTTGTCATGCCCGCAACGGCAAGTATCCAGTCAGCCGCCGCCTTCCACGCCGGGACGCCGGCCCCGGGTGACGGTATCGGCGTGGTGGAGACAGCTGCACGCCGCGATGCAGAAGAAGCGGCAGCTATGGCCGGCATCGACTTCCTCGTGAACTCGGTGCCGACCATGCACCGGGGGATCGCCGGACTGGTCACCGGTTCCCTCGTCGAAGCCCATCGGGCTGGCGTACGGATCGCGCAGGCCACCTATGCCACCTCCGCCCCTCGCGGCGCGGACGTATGCGTATTCTCGGCGTACCCCAAGGACAACGAGTTCCTCCAGTACTCGACGGCGTACACGCCGCTGCAGAGCGCACCGGCGCCAATTGTCCGCCCCGGTGGCACGGTGGTCGTGGCCTCTGCCGCCAGCGAAGGGCAGGGGTTCCACTCGCTGTTCGGGCCGGGCATGAGCAAGTTCTCCGGTGGTTCTGCCGGACCGGCGGACGACTTGGACGTGGTGTTGTTCAGTCCCGGTGTCCGCAGAGGTGATCTCGAACCCGATCAGCGCGATCGAGCACCGCTCTTTGCGACGTGGGACGACACCGTGGCGTGGTTGGCGGCAAAGCATGGTGCCGAGGCCACCGTGTCGGTGTTCCCGTGTGCAGTGACTCAACTGGTTGGCGAGGTCACCGACCCGTTGTAGGCGGAGGCAGTCCCGGGCGCGCTTTGTGGATCGGTGCCTCACGGTCAACGAACTCAGTGCCCGCTCATCAGCACTGAGACCCGGCACTGAGAACACCCGTCGTCGGTCGCTCGTTGTCCAGTGGGCGGTGACTTCGCGGCCTGACCCATGGCACCACGTGGCTCCAGCGCGGCTGGGCCCTGCCTCCGGTTCTGAGCCCAATCACTGGCGGGCAGCCACTGTGAAGTCACCCACCTTTGCGCCCACGTACCGCCGGTAGGCACCCCTGACTGCCCTCCAGGGGTTGACACGTACCCGATTTGATATACAATCTATAATGTTGAGTAGGACAGAGGGACATTCCTACACGTCTGTGATCAAAGAATTTTGATGACGGCAGGCTCTCGCCTGGCGATCGTAGAGACAACCAGGGGGGGCAACAAATGGGTACTCGTCGACGGGTCGGTCTTCTGATGGCTGGGGTCGTTCTCTTCTCCCTCATAGTTCCGACATCAGTGGCGTCGGCGGCCAAGCCCAAGAACTCTGATCCGCAGGAGGGTGTCACTCCCACATCTATCACCGTGGGCGGTGTTGAGGTGGCGTCGGGCGAGGGTGGGTTCACCGAAGCCGGCCAGGCGATCGGGGCCAAGGCATATTTCAACCAGGTGAATGCCGCTGGAGGTGTCTTTGGTCGCAAGATCAACTTCATCGGTGCCCAAGACGATGGGTACAGCGCCACCTCGGACGTGTCGATCGTCCAGAATTTGGTCGAGCAAAAGCACGTGTTTGCCGTTGTGCCGGTGGCCACAAACAACTTCACCGGGGGTTCGTACCTGGTTCAGAACAACGTGCCCTTCATCGGCTCGGGAAATGGGACTCCCTATTGCGGGACTCAGTCGGGATTCGGGTTTCTCGGCTGTGCCGTTCCGAATCTGGCACCGGGCTCTCCCGTGACGCCGGCCATCGGGAAGACGATCGAAGCTGTGCTGAAACAACGTGGTGAGCTGACGAAGGGCGTCAAGCCCTCAATCGCCATGACCTTCAACTCGAGTGGATCCGGGCCGGCCGCTGCGCCACCGCTGGTTGCCGAGATGAAGGCTGCCGGCTTCAAGGTCAGCGCGGCGATGACGACCATTCCGGCCCAGGGGACTGCGGACTATTCGCCCTACGCCCAACAGATCATGACTTCCAACAATGGCAAGCCACCATCCTCGGTGTTCTTGGTAAACGCGGGCACGGTCATCGTCGGCCTGAAGGAGGCACTTGTGGCCGCCGGCTACAAAGGACCCGTGTTCGATGCCACGACCTACAGCCCACAGACCACCCAGAATCCGCAGCTAGTGCAAGCGCTCCAGGGTGAGTACTCGATCCTGCAGGTGCAGCCGGCCGAAGCCAACTTCCCAGCAGTGAAGCAGATGCTGAAGGCCATGCGTAACGTCGCTGGTGCGAGTTACGTGCCGGATATCTATGCCGAAGAGGGTTACGAATCGGCAGCGATGCTGGTCGACATGCTTAAGGCCACCGGTCCCAATCTGACTCGAGGGACCATGCTTACCAAGGTGAACTCAGGGTTCAATTTCGAGATCCCCAATCTGTTCGGTGAGATTCCGTGGCCGGAGTCGCACGCACAGCCGGTCGGTTGTGACGCAGCGGTGCAGCTCAAGGGAAAGCAATGGAAAGTCGTGCAGGACTTGGAGTGTTACGCCAATATTCCAATCCCGCCGGCATAGCCACCGAGCGAGCCGTGAGGCAACCTCCGTGGTACGGACGGCCCTGACGGGGAGGTTGCAGTAACCAATGTCAAGAGAGTCTGATCGGCACATGTTGACAAACGTCCGGACTGGTAACGATTGGCCTAGGAAGTCGGAGCGACCAGTCGTGACTCGGGCATCGGCCAAACTCGAGTAGGGGGTTCACTCATTTCGCAGCTCCTCGTATTCTTGATTGCGGGCGCCGTATCGGGCGCGATCTACGCGATCATGGCGTCCGGCCTCGTCCTGACGTACTCGACGTCTGGGATCTTCAATTTCTCACACGGTGCCATCGCCTATGTGACTGCCCTGCTCTTCTTTGAGCTGAATACCGGCGAAGGATGGTCCACCCTGGCCGCGGCAATCGTGTCCGTCCTGGTTTTTGCCCCGGCCCTCGGGTACCTGCTCGACAAAGTCATGTTTCGTCGATTGGCCACTGCCGGTGAGATGCCTCAGATCGTCGCCACTGTTGGGCTGTCGATTGCCCTACCCGCCCTTGGCATTTTCGTAGTCGAGCGGTTGATGACGGTCCAGAGTCTGCACTTGGTCAGCCCCGATAACGTCCTTACCGTCCCCGGCCTGGGGCCGACTCCCACCCACCTGTTCGCTATGGGCAATGGGGTTTCGATCAATACCGACCAACTGGCTACTCTGGCCGCGGCCATTGCATGCGCCGTGCTGCTGTGGCTGCTGGTGCGCCACACCAGTATCGGCCTGCGTATGCGGGCGACAGTCGACCGGCGCTCCCTTGCTGGTCTGCGAAAGATCAACCCCGACCGATCGTCTGGGCTGGCATGGATCCTCGGTGCTGCTCTCGCCGGTCTCGCCGGCGTGCTCGCGGCACCTCTCATCGGACTGGCCGCCGGAAACTTCACCGGGCTCATGTTGACCTGTGCGGCTGCAGCGGTGTTCGCAGGCCTCCGCTCGATCCCTCTGGCATTCCTCGCCGGCGTGCTTCTGGGGGTGGTGCAGGACGTTACGGCAGGGTACGTGGTGCCCAAAGTCAAGATTCCTGGGTTCGCTGACGCCATCCCGTTCATTCTGCTTCTCATTGCTTTACTGTTCGTCAATAAGAACAGGGGCAACCGATCGACCCGAGTGGCCACCGAAGAGGTGCCGCCACCGTCGACCGATTACGAACTCCCGCCCTGGCGCA
>DATMMO010000488.1:0-5914 GCA_035569695.1 Acidimicrobiales bacterium | reverse complement strand
GGTGGCTGCTACTCAAAAGCCATCCATTGACATCGTTCCTTCCGCTCTGCGTGACCTGTTCGGCTTCCGCTGGGGATTCCGGTGTGCCACCCGAGAGGCGAGCGACACCGTGCTGGGCTCCGGTTGGGCGGCCCAGGGATACTCGACAGCTGATATCGATCCGAGCCTGCGGGGAGTTTCTCTCATTCTCCATGAAGGCGGCGTTCCAGTTCGCCTGCGGACCTACCATTTCACCGACGCAGTGATTTCTACGATTTCGGAGCGTGCTGGTCGGCTCCGTGCCGCGAGCCGCGAGGCAGCGGGCGAATGAGGGCCGGTCAGCGGGCAACCGTCGTGGCCGACGAGAGGTTGTTCGACCAGCGACGGCCTGACAAGGGCCTACTACGCGACGTTGCCGCTCGGACCCGGAACACAGCCACGTTCGAGCAGTTCCAGTCCCAAGGCGAGAGGTGTGGCTGGTGCCGTCATCCTGTCCGTCTCGTCGGTGCCCGAACGGTGGTCGATGTCGCAACCGGTGAGATCACTGAGCGCTATTCGACGGCCAACGAGCCGGACAAGGTGCTGTTGAAGGCGTGCGGGACCCGGCGTGCCACCCGGTGCCCTTCCTGTGCCGCCATCTATGCCGCTGATGCTCGGATGCTCGTGCGGTCAGGCCTGACGGGCGGAAAAGGAGTGCCCGACTCAGTGAGCGCTCACCCGATGGTCTTTGCCACCCTCACCGCACCGAGCTTCGGGTTGGTCCACGGTGCCCGGAAGGCTGCGGGCACCCGCCACCCGTGTAGACCAGGCAATCGACCCGCTCGGTGCCTTCATGGTCGGCCTCTTGCCTGCTGGGAGCGCCATGGCACCGGAGATTCTGTTGTCGGCAATCCCCTCTGTCCCGACTGCTACGACTACGAACGAGCGGTTCTGTGGAACGCCTCATGTCCCGAACTGTGGCGTCGCACCACCATCTATCTGAAGCGCGAGCTGGCCCGCCTCCTCGGATTGGGAGCCGTGGCCTTTGCCAAGGCGATCCGGGTGTCGTTCACCAAGGTGGCCGAATACCAGCGGCGCGGGGTCGTTGACCTCCACGCCGTGATCCGCCTGGACGCGGCAGCAGATGGCGTGGAGGTCCCCCGGCTCGTCGTCGATGCCGCCACCCTCACTGCAGCGATCCGGATCGCTGCGGCGAAGGTGTCCGTTCCCTATCCGGAAGGATTTGGCGGCTCGGCGCCAGGCGCTGGCTCAGTGCGCTGGGGCAGCCAGATCGACACCCGGGTCATCGCCAGCGGCTCGGACTTGCCAGAAGCGACCGCACGCAGCGGTGGCGGTGCGAACGCCACCCAGAAGGCGGTGACAGCCGGCCCCCGGGCCGTGGGGAACTACATCGCCAAGTACGCATGCAGGGGAACAGACGACGCCGGCGCCTTGGACCGACGACTGGTCGATATCTCCGACCTCGATGTCCGCGGTGTCACCGGCCATCTACGGCGCATGGTCGAGACCGCATGGGAACTCGGCGGGCGAGAGGAGCTGGCTTCGTTCCGGCTGCGGGCCTGGGCACACACGCTCGGGTTCGGTGGACACTGGCTGACCAAGTCCCGAAGGTACTCGGTGACTTTCGGTCACCTGCGGGCCGAACGGCAGGCCTGGCAGGTCCGACGATGCAGTCGTGGTCCGATCGACGATGGCGCCACGACCGAGGTCATCGCCATTTGGGAATGGGTAGGCACCGGGTGGCAAACCCGCGGTGACGCGTGGCTGGCCGAGTTGGGCTCACGCCACCGCCTGGAGTCGCGCGTGCTGGCCAGGGAATCGATCTGCTTGCAGCGACAGGGGTTTTCCGAGTTGGTCGCTCCCGGATCGGGCTCGGTGCCAGAACCTGTCGATCTGGAGGACGCGTCGTGACCGCGCGGGGAAAGTCGAGTGCCGGTCGATCCCGTCCGATACCATCGCGGCCGAAGGAAGTCCCTCGACCCAACCGGCGAAGCGCATCGAGTCAAGGAGACAGTTCCCTCGTGCTCGGCCCGGCGCGCTTCGTCGACCTGTCAGCCGATCAAGAACGGCTGGCCGTCGGTGCGCTCGCCGAACTGCTCGTGCCTTTGCTCACCGATTCGGCCCGGTCGCCTCATGTGACACCCATCGGTCACACTGGGGACAAGGCACTCGGCACGGCAGTCGAGACCGTCAACAGGGAATCCTGAACGGCGGCCTTGGCCGGGTCGACTCCGGGGATCAAAGAGGAGAACCACGTGCGCATCGCCACCTACACCCGGATCTCCACCGACGAGGTGAATCAGCCCTATTCCCTCGGCGCCCAGTCCGAGCGCCTCGCCTCCTACGTGGCGAGCCAGGAGGAGTGGCAACTGGTCGATACCTTCACTGACCAGATCTCCGGTGCCAAGCTCGATCGTCCCGGGCTGAACGGTGCCCTTCGGGCAGCCCGGGCCGGTCGGTTCGATCTTCTCCTGGTCTACCGGGTTGACCGGCTCTCCCGGAGCGTGCGGGGTCTGGCCGAAATCCTCGAAACCCTCGATACCGCGCACGTGGGATTCCGGTCTGCCACCGAGCCGTTCGATACGACGGTACCTGCGGGACGGATGATGATGCAGTTACTGGGGGTATTTGCCGAATTCGAGCGGGCTACGATCATCGATCGAGTGGTCGCTGGCATGGAGCAAAAAGCCTCAAAGGGGGGCTGGTGCGGTGGAGCGAAGCCCTTTGGCTACCGGGCGGCCATCGGCGAAGGGCGATTAGAGATAGAGGAGGCCGAAGCCCCGTTGGTGCCCGTCATCTTCGACCTCTACGCCAACAAGCGGCTCGGATCCCACGCCATCGCCAAGTGGCTGACCGACGCCGGTCTCCCTATGCGATCGGGCAAACCGTGGTCGTTCAAGTCGGTGCTGACCCTGCTGCGCAACAAGACGTACCTAGGGTTGGTTAATTTCCGCGGGACCTGGAGTGAGGCGAGCCATCCTCCTCTCGTCGAGACATCGCTGTTTGACGCGGTGCAGGC
Organism: Acidimicrobiales bacterium; assembly: GCA_035569695.1. Lineage (GTDB taxonomy): Bacteria > Actinomycetota > Acidimicrobiia > Acidimicrobiales > RAAP-2 > DASXMT01. Next base: position 2,916 of record DATMMO010000488.1, on the reverse strand, counting down.
GATCCTGATCGAACGGAGTGAAGACGTGTCCAAGCGAGCCTCCAACAGCTCGGAGTACCTCTTGACCGGCCTGGTGGTGTGTGGAATCTGTGGAAAACACTTCACGGGAACGGCTGCAACCGGACGCAATGCCACCTACCGCTATTACACCTGCGGGAGTCGCCACCGACATGGCACAAGGACCTGTAGCGCCGACCGCCTTCCGGCAGAGGCCCTGGACGACGCCGTGGTCAAGTCGCTTCTCACCGCCTACGAGGACAATCAGCTCTTCGCAGACGCTGTAGTCGAGGCCCAGAACCGGGCCGATCTCGGACGGTCACGACATGTCGGCGAACTGGCCGCACTCGATGCCGAGCTGACGAAGACAGAGAGTGCGATCGACCGCTATCTCCGGGCCTTCGAGACCGGGTCAATGCCCGAGGCAATGTGTGGGCAGCGGGTGAAGGCTCTCGGCACTCAATCGACGTCACTTCGAGCCCGTCGGCAGCAACTAGCAGACGAGATGGACGAGGGAGCGATCACGGCTCCGACCCCCGAAGAACTGACCGGGCTGCGGGAGCGGGTGGCTGAGGCGGTTTCTAACGGCTCACCGGGTCCCGTGAAGGCCCTCCTCCAGGCGCTAATCCACGAAATCCGGGTGGACAGCCGCGAGGCCATCCAGCCCGTATTCCGTGTACCTGTGGGCCTTTTGGGCACTGAGGACGGCGCGGTTCGCGCACCGTCCCGGTCGGTGGAGGTGAAGGGACTCGAACCCTCGGCCTCTACATTGCGAACGTAGCGCTCTACCAGCTGAGCTACACCCCCGAGGTGCGCATAGACACTAGCCGAGCCGACTTGTCGTCCTCCCGGGAGTCAGCGAATCAAACGCCGGCGATCCGCCCGGTCGGCGCCGACACGCTCCTATGCCTCCTTGACCGCGGCCACCAGCTTGGTCAGGGTGTCCTTGGCATCGCCGAACAGCATGGTGGTCTTCGGGTCGTAGAGCAGCTCGTTGTCGATGCCGGCGAAGCCGGGGCGCATCGACCGCTTCAGGAAGACGATGTTCTGGGCCTGGTCGGCGTGGATGATGGGCATGCCGTAGATCGGGCTGCCTGGCGTGTTCTGGGCCGCCGGGTTGACCGTGTCGTTGGCCCCGACGACCAGGGCCACGTCGGTGGTCGGCATCTCCGGATTGGCGTCGTCCATCTCCACCAGTTGGTCGTAGGGCACGTTGGCCTCGGCCAGGAGCACGTTCATGTGTCCCGGCATTCGTCCGGCCACCGGGTGGATGGCGTAGATGACCTCCACGCCCTTCTCGATCAGCACATCGGCCAGCTCTTTGACGGTGTGTTGGCCCTGGGCCACGGCCAATCCGTAACCGGGGACGATGACCACCCGGCGGGCATAAGCCAAGAGGACCCCGATGTCCTCGGGCGTTCCCGCCTTCACCGGGCGGGCGTCGGCACCCTCGCCGTCGGCCCCACCGGTGGCGGTGATGACCGAACCGAAGGCGGAAAAGAGGATGTTGGGCAGCGAACGGCCCATGGCCTTGCTCATCATCCGGGTCAACAGGATGCCCGACGCACCGACCAGGGTGCCGGCGATGATCAACAAGTTGGAGTTGAGGGTGAAGCCCGACGCCGCCACGGCCAGGCCGGTGAAGGCGTTGAGCAGCGAGATGAGCACGGGCACGTCGGCCCCACCGATGGGCAGGACCAGGATCACGCCCAGAACCAAGGACAGCACCACCATGATGATCAGCAACGCCGTGCTGCCGGTGACCAACGTGGCGATGGCGACCCCGACGATGGCCGCCCCGACCACGGCGTTGATGATCTGTTGGGCCGGGTAAGTGATGGGCCGCCCGGTCATCAGCTCTTGCAGCTTGGCGAAGGCGATGGCACTGCCGGCGAAGGACACACACCCGATCAGCACTCCGAGGAGCACCTCGGCGATGCGGTAGACGGCGGGCTTGCCCGGGGACTCGATGAGGAAGACCACGACGGACACGAGGGCGGCGGCCCCGCCGCCCACGCCGTTGAAGATGGCCACCATCTGGGGCATCGCCGTCATCTTCACCTTGCGGGCGGCAGGCACGGCAATGGCGGCCCCGATGACCATGGCCACAATGGCCAGGATCAGGTTCTTGCCGCTGCCTCGCAGGCCCGGGTTGGAAAAGGTGAAGGCGATCGCCACCGTCGCCGCCCCCGCTCCCACCAGGTTGCCCCTCCGGGCGTGCTTGGGGGAGCTCAGACCCTTCAGGGCAACGATGAACCCGATGGCGCACAGCAGGTAGATCAGGTCGGTCCAGGTTCCGAGCGTCACTTGGCGTCTCCCGGCGTCGAGTCACCGCTGGTATCGGGCGTGCCCGGGGCGGCTGGGCCACCATGGGCACTCGGAGGATCAGCACTGGGAGCATCGCTCGGCGAAGCCTCCGACGTGCCGCTACCAGCACCGGCACCGGCACCGGCAGCGGGGCGGGGACGGTCCGACGGCTTCCCCTTGAACATCTCGAGCATGCGGTCGGTGACCACGAAACCGCCGACCACGTTCAGCGTGGCCAACAGCACGGCGAAGAAGGCCAGGGTGATCTGGGCCGCGCCTCGGGCCTCGCCCATGACGATCATCGTCCCGACCAGGATGATGCCGTGGATGGCGTTGCTGCCCGACATGAGCGGGGTGTGCAACACGCTCGGCACCTTGGAAATGACCTCGTTGCCGACGAACGCCGCCAGCACGAAGACCGTCACGAATGCGATGATCCCGGTGCTCATGACTCCGCCTCCTTCTCGCTCGTCTCGTCCTTCGGCGTCTCGTAGACCTGGGTGGGCTCGCCCGTCGGTGTGGTCAGAACGGTCGGGGCCGCCGGGTCGATGGGGGCCTGGGCCTCGGTGGGTGGCGGATCCGAAGGTGGCACGGGGGCCGGCGGTGGTGTCG
>DATMMO010000487.1:0-6326 GCA_035569695.1 Acidimicrobiales bacterium | reverse complement strand
ACCTCACCGACGAGCCCGGCGTAGAACCGGGCCAGGGAGCGGGCGGTGGTGATGCCGTTGGCTGCGGGGACTTCGGCCGCGTGGACCTCGGGGAGGTTGAACGGCCCCCCGCCTTCGCCGAAGCCGCCGAAGGCCCCATTGAGGAACAGAGCCCGAGTGCCGAGCCCGTCCGGTCCGAAGGTGGTGGCCATGGTGGCCAGCTGCTCAGGATCCATGTCGGCGATGTAGTCGAGGGTCATGGTCAGAGGAGCCACCCGGTGCTCCTCGGAAGGAGGAAGACCGATCCAGAACTCCAAGTCGAGCGGTTCGGCCACCTCGCGGGCGAAGAACGAGCCGATGGACATGCCACTCACCCGGCGAACGATCTCGCCCACCAGCCACCCGAAGGTGAGGGCGTGGTAGCCGTGGGCCGTCCCCGGCTCCCAGAGGGGCTTCTGGTCGGCCAGGGCGTCGACGACGGGGCCCCAGGCCAATGCCTCGGACAAGGTCAAGGTGGCATCGATGGCGGGCAGGCCGCTCTGGTGGGTCAGCAACCACTCGACAGGGATTCCCCCCTTTCCCGCCGCGGCAAACTCGGGCCAGTACTCGGCCACCGGCGCCGATGGATCGAGCAGACCTCGTTCGATGAGCAGGTTGGCACAGACCGCCGTGGCCCCCTTGGTGGTGGAGAACACCAACTGCAGGGTGTCCCGGCCGTAGGGCTGATCAGAGGGAGGATCGGCCAACCCGCCCCAGAGGTCGACCACCGGGACCCCGTTGCGGTAGACGCACACCGCGGCACCCTGGTCGCCCCGATCGGCGAAGTTGGCGGCGAATGCTTCCCGGACGGGCTCGAATCCCGGGGCCGTCTCTCCCTCGATGGTCGCTCGCTCGGCGATGCTCATTGGTCCCCCGTCGTCCCGTCATCGGTGCGCTGACGTCGTATTTTACGTTCGACGCTACCAATAATGCCGTCGAGGTCTTTCCTGCACCACCTCGGCCACTGCGACTTCACCGCCAGGTCCCACGCTGTTCCTGTCCGGGAATGTTGCGCGTGCAACTAACGTTGTAATTGGCTGTCGGGCGGAAGAAGAGTCGCTGCAGTGGTGGCTATCCCGACGTGAGGGATATGAGGAGAGTGCCGTGCCTGCTGTGACCGTTGCCGATGTGAGTTCGCTTCCCACCATCGCGGAGCCCGAAGGGGCCGCTGCGTCCAGCCGACCGGTGCTCGGGGTGACCACCGCGCCCAACGGGCTCGAGGGGGAGGGCTTTCCCGTCCGCCGGGCCTTTGCCGGCGTCGATCGCCGCTATCTCGACCCCTTCGTGCACATGGACCAGATGGGCGAGGTGGAGTACGCCCCGGGTGAGCCCAAGGGCACGCCGTGGCACCCGCACCGCGGTTTCGAGACGGTGACGTACATGATCGACGGCACCTTCCGGCACCGTGACTCCATCGGCGGTGGCGGACTCATCACCAACGGCGACACCCAGTGGATGACCGCCGGGTCGGGGATCTTGCACATCGAGGCGCCACCGGAGGAGCTGGTGACCAGTGGCGGACTGTTCCACGGGATACAGCTCTGGGTGAACCTGCCCAAGGCGCAGAAGTGGGTCGACCCTCGGTACCAGGACATCGGCGCCGAGAACATGGCCCTGTTGTCCTCGGCCGACGGGGGCGCCCTGGTCCGGCTCATCGCCGGCGACGTGGGGGACCGTGCCGGTCCCGGTTCGACCTATTCGCCGATGACCATGTTGCACGCCACCGTGCAACCGGGTTCCCGGCTGGTCCTGCCCTGGCGCCGCGACTTCAACGCGCTGGTCTACGTCCTGGCCGGACAGGGGACCGTGGGCGACGAGCGTCGACCGGTGCACACCGGCCAGCTCGCCGTTCTCGGCGGTGGAGGAACGATCACCGTGACTGCCGATGCCGTCCAGGAGTCGCGGTCGCCGCAGCTCGACGTGCTCGTCCTCGGGGGTCGACCGATCGGCGAACCCGTCTACGCCTACGGGCCCTTCGTGATGAACACCAAGGACGAGGTGGCCCAAGCCTTCGAGGACTACCAGGCCGGTCGACTGGGGACGATTCCCGCCGAGCACGGCGCCCGATAACCGGCGCCTGGAGCCGCTCCGGTCAGACCGGCGCCGCGGTCACGAACGCCGCGGCCCCGGCGGCCCAGGTCCGGTCGAGATCGGAACCGGGGAGAAAGCGGTCGTCCAGCTCCAACACCACCATGCCGTGGGCGAACGCCCAGAGGGCCTGGGCCTGGTAGGCCTCGCCCGTGGCCAAGTAGAAGGGCTCGCCCGCCCAGTCCTCCAGGCCGTCGGCCAGTTCCTGGCGGGAGAGCCCGGCCCCGGTGGCCAACCGGTACAGGTTGGGGTGGGCCAGCGCATAGGCCCGGTACGCGCACAGGAGGGCGGCAACCGCCTCCCCCGGATCCACTCGGGCCACGACTCGGTGCAGCGCCGTACCCAATTCGACCAGGGCATCCTCGATCATGGCCAGTTCCACCGCCGGCTTGCCCGGGAAGTGCTTGTAGATCGACGGGGCCCGGATGCCGAGCACGTCGGCCAACCGGCGCATGGTCAGGGCGTCGGGACCCTCGGACTCGAGCAGCCGGCGAGCGGCCTCGACCACCTGGATGGCTCGGGGCGAACGCACCGTGGCCGGTGGGGGTGCCGGGTAGCCGGGATTGCTCACGCCGCGGGGGCGAGCACGAACACCGGGTGCTTGGCCGCGATCGACCTGATCTCCTGGTCGGTGGAGTTGGCGTCGACGCCGTCGAAGAACGCGCCCACCTCGGCCTTCCACCGGCGGAGGTAGGCCCGCAGGACCTCCACCTTGGCGTCATCGGGCAACTCGGTGGCCACCCACTCCTGGCGCCGCCGCCCCACCAGGAGGTCCAGGTGGCCCCGGGCGGCCCGGACGTTGCGGACCCACTGCCCGTTCCCCCGGGCCGAGACCAGGTACTGGCGGCCGTCCAGGTCCAACAAGTTCACGGGGATCCGATGGGGCTGACCGGTGGTGCGGCCCTTGACCTCGAGGACGCGGCTGCCCCAGACGCTGATGCCGGCGCGGGTCAGGCCGGCCACTGTCGGGTTCAACACGTGCCGGGTGAACCACCCGGGCTTGCGGTAGTGAGGAGCCGATGGGTTAGGCGGATCCTGATGCGAGGGTGTTGACGACATGGTGACCTCCTGGGGCTAACGCTGTTAGCTTCAGAGTAGCTAACAGCGTTAGCCTTGTCAAGAGGCCATGAGCCGGACGAGCCGAGCCGCCCCCGCTCAGGCGGGAACGGGCACGGGCTCGGCGATGGCCTCACTGGTAACAACGTCGTGCCGACCCGCCTTGACCAGGAGGAAGGCCGCCACGGCCGCCGCGGCCAGGATGATCCCGCCGACCAGGGCGCCTACCGAGTAGCCGTGCACCTGCCCGGCGGCCACGGTGGCTGCGCCGGGAACGTGGGAACCCACGTAGGCCAGGGTGGCCGAGGCGGCCAGGGTGTTCAACAGCGCGGTGCCGAGGGACCCGCCCACTTGCTGGGTGGTGTTGACCATGGCGCTGGCCACCCCGGCGTCGTGATCGCCGACCCCGTGCAGGGCCGTACTGCTCAGGGCCACAAAGGCCAGGCCCATGCCCAAGCTGATGAGGAGCTCGGCGGGCAGGACGTGAGCGGCGAACGACGTGCGCACGCCGATCTGGGTGAGCCAGAACATGCCCAAGGAGGCGGCGCTGAGACCGACGGTCATGATCCAGCGCGGGCCCACCTTGGGCAGGATCTTGCTGGCCACGCCGGCGGCCACGATGATCCCGGCCGAGAAGGGCAGGAAGGCGAAACCTGATTTGAGCGCCGAGTAGTGCAGGCTGCCCTGGAAGTAGTAGGTCAGGAACAGGAACATCCCCATCAGGCCCGCCCCGGTCAGGAACGACGCCAGGTAGGAGCCGCCGCGGGTGCGCTCCAGGATGATCCTCATGGGCAGGAGCGGGTTCTTGCTCCGCAGCTCGATGACCACGAAGCTGACCAACAGGGCCACGGCGATGAGCAGGAAGGTCACCGTCGTCGACGAGGCCCACCCGTCTTGCTCGGCCTTGCTGAAGCCGTAGACCAACGAGACGAGCCCGAGGGTGATGGTCAGGGCGCCGGGAATGTCATAGCTGGTGTTGCCGTGGGCCCTGCTCTCCCGCACCACCGGTATGGCCGCCAGTGCGGTGATGATGGCGATGGGCACGTTGACCAGGAGGCACCAGCGCCAAGAGGCGAATTCGGTGAGCACCCCGCCCAGGATCAGTCCGATGGCGGCACCGCCCCCCGAGATGGCCCCGTAGACCCCGAACGCGGTGGCCCGTTCCTTCACCTCGGTGAAGGTCACGGTGATGAGCGACAGGGCGGCAGGGGCGAGGAGGGCGGCGAAGGCCCCCTGCAGGGCCCGGGCCCCGAACAGCATCCCCGAGCTGACGGCCACGCCACCCAGGGCCGACGCAGCGGCGAAGCCGATCAGCCCGATGATGAAGGCGCGCTTGCGGCCGATGTAGTCGGCGATGCGGCCGCCCAGAAGGAGCAGTCCACCGAAGGCCAAGGTGTAGGCGGTGATGACCCATTGGCGGTTCCCCGTGGAGATATGGAGCCCGTGTTGGGCCGAGGGCAGGGCGATGGTCACGATGGAGGCATCGAGCACCACCATCAGCTGGGCCACGGCCACGATGCCCAGCGCCAGCCACCGTTTGGGATCGGGCCCGTTCAGATCGGACGCCGAAGATGGCGCGTCGAGTAGAGATGACATCGGTGCTCCTTGGGGGTCGGGAGGTCGGGGGGGTGGGTCGGTTCAGTGCTGCAGTAGCGGGATGAGGATGTCGTCGACCAGATGGCCGGCGAACTCCTCGGTCAATTCCTCGCCGTTGATCACCAATCGGGTGATGACCATGGCCGGTAGTACCTCGTAGAGGACATCGCCCGTTGCACTCGGTGGCAACTCCCCCCTGGCGATGGCCCGGTCCACGAGAGACAGACAGTTGGTGCGCTTGCTCTCGAATACCTGCGTCCGCATCAGGTTGGCCAAGACGGGATCGGTGCGCATGGCGCCGAGCACGCCGGAGATCAGGGCACCGTCTTCAGACGACACCGATCCGTCCATGTGCTCGATGGTGGCCAGCAGGTCGCCCCGGAGCGAACCGGTATCGGCCACCGGCGGGGCCTCGCACTGGCGCTGGCGGACGGCGTCGGCCACAACCTCGGCCTTGCCCGACCAGTGCCGGTAGATGGTGGCCTTGCCGGCGTGGGCCCGCTCGGCCAGGGCATCCATGCTCAACCGGTCATAGCCCACCTCGAGGATCAGCTCCAGGGCGGCATCCAGGATGGCCTGCTCGCGCGCTTCGGCTCGGGCCCCGGTAGGTCGGTGTTCTGGTTCGGAAGTGCTGGTGGCCACGGATGCGATCACGATGGGTCCTGAGGAGAGGTGAAACGGAACGGTTCCGTCTCAGTCACTATAGGGAATCCTGGACCAGAACGCAACCGTTCCGTTCTGAACTTCTGGTGTCTCGGGTGAAGTACCAGGTAAGAGTCCTGTGCCGGTCGGATTTCTCTCCACCGGTGGGCGGGACGCCGGACCTTCGGCCTCAGGGACCCTCGCCGCCCGAGGCGGTGCAGGAGCGGGGATCCCACGGTTGGAGGGCCTGCGTCGACGTCGTCGGCGGGAGGAAGCCGGCGTCGGCCGATGCGGAGGTGCCGGCCGCCGATGGGGACGGAGCGGCCGTGGTCGGAGATGCCGTGGGCGGTGGGGCCGGCGGGTTGACGCCGAATTGGGTACCGGTCACCACCGTCACCTGAGCGCCATCGGCGGTGGGCCCGACGGCCATGACGACGGCCCCCGAGAGGGCGTGAGCGACCGTTTGGGCCGCGGCCTCGTCGGCCGGCGTCATGTGGGCGTAGTACACGACGGTCTCGGACTGGCTGGCCACCGAGGGCGTGTCCCCGATGCCGGCGACCTGGAAGCCGAGAGCCTGGAGGGAGCTGGAGGTGTCGGCCGCCTGATTGGTGGCGCCCGAGCCGTTCAGCACGGACACGGAGACCGCGCTCGGGGATGGGAGCTTGCCGCCGTGCATGGTGTCGGTGCCCGGACTGACTTTGAGGAACTGGTCGATGACCTGTTGGTCCTGCACGGCACTGGGAAACTCGATCTCGCCGTAGTTGCCGCCCTGGTAGACGTACGACTGCGCCGGCCCCACCGACACGGGCAGGGTCAGCTGCGGTGCCGAATTGGCGTTGACCGAATGGAAGTTGCTGATCAGGCCGACCATGTCCGACTGGGACAGCTGCTGGTCCACCGAGAGCTGGGGGGCCACGCCGGAGACC
>DATMMO010000486.1:0-3201 GCA_035569695.1 Acidimicrobiales bacterium | reverse complement strand
GCCGCCACCAACCAGTAGCCGTTGCCATCTGGGGTGGTGGCCATGCCCACGATGGGTCGGTTGAGAGCCATACCGCCTTCCGACCCAAGGAAGCCGGCGTTGCCGAAGGTGAAGATGCCTCCGTCCGCGGCGGCCAGCCAGTAGCCGTTGCCGCTGCCCGGTGGCAGGGAGGCGAAGGCATGCACCTGGTTGGTCGATGGGGCCAAGAGCAACCCGTCGCCGGCGGACGGCGAGGGGAAACTGGTGGCCTCCGACCCGATGTTCGTGCTCTCCACTACCCGGCCGGTAGCGGGGTCCATGGCTGACAGGGTGCCGCCGTTACTGAGGTTCCAAACCAGGCCGCCGGCCACGATCGGAGAGCCCCCGCCGCCGGAGTTCGACGTCCACAGGTTCTGGAGCGAGGTGGGATTGGACTGGACCCGATAGGCCCCGACTCCACCCCCACAGCCCTGGTAGACGATGTCACCGACATGGGCCGAGGCGCCATGCCCGAAGCACGCGGGGCTGGAGGTCAGCTGGCCGCCGATCCCCCCGAGCGCGGACTGGTCGAGCACGTAGCCGATCGAGGACTTGCCGATGGCGAATGCCAGACCGTTGTCGAGGAGGGTGGGCGGCGTCGAGAGATCGGCGTCGGACGCGTTGTCGGAGAACCAGGTGGTGGGGGCAAAGAAACTCAGGAGCTGCATGGTGGGGGAAAGCTCGAGCACCCCGTCGCTGTTGTCGTAAGCGTCGCCGGCATGCACGTGGGCGCTGTTCCCGGTAGTCACCCAGACGTTGCCCTGGCCGTCGATGGCCGGCGCCCCACCGCCCATCCACACCGCACCCTGAAGGTCGCCGGGCAGCGAGGCCACCGTAAACGTGACCGGCGTGGTGCCGTCCTCGGGAGCCGACACCACCAGCCCGTGGTAGGAACCGCAATCGCCGGCGTTCCCCCCGAACCCGACGATGACTCGAGAGGCGGTCAGGGCCAGAGAGACGCGCTGCAGCTGGAAGGGTGGGTTGGACCCGGCGGGGTCGATGACCTCGTCGAGCATGACCTGCCCCGTGGTGAGATCGAGACCGATGAGGTGGTGCGCGGCCGAGCTTCCGGCCGCCTCGTCGGCGACCACAAAGATCTCAGACCGGGCCGCGTCGATGACCGGCGTGGAGGTGATGCCCACTGTGGGCCGGATGTCGCCGCACTCGGCCGGCACCACCGACGGGTTGAACGGCGTGCCGACGTGCGCCGACCACGCCACCGCTCCGGTCGCCGATGAGAGGGCGTACACCGTGTCGTTCTCAGTGGCCACGTAGACGTTGGAGCCTTCAACCAGGGGCTGGCCGAACAAGGACCCGTCCAGGTGGGGTGAGGTCCACGCCGGGGAGCCGACGCTGTAGTGGAGCCCGGACGGATCGATCCCGGTGCGGGAGGGGTCGAAGTCATAGGTCGTCCAGCTGGTGGCGGCGGCTTGAGGGTCCGGCGTTGCTGTCGCCGCCGGCGCGGCTGTCGTAACTGGCGCGGCCGGTGGCGACGCTGCGGTTGCCGGCCCGATCCCTGCGAAGGCCACAACGGGCGCCCCTGCGGCCAAGACGAGACCGATGGAGGCGGGAACGGACCAGAGCAATCGCGAGGACAGCTTCATGCCAACAGTGTGCCCGCGCGGGGGTGGATCATGCAGTTCGGCGGCTGTCAGAAAGCCCTCACGCGGCGCTCCGTTGGCGGTTCAGCCCGTCATCAGCAGGTTTGAGGCAGGGGTGCAGCCGGAGGCTCCTCGACCGGACCTGCAGGAGCCCGAGAAGCAGGCCAAGGGCCCGACGCCACTTACGAGAGTCGCTCGATGATCGTTCCCGTAGCCAGCGCCCCGCCGCAGCACATGGTGACCAGAGCCAGCGACTTGTCGGTCCGTTCGAGTTCGTGCAGCGCCGTGGTAATCAGGCGGGAGCCGGTCGAGCCGACCGGGTGTCCGAGGGCAATGGCGCCTCCGTTCACGTTGACCTTGTCCCAGTCGGCCTCGTGGACCTTGGCCCAGGACATGGCCACCGAGGCAAACGCCTCGTTCACCTCGAACAGGTCGATGTCGTCCATGGTCATCCCCGCCTTCTTGAGCACCTCGGCGGTGGCGGCGATGGGGCCGTCCAGGTGGTAGTAGGGATCCGAACCGATCAGGGTCTGGGCCACGATGCGGGCCCGAGGTCGGAATCCCTCGGCGCGGGCACGATCATCGGCCATCCACAAGATGGCGGCGGCACCGTCGGAGATCTGCGAGCTGTTGCCGGCGGTATGCATGCCGTCGGAGAGGACCGGCTTCAACGCGGCCAATCCCTCGGCCGTGGTGTCCCTCGGGCCCTGGTCCTTGTTCACCAGTTTCCGCTCACCGGTCGGCCCCTCTGGACCGACCACCGGCGCCTCGATGGGGACGATCTCGCGTTCGAAGCGTCCCTCGGATACGGCCACGGCCGCCTTGCGCTGCGATTCGAGACCCAACCAGTCGACGTCGGCCCGGGTGATGCCGTACTTGGTGGCAATGCGCTCGGCCGCCCCGAACTGATCGGGCATGTCCCACGGGAAGTCCGCCGGCTTGGACTTGCCCGGGCCGTTGATGGCGTTGGCGCCCAGCCCCACCCGGCTCATGGCCTCGATGCCACAGGCGATCCCGACCTCGATGGCATCGGCGCTGATCAGGCTGGCCACGAAGTTGTTGGCCTGTTGAGCCGACCCGCACTGGCAGTCGATGGTGGTGGCCGCCGTCTCGTAGGGGAGGCTCTGGCCCAGCCAGGCCGTCCGGGTCACGTTGGAAGCCTGCTCGCCGGCCTGGGTCACACATCCGCCGACGATCTGCTCGACGGCGCCGGGATCGATGCCGGCCCGCTTCACCAGCTCCACCTGCACGTTCCCCAGGAGCTCCGAGGCATGGAACCCGGACAGCCATCCATTGCGCTTGCCGATGGGCGAACGCACTGCTTCAACGATCACTGGTCGTGCCATGACAGATCCCCTCTGAGACGGTGGCATGGGCGCAAACGCCAGCATGCTCGAGCAGCAATTGAGTATAGAACTCGTTCTAACAAGCGCACCTGTGGTCCGTCTCATGGTCCGTCTCATGGTCCGTCTCATGGTCCGTCTCCATGGTCCGTCTCCATGGTCCGTCTCATGGTCCGTCTCATGGTCCGTCTCCATGGTCCGTCTCCATGGTCCGTCTCCATGGTCCGTCTCCATGGTCC
>DATMMO010000485.1:0-5360 GCA_035569695.1 Acidimicrobiales bacterium | reverse complement strand
GTGGGCCGGCTGGCCTGGGGGGCGCGGCACATCGATCTCGACGCCGGCCGGTACGAGGTCGTGCTTCCTCCCGAGGCGGTGGCCGACCTGATGATCGGACTGGTGGGCTCGGCCAGCGGCCAGGAGGCCGAGGAGGGCCGTACCGTTTTCTCCGCCCCCCAGGGCCGCACCAAGGTGGGCGAGGTCCTGGCCTCCCTCCCCTTTCGACTACGGAGCGATCCGGAGGAGCCCGGCCTTCGCTGTTTGCCGTTCGTGGTGACGCCGGCCTCGAGTGCCGACTCATCGGTGTTCGACAACGGGTTGGCCCTGGCTCCGACCACCTGGGTCGACGGGGGCCGCCTGGCCCGACTGCGGTACCACCGGGCCGGTGCAGCGCGATCGGGCCAGCCGGTGACGCCGGACGTCGACAATCTGGTCCTCGAACTGGCCGGTGCCACGGGCACCGTGGACGACATGGTGGCCAGCACCGAACACGGTCTGGTGCTCACGTGCCTCTGGTACATCCGTGAGGTGGACCCGGCCACGTTGTTGCTGACCGGGCTGACCCGCGATGGCGTGTACCTGATCGAGAACGGCTCGGTGGTGGGCGCGGTCAACAACTTCCGCTTCAACGAGAGCCCGGTCGACCTGCTGGGCCGGGTGACCGAGGCCGGGGGCACGGTGCGGGCCCTGGGACGCGAATACGGCGAGTGGGCCAACCGGACGGCGATGCCACCGCTGCGGGTACCCGACTTCAACATGAGCTCGGTGAGCCCGGCCAGCTGAACCCGATTCGCAACGCGAAACTGGCCTCATGACCGCACCCTCCGTCCCCTACTTTCGCCGTGACCTGGCCCGGGTCCACCACCTGGGTTTCGCCGCCCACGCGGGGGCCTGTGCACCGGGGATCCTCCAGCTCCTCGATCCGGTGCGGCGTCACAACGGACTGGTTGTCGAGATCGGCTGCGGCAGCGGGTTGCTGACCCGGGCCCTGGTGGACGCCGGTCACCGCGTCGTGGCCACCGACGCCTCCCCGGCCATGCTCGAGCTGGCCGAGCGGTGGGCCGGAGGGGCCGAAGAGATGCGGCAGCTGACCTTGCCCGACGACATGCTTCCTCCGGCGGACGCCATCGTCGGCGTCGGCCATGCCCTCAACTACCTCCCCGATGCCGAGGCCATCGACCGGGCACTCACTGCCATCGCTCGGGCGCTCCGACCCGGAGGGGTACTGGCTCTGGACATCTGTGACCTGGCCTGGGGAGAGGCTCGCCGGGACGCTCCCAACCTGGGGCTGGTCGACGACGAGTGGGCCATCGTGAGCCGGTTCTCGACACCGACCCCGGACCGGTTCGTACGGGACATGACGACCTTCGTGGCCCTAGAGGACGGCTCGTGGCGTCGAGACGACGAGCGCCACGAGAACGTACTGATCGATACCGCCTCGATCCCCGAGCTCCTGGCCCCCCTGGGCGTCGACGTCCACGTCCGGAGCTCCTTCGGCGCTGAGGTGCTGCCCGTCGGGCTCCGGACGCTGGTCGGAGGCCGGTCGGCCTGATCGGCGCACGGCCGACGCCCTGGCGACGTGGGCTGACAAGGTCGGCGGCGAGGTGGGCTGACAAGGTGGGCGGCGAGGTGGGCGGCAAGGTTGCTCCGGCACCCTGTGTGGGTCAGCTCGGTGCATCAGGGCACCGGATCCTCCAAGAGGGGCCCGGTGGCGCACCCCAAACTTGAACCCGGAGGCAACCGTGTCCCCATCCACTGCCGATGTCCGATCGACCACCGCCATGCCACCCGACCGCGGAGTCGTTCGCCGTCCACCCCGACCGGCCATCGACCCCGGTGGGAAACTGCGGGTCATCCCATGGCTGGATCCTGTGGCCGATCCCCTCGGCGTCCACCCCTGTTCCCTGTACGTGGAGCAGTTCTGGCTCGGCATCCTGGGCCCGTCGACGACGTGGCTCTTGCGTCGGGTGAGCTACGGGCTCGAGGCCCATCCCGACGGATTCATTCTGGACCTGGCGGACGCGGCCCACGCACTGGGGCTGGGCGACCGGATGGGAAAGAACTCCCCGTTCCGTCGAGCGCTGCATCGGCTGGTCAAGTTCGAGCTGGCTCGGCCCCAGGGTACCGACGGGATCGCCGTGCGAACCCGGGTCCCACCACTGCCGCTGCGCCACGTCCAACGTCTGGCCCCGTCGCTGCAGGAGAGCCATCGGCAGTGGCAAGCGGACCAGCGGTTGACGCCGTTCGAGCAGATGCGGCGGCGAGCGCGAAGACTCGCTCTGGGGCTGGCCACATCGGGCCACGAACAAGCAGACATCGAGCGCCGACTATGCCGCTCGCAGTTCCACCCGGCCCTGGCATTCGAGTCGGCCCAGTGGGCCATACAGCAGCATGTGCCCTGAATCGCCACCATGCGTGTGGCACCGTCTACCGACAGCGAGGATCCTCGCCATTGAGCCGAGCTATCGCCCACCTCTGACGAGTGCTCTAGCAAACTGGATCGGTACCAGCACCGCCGCAGGCCGGCGCGCACCCGTCGTTGGTCGCACCATGCACCATCGAGGGGTGGTTCACCGACGGACACTCGGGAGGGATGCAGCATGACCAAGCAGAATTCCGATTACGAGGTGTGGTCCACGCTCTATCCACACCAGGAACAGCCGAGCCGGCCGGCGCAGCCGGGGCGACTCGAGTCAGTGCCCACGTCAGCGCCCGAGCGGTCGACGTCCGAGGGCCGCGAGCCATGGGTGGCCGAAGGTCGAACAGCATGGGAGGCCACCCTGGAGCAGGAGGAGGAGCTTCGCACCACCTATCCAGGCGGTAAGGACCAGTTCTTCGCCCGCCTGTGGGACGAGCCGTCCCGGTCCGACCTGGAGAGGTTCGGCCCCCTCTGCGGCGTGTCGCTCAACGGTCGATCACCGGGTTCGTCGGGACCCGACGCCGAGGCCAGCCCGGAAGAGATGGTCGAAGGGCTCCGGCTCGGCACCCTCTCGCCCCAGCTCGTCTCGGCTGAAGTCGTTGCCGGCGTGGTCAGACAGATCCCTCGAGACCTATGGCTGCGTGGGAACTGGGAGGACATGATCGACCACCACGGGGAAGGGGCGTTGGAACTGGCCGAACGGGTCAGAGCCATCGAGGCCCACCGAGCACAGAACCGGCTTCGACAAGCCATCATCACCGAGGACTCCGGCAGCCTCATGGCTCCGGTCGACTGGCTCATCGAGGACATGGTCGTGGCCGGGGACCTGGTCGCCGTCATCGGCCGGAAGTCGGCGGGCAAGTCCACCCTGGCTGCCGTCGACCTGGCCTGTTCTGTGGCGACGGGGGCACCGTGGATCGGCCACCGGGTTCGACAGGGAAAGGTCATCGTGTTCGTGGCCGAAGGCTCGAGTGGTGCCTATCAGGCCGGTGTCCGGGCCTGGCGGGCTGAACACCCCGACGCCGGTGATCCCTGGAGCCATCTCCTACCTGTGGTGGAGCGGATCAGCCTTGTCGGGCCGCAGACGAACGACGGAGACCACGAAGGAGACATGGACAGGCCCGGGGCTCCGGCCGTTGCGGCCTCTCCTGACGTCCAACACGCGCTCGAGCTCATTGGTGAAGAGCAGCCCACGTTGGTCATCATCGACGATCTGGTCGCGTGCATGGAAGGCCGCTCGGACATGTCTCCGGCTGACATCTCCTCCGTGCTCTCGGCCATGCAGAACATGGCTGGCATGGCCGGGAGCACCGTACTTGTCGTTCACCACACCGACTACGACGGAGTCAAGGCCCAGGGGCTGCAGCAATTCGAGGACGGCATGAGCGCCATCGCCCACATCAAGACCCGGACCAACAGCACGGAGCGATTCGTCGAGTGCTACAAGCCGTCCCGACTGGACAGCGAGTGGCGGACGGTGAAACTGCGTCTGGTACCAAAAGGAAGTGCTGCAGTCTTCGTGCCCACCACGGCATCGGACACCGACGCCATCCACGGGGCCCTCGACGGCTTGGGCGTACCATCGGGCAAGAACGCCATCCTCGAGCAGGCCAGGGAACAGGGGTTCGGCCTGAACCGAAATCGCGCCCTCCGGCTGATCGACGAACTGGCCGACGATCCCGATGACCTGGTGGCCAAGGACGGCATCAAGTACTACCTCGAGGGTTCGCTGGGCTAGCGATGGGGGCCGGCGCCAGGACTCTCGGTCAGCGGATGCTACGGCGGTAGAACATGGCCAGGGTTGCGGCCAAGACCAGGATCGCGCCACCCAGGACCGCCCACACCACTGACCCTCTGGCGATCCCGGTCGACAGGATGAGGATCCCGAGGACGACCTGTATGGCGAATCCGATGAGGAACGCCCTCTTCCGTCCTTCCGGTACGGGGCTGGGATTGGGTATCACGTCGGCGTCCCGGGCTCAGGCCGTCGTGCCGAGGCCGGGGTCGTCCGGTGGCATCAGCGCCTGGGCCACCGAGTACCCGCCGGGTCGCGGGTGCCCGCGGGCCCACTCCTCGGCCTCGGGCAGGGAGGAGAAGGGGCCCACAATGGCTTCGGGTGCGGTGTTCGCCGGCCCTCGGAGTACGACTGCGGCCATGACCCAATGGTACTGCCACCGGTGTTGTATCTCCTGCTCACCGCGGGCGGCCGTCCCAGGCCACCAGCCCAGCTTCAGTCCGAGCGAACCAGCGACTGGGCAAAGGCGGGCGACGACAGCAGGGCGACCAGGGTGCGCACCCCGAACCCGGTACCGCCCTTGGTCAGGTAGCGGGCGTCCTCGTCGGATCGAGCCGGTCCGGCGATGTCCAGGTGAGCCCAGGGCGAGTCGCCGACGAACTCGCGGAGCAACAACGCCGCGGAGATGGAGCCGGCCTGGCCGCCACGGCCGATGTTCTTCATGTCGGCCACTTCGGAATCGATGTGGTTGCGGTACTCGTCGGGAAGGGGAAGGGGCCACAGTGACTCACCGGCCCGCTTCGATGCGCGGCGCAGCTCATCCTGCAACGCCTCGTCGGTGCCCATGAGGGCGGCGATCCCGGTGCCCAACGCGGCCACGGCGGCACCGGTCAACGTGGCCAGGTCGATGATGGCATCGGGCTCCAGCTCAGCGGCCAGTGACAAGGCGTCGGCCAGCACCAGCCGGCCCTCGGCGTCGGTGTTGAGGACTTCGATCGTCTTGCCGTTGCGGGCGGTGAGCACGTCTCCGGGCTTGACGGCGCGACCACCGGGCATGTTCTCGGTCATCGGGGCCAGAACGGTCATCCTGATCGGGACCCCGGCCAGGGCGGCGGCATCGAAGGCGGCCAGCACGGCGGCGGCGCCCCCCATGTCCGTCTTCATCGTCTCCATGCCCCCCACCGTCTTCAGGGAGAGGCCGCCGGAATCGAACGTGATGCCCTT
>DATMMO010000484.1:0-5733 GCA_035569695.1 Acidimicrobiales bacterium | reverse complement strand
GCACTGGGCGAGTGGTGTGACACGGGCTCTGAAGCTGCAACCCTGACACCGCGGCGATGGCGGCAAATCGACCGGACATGGTGCAGGCCACGGTCGAGACCATGAACGCGCCGTCGGAGAACCCGCTGGCGTAGACGCGCGAGGTGTCGATGCACTGGCTGGCCTCCACCTGGTTCAACATGGCGGTGAGGAAGTCCAGATCGGGATTGGAGTTGGCTCGGGTGGAGGTGTTCCACTGCACCGGACTGCCCGTGCCGTTGGGGAACACGACCACGAATCCGTCCTTTTGCCCGAGCACGCCGAACTGTGACGTCTGGGCGTGGATCACGGCTCCTTCGGCCAGGCCGTGGATGTCCACCACCAGTGGTCGAGGTGCCGGTGTCTTCGCCGTCTTCGTGGTCGCCGGTGTGGAGCTGGGTGTGGCGGGCGCCGGGGTGGTGAGGAGATACCACCGAGGTGCCCCGTCCACCTCGATGTCCTGGCGCTGGTTGGTCACCGAAGGAGGCTGGGGGCTCGTGCATCCCGAGGAGGGCACCGGTGCCCCAGCGGCCACGGCCGTAGGGATGGCCACGGCGGCGGAGGCCGCGCCGGCCCACACCGCAGTCGAGAACATGATGGCCACCACCGCAGCCACCACTCCGAGGGTCCTGGCCCGGTCGGCGTTGGTCACGGGTAGTAGCGAAGCACAGACCGGGCCCGGGGCGACGGACGGACCACCCGGGCCCCGGCATCCGGACCGATCGGTGGCCCTCGGAGTGCAGTTGTGCCCGGGACGGGCTGGTCACGGGCGTGTTCGGGCCGATCGCCGGTGCGAGAGCTAACCTGACAACCGAGACTCATACTGGCGATGACGGAGGGGCCCATGAACACCGAAGGCGCAATCGACCTCAACTGGATCACCTCGGTCGACGACCACATCATCGAGCCGCCCAACGTCTGGACCGACCGGCTCCCGGCCAAGTACAAGGACCAGGCGCCCCACGTCATCGTGGACGACACCGGCACCGAGGTGTGGGCCTACGAGCACATCCGGATCATGACCGGTGGCCTCGGAGCCAGCGCCGGTCGGCGCCCCGAGGACATCACCGCTGTCGGCTTTCCCTACACCGAGATGCGGCCGGGTTGTTACGACCCCAAGGCCCGGTTGCTCGACATGAACGACGCCGGGATCCTGGCCTCGCTCAACTTCCCGTCCTTCCCCCGCTTCTGCGGCCAGACGTTCGCCGAGGCCAAGGACAAGGAGCTGGCGCTGCTCTGCGTCCAGGCTTACAACGACTGGATGATCGACGAGTGGTGCGGTACCGATCCCGGCCGCCTGATTCCGTTGGCCATCATCCCGCTGTGGGATCCGGCTCTGGCCGTCACCGAGATGGAGCGGGTGTACGCCAAGGGCTGCCGCTCGATCTGCTTCTCGGAGAACTTCGAGCCGCTCGGCCTCCCCACCATCCACACCGGCCACTGGGACCCGGTGTTCCGGGTGGCCAACGACCTGAAGATGGTGTTGTCGATCCACATCGGGTCCTCGTCGACCTTCCACAAGATCTCCAAGGACTCACCGTTCATGGCCAACTTCTCACTGGGCATGATCCGCCCCATGGGCTGCCTGATGGACTGGATCTTCAGCGGGCTGTTCGAGCGGTTCCCCAACATCAAGATCGCCCTGTCCGAGGGTTCGATCGGGTGGATCCCCTGGGTGCTCGAGCGGGCCCAGCAGGTGTGGACGACCCAGCGGTTCTGGGTGGCCAAGGGCCAGAGCCTGGGGAACGTGGGCCCGGTGCAGGACTACGACACCCACATCGACACCGAGAAGATCGATGTGTACCGGGACTACCGGGAGCACTTCTACGGGTGCTTCATCGACGACGCCACCGGGCTGGGGATGCTCGACGTCGTGGGTGAGGACAATGTGATGATCGAGACGGACTACCCGCACTCCGATACCACCTGGCCCTACTCGCTCAAGCTGGCCCACGAGCGGCTGGATGCCGCCGGACTGTCTCCGGAGGTCCAGTACAAGATCCTTCGCGGTAATGCCGAGAAGCTCTACCAGTTCGAGGCGTCGGAGCCCCCGAAGGTGACCCAGCCTTAACCTCGGCCGGCCGAGGACGTCGAGATCGGCTCCACTTCGGTTTCGCTGGGGGCCGCCTCTTGTTCCTCGAGCCAGCCCGAAGCATGGCTTTTGGCCCACCCCACCGTGACCCAACCCTTGATCATCGATCGAAGGGCGTCACGGTGGCTCACGGCGAAGGCGATGTGGCCGAAGACCACGATGAACACACCCAGGGCCAGTACGTCGTGCACGAAGGTGGCTCCAGTTCGCCAGCTGAGGGGGAAGAAGCGGAACCACTGCAACACGAAGCCGGTTCCCAACATCACCACGATGGCGCCGGCGATGAACAACGCATTGAGCTTCTGACCGGGATTGAACTTGTCGGGCTTGGCCATCCGCTCTCGCCCCCACGACCGCAACCAGCGAATCTCGTCTGCCGTCCAGAGGTTGAAGCGGCGCACGTCCCGTCGCATCCGTGCCCCCCATGGGCCGGCCAACGAGATGATGAGGGGCACCGGGAGGGCCACGCCGGACCAGGTGTGGATGTCGGCCACCAGAGGCCGCCGCCCGACGAAGCTCTCCACTTGGACGAAGTAGAGCGGAAGTGCGGTGGCCATGAGGATGCCGAAGAGCGCCGCGGTGGCCCAGTGGGCCGCCCGCTCGACGCGGTCGAAGCGAAGCAGGTGGCGAGCCGACGCCGTCGACTCGGCGCCGGCCCGTCGCGCCCGGCCCCGACTATCCGATCGGCGTGTCACTGCGACCGTTCGAGCTGCCGACCCACGCGTCCGTCGAGTAGCCGTGGGTCTCCCAATATCCGGGAACGGGCTCCTTCACCACCCGGATAGCGGACAGCCACTTCAACGACTTGTAGCCGTACATGGGAGCCACGTACAAACGGACCGGGCCGCCGTGCTCGGTGGTAATGGGGGCGTCGAGCATGCGGTAGGCGACGATGACGTCGGGTCGCCTGGCCTGGTCGAGGGTGAGGCTCTCAGTGTCGGCTCCGTCGTACGACTCGAACTCCAGGCCGCCGGCATCGTCGTGCAGACCGGCTGCGTCCAGGACGTCGGACAGCCGGACGCCTTCCCAATGGACCTGGGGCACCCGCCAACCGGTCACGCACTGGAAGTCCTTGACCAGCTTGGTGCGGGGCATGGCCTCGATGTCGTGCACGGTGAGCTCGAGCGGCTTGTCGACCAGGCCGGTGACCTGGAGCCGGTAGCTGGAGCGAGCGATCTGGGGGAACGAATTGGTGATGGTGTAGATGCGGAAGCGGTCACCGCCGGGCAGCAGCCCACCCAGTCCAGAACCGAGGGCGCTGCCCACGACGCTCTGCACCCGAGCTCCGTAGGCGATCCCCGCCGCCCCCAGGGCGACCATGCCGATGAACACCCGTCGCCCGACCCGCTTCGGCCGATCCGCAGGCACGTCTGAGCGGGTAGGCACCCACCGATGCTACGGGCGGTTCCTCAGCAATGGACGTCGGTCCGGCCGGCGTCGAGGCCGATCAGGCCAGACCCTGTTGCTTCAGCCACGTCTGGGCCACCGAGGCGGGCGACTCCTTCTGGGGCCCGGTGACCAACAGGTTCAGTTTGGAGATCTGGGCCGTGGTCAGCTTGGCCGAGAGGCCGTTGAGCGCCTTGGCCACGGCGGCTGAGTCAACCGACGTGCGGATGACGGGGATGATGTGGTCGGCCGGCTCGAGGTGCTTGTTGTCGGTCAGGGCCACGAAGTTGTTGGACACCACGTTGCCGTCGCTGGAGAACAGCTCGACCACTTGGACCTCACCGTTCTTCAAAGCGGCCACGCTCAGCGGACCGGCCTCGTCCAGTGACTTGAAGCTGGCGAAGTTCAGGCCGTAGACCGACTTGAGTCCCTTCTCGCAGCCGGCGTTCTGGGGACACTCCGGTGGGCCGCCCAGGGTGAGCTTGGTTGCGTTGGGCTTCAGGCTCGACAGCGTGGTCAGGTGGTACTTGGTGGCCGTGGCCTTGGTCACCGCGAACACATTGGTGTCGACGGCCGGCGCCGGGGCGAGCACGGTGACCCCGTACTTGGCCAACTTGGACTTGAGGGCGGGGACGGCGGTGACGATGTTGTTGCCGGCGGCGACGACTGCTCCGCCGTTCAGGTAGTCGAGCAGGGTTCCGGCATAGTCGGGCTCGAGGTCGAGCTGGCCATTTTCCAACGCGGGGACAACGACCTGACGGGTGCCCAGAGCCGGCTCCACCTTGACCGTGTAGCCCGCTTTTTGGAGGACGTCGCCGTAGAGGTTGGACACGATGGCCTGCTCCTCGAAATTGGTCGAGCCGATGATGATGGTCGGCTTGGAGCTGGCGGCGGACGACATCGCCGCCGGAAGGGCCAGCGTCGGCAACGACAATGCGGCCATGCCCGCCACTAACAGTCTTTTCAGTCGCATCTCGTTACCTTTCCCGCGCGCGCTGTCCGTCAACCGCTCGTAACATGACTGTAATCATGACTCAATAGGTCTAGTTTATCAAGTTACTGGGATGGTGCCGCTGCCCATCAGGCCCTGTCGCCTCGACTGGTGGCGCATGGGCAGGGGGGTCAACCAGCGCTGCACGAGGCCGAGGCCCACGGCCACCATGGCGGCCAGGACGGCGACCAGTATGGCGCCGCCGAACGCTTCGACATTGTCCTGACCGTTCAGGCCGGAGATGACAAACGTGCCCAGGTCGCTGTAGCTCACGTAGGCGGCCAGGGTGGACGTGGCCACCACCTCGATGGAGGCGGTGCGGACACCGGCCATGATGAAGGGCAGGGCCAGCGGTGCCTCGACCCGTCCGAGGACCTGGGCGCCGGAAAGGCCCATGGCCTTGGCTGCGTCGCGTACGTCGCCGTCCACGTTCCGCATGCCCACATAGGTATTGGTGAGGATGGGCGGCACGGCCAGGATGAACAGGGCGATCCACGAGGCCAGGAAGCCACTCCAGGTCAGGGAGATGTCGGGCTGGATGGCCAGCAGGGTGAGGAGGGCCAGGGTGGGCACGGCCCGAAAGGCGTTGGCCGCATTGACCGCCACCAGGCCGCCACGGCCGGTGTGGCCCAGGATCACCCCGAGGCCTCCGCCCACGATCAGCGCGCCGACCACGACGGCGGCGGACAGCTTGGCCTGGTTGTAGAAGAGCTGGAGGATGCCGTTCGGACCCGTCCAGTTGGCCGACGTGGTGAACCAGTGGAAGACCGACTCGATGAAGTGCATCTCAGCCCGTGGCCCTGGCCCGCCGACCCGAGCGGGCCCAGGGAAGGGCCACCCGCTCGATGAGGACCAAGAGGAGATCGGCGATGGCGGCCAGGACGACGGAGAGGACCAAGCCGACGATGATGGGGGTGTAGTACTGGGCGTTGAACCCATAGGTGATCAGCTGACCGAGGCCGCCGAGCCCGAGGAGGGCGGTAACCGTGACCAGGCCGATCACCGTGGAGGTGGCCACCCGCAACCCGGCAAAGACATAGGGGAGGGCCAGCGGGAAGTCCACCTTCACCAGAGCCCACCCTGGGGAATATCCCATGGCCCGCGCTGCTTGACGCGCATCGTCGGGTACGGCATTGAGTCCGGCGACCGTGTTCCAGATGAGGATGAGCAGGGTGTAGCCCACCAGCGCGATCTCGGCCGTGGTGTAGGAGGCGATGTAGCCGGTGTAGGCGCCGACGATGGCGAA
>DATMMO010000483.1:0-2368 GCA_035569695.1 Acidimicrobiales bacterium | reverse complement strand
CCTCACCAAGGAGGTGAAGCCGGCGCAAAACGCGTAGTCTCAGACATCACTCCACCCCGGCCAGCAACTGGGGAATTTCGATGATCGAGAGTGGGTAGTTTCCGAGATCGGCTGCACCTTCAGGCCTTGCATAGATTGGCTTCCACTCGTCCATGGTCTTTGCCACCTGCACAAACAGCAAGCGGCCGTGGCTCGGCCGCAGTCTGAGCTGTTGGCGTTCGGTGGGTCGTTGCTTCTGCACCGAACTTAGGCCAGTCGTACCTCGATCGAGGAGAAAGTCCATCGCGTCCTTAGGAAGAGTCACCAGGGCCGTCGTCAGTCCTTGATTCTCGATCCGAAACCATCCAGTTATCCTGATTTCTTCGTCGTCGCCAACTGGATCGCCTTGCCCCGAGCTCAATAATCGCGGGCGTGTTTATCTGCCACTGACGAATCGAGTTTGCG
This sequence comes from Acidimicrobiales bacterium, assembly GCA_035569695.1. Classification (GTDB taxonomy): domain Bacteria; phylum Actinomycetota; class Acidimicrobiia; order Acidimicrobiales; family RAAP-2; genus DASXMT01. The sequence goes on along the minus strand of DATMMO010000483.1, from coordinate 1,924 downwards.
GTGCCTTCTGGAATCCCAATAGGCCGCGGCGCCAGCTCGTCGATCCGAGCCTTAGTGGCTTCGAGGGTGTCCTGTCGCGCCCGATCGAGAGCGTCGCTGGCCTGGTCCATCGCCCGTCCCGTAAGCCTCGCCCACGTCGCTGACCAATCTTCGAGCAATTAGCGGGCGATTAGCTTTTTTGAAGAACGGGATCGAGCGGGACCGGGCGGGACCCAAGGGGATCATCATTGGGACTCGGACCAGGAACTTGACCACACCGACAGTCGATTCCCTGGTCCGTTGTGCCAGACATAAATCCCACACCCCTCCCCTTCCAAGCTGGTGGTGCGGGTTCGATCCCCGTCGCCCGCTCTCGCGTTTCACCTGGTCAATAGCACGGTTTCCGAAATTGATTGCCGGGGCCCACAGTAAGGTTGGCCGCCATGGTCACTCCTCGGAACCGTCGGGTACGACCGCGTCCCCGGGGAGTCCTGATGATGGCGCTGGCCGCAGTCGCGCTGATGGCGACCGGAGCGGGTTCGTTCTCGTCGCTGGCGCCGAGCTCGGCCAGCGCTGCTTCGAAGCCCACGAACACCCCGGACACGGTGACATCCCTTCCCGGCCTCGGCTCGATCGGGACCCAATTCGCCGGCTACTCGTCGGTCAACACCAAGCCCTGCAGCAATACCCGCTGTAGCGGCACCGACGACGCCGGGCTCTTCTACTGGTTCGTAGGCAAGACGGGCGGGGGGTACGCCTCGGCACCGACCATCCTGTGGACCAACGGCGGCCCCGGGTCCACAAGTTTCTGGGGCTTCTTCACCGAGAACGGGCCGTACGGGGTGAAACCGGGGGGCACGCTGCAGAAGCGTCCCATGGCCTGGAACAACACCGCCAACTACCTGATGTTCGATCAGCCCCTCGGCGTCGGCCTGTCCTTTGCTCCCGCCTCCCAACAGCCGGCCAATGTCCAGCAGGGCGTCGACCAGTGGTACGCGGCCCTGGTCCACTTCCTGAGCCTGCATCCCGCGATCGCCCACAACCCGATCATCCTGGCCGGTGAATCCTACGGCGGCACCTACGACGCGCTGCTGGCCAAGGCCATCCTGGACGGCAACGCACGGGCCGGACGTCAGGTCATCCACCTGGGCGGGGTGATCATCGCCGCCGGTTGGGTCGATCCCGTCGTCCAGCAATCCATGGACACGACGTATGCCCTCACCCATGGCCTGATCACCACTGCGGACAAGACGCGCCTGGATCAGACCTACGCCCAATGCCAAGCGGCCGATGCCGCCCAGACGCCATCCTCGGCCCAGGCCAACGAGACGTGCGGCGAGGTCAAGACGGCCATCGGGGATATCAGCGGGCTCTACCTGCTGAACACGGCCAAGACTGGAGACCTGCCCACCGACCCGATGATCACCTACTTGAATCGCCGTGACGTGCGCACCGCCATCCACGCCAAACCGTCAGGCCTGTTCACCCTCTTCTCCGAGAGCATCGGCGATCGCTACGTCGTCGGCGAACAGGACTCGTACCTGTCGACGGTCCAGGACGTACTCGATCGGGGCGTCCCGGTCATGGTCGTCTCCGGCCTCAACGACGCCACCGATGTGAACGTCCTGGGTACCGGAGCATGGCTGAACCGGCTGCAGGGCAGCCGCGCCTCGCTCTTCCAATCGGCTCCGACCGTCCAGTGGAGGGGTGGCCCGGGCCATCATGTCCTCGGCTACATCCAAGAAGGCGGTGGGCTCAGCTGGGTCAAGGTCCTCAACGCCGGCCACCTGGTTGTGGGCGACCAGCCCCTACTCATCAACCTCATTCAGACGAAGCTGTTGGCTCCGGCCGCCTAGCGATCGGATCGACCCAATTCCCTGACGGTGATCGAAAGGGCGTGAAGCTGCGTGTCGATTTCCCGACGGGTGCCGGCTTCACCGCTCAG
>DATMMO010000482.1:0-3360 GCA_035569695.1 Acidimicrobiales bacterium | reverse complement strand
TGGTCGTCACGTCGGGCCGGCCTGAGCCGAGCACCGCGTTGCCGGCCCTCTTTGACCAGCGAATTCAGCGTACCGGGGGGGTGTGACAAATTCGGGGTTCCCCTTGCCGCCAGGCCGTTCGGGCTGGTGGCGGACCGCTCTACCGCCGTCGGCCGGTCGATCCCCGTCGCCGTCGGGTGTGCGCGTGCCATCCTGGTCTCATGCATCGCGTGGTGATCATCGGTGCCGGGTTCGGCGGCCTGTCGGCGGCCCGCAACCTGGCTGGACAGCCGGTGGACGTCACCATCATCGATCAGCGGAATTTCCATACCTTCCAGCCCCTGCTCTATGAGGTATCCACCGCCGGTCTCGATCCCGGCGATGTCGCCTACCCGATCCGGGCCATCTTCGGGCGGGTCCCCAACGTGACCTTCCGCTATGGAACGGTGACCGGGGTCGACTGGACGGAGCACACCGTGGTCGTGGACGAAGGCGAGCCCATCGCCTTCGACTCCATCATCGTGGCCAGTGGCGCCACGGTGAAGTACTTCGGGATCCCCGGCGCCGAGCAGTACGCCCATGCCCTCTACACCCTGGCCGACGCCCGCTACCTCCGTGATCACATCCTCCGCCGGCTCGAAGAGGTCGATGCCGAACTGCGGATGCCCGAGGGTTCGCTCACCTTCGTGGTCATCGGCGGGGGCCCCACCGGCGTGGAGGTGGCCGGTGCCCTGGCCGAGCTGCTGGACGTGTCGGTGCGCCACGACGGGTTCCGCTTCGAACGGTCCGAGGCCCGGATCATCCTCATCGACGGGCTCGATCGCCTGTTGACCCCGTTCACCGCCAAGGCCAGCCACTACGCCGCGGCCACGCTGGAGGGTCGGGGCGTCGAGATTCGGTTGGGTCGGATGGTGAAAGAGGTCACCGACGACTGCGTGGCCCTCGACGACGGCACCACGATCCCGTGCCGGACTGTGGTCTGGGCCGGCGGCGTGACCGTGGAGGGCAGCGTCGCGTCCCGGATCGACGCCACCGGCGGGCCCAACGGTCGACTGGTCGTGCAGTCCGACCTCTCGTTGCCCGGCCATCCCGATGCCTATGGGATCGGTGATGCCGCCGCTGTCCCCTGGGGCCCCGGTTCAGTCGACCAGAAGACGGGCGATGCGAAGATCTGCCCCCAGCTCGCCCAGGTCGCCATCCAGTCGGGAAAGCACGCCGCCGCCCAGATCGTCAACCGGGTCGAAGGGCGACCGACCCAGCCCTTCCGCTACCGCGACAAGGGCATCATGGCCACCATCGGGCGGCGGGCAGCGGTGACCCAGTTCCCCGGGGGCATGATCATCCGGGGAACGCTGGGCTGGCTGGCCTGGCTCGGCCTCCACATCCTCTATCTGATCGGGTTCCGCAACAAGCTCACCGTGCTGGTCAATTGGTCGTGGCGCTACCTGAGCTGGACTTCCGGGCCCCGCATCATCGTGGGTGACGATCTCGACGACTGAAGGACCTCGATGACCACGCCGACCACCTCGACGACCAAGGCACCAGCCACCACCGTGTCCGCCAGGCGGCATTCGGAGTGAGGTGGGGGCGAGTACGGTTGACCCGTGGACGAAGGACTTGCCCCGATCGATCATCTGGTACTGCAGCTGTTCGCGGTGATCGGCGAGAACGTCGCCGGAGCGACCCATGCCTTTCTTTCCGGGGACAGGGAGGCGGGCAAACTCCTCGCCGATCAGGACGAGGTCGTCGACCGTATGTACCGGGAGGCGGAAGCGCTCACCCTGGAGCAGATGCACGATCGATCCCGCTCGGATGACGACCTCCGCTATCTGATCACCGTGCTCCGCATGCTCCCCGATCTGGAGCGCAACGGGGACCTGGCCGAGCACGTGGCCCGGCGAGCCGCTCGAGGACTGGGCATGGAGCTCTCGGCCCGCAGCCGCGGGCTGGTGGAGCGCATGGGTGAAGTGGCCAGCCACATGTGGCGAAGCACCACCGATGCCTACGCCGAGCGCCTACCGACTGCGGCGGCCGTGGTCGACGATCTGGACGACGAGATGGACGACCTCCATGTGAGCCTGACCGTCGAGGTGGTGGCCGGTACCATGCCCCTACCCGTGGCCGTGGAGCTGGCCATGGTGGCCCGGTTCTACGAGCGCTTCGGCGACCACGCCGTCAACCTGGCCAAGCGGGTCGCCACGTTGGCGGCGGGCGCCACCGTCGCCTGAGCCACTCGCTGCCGCCGACTCCCCGAGCGCTGACTCCCCCCAAGCGCTGCTGACTGCTCGACGCCTGAGCTGCTCGACGCCTGAGCTACTCGACGCCTGAGCTGCTCGACGTCTGAGCTGCTCGACGTCTGAGCTACTCGACGTCTGAGCGCGTCGAATTCTTTGGGGCCTCAGGAGATCACGCCCTGGGCCAGCAGCGTCTCGGCGATCTGCACGGCGTTGAGCGCCGCCCCCTTGCGCAGGTTGTCCCCGCACAAGAACAGAGCCAGGCCATGAGGAGCCCCGAGGTCGCGCCGGATCCGGCCGACGAGCGTGGGGTCGGTGCCGGCAGCGCGGAGCGGCATGGGCATGTCCGACAGCTCGACCCCAGGTGCATCCCCAAGCAGTTCGGTCGCCCGCTCCGGGGTGATCTCCGCATCGAACTCGGCGTGGATGGCCATGGCATGTCCGGTAAACACGGGGACCCGCACACAGGTACAGGTCACGGCCAGGTCGCCGAGGCCGAGGATCTTTCGGCTCTCGTTGCGGAACTTCTGCTCCTCGTCGGACTCGCCTGATCCATCGTCCACCAGGCGTCCCGCTACGGGGATCACGTTGTGGGCGATGGTGGCCGGGAACTTCGAGGGGGCCGGGAACTCCACGGCGGAGCCGTCGAAGGTGAGCTCGGCGGCGTGATCGACCGATTTGGTCAGCTGCTCGTCCAGCTCGGCCACCCCTGACAGCCCTGCCCCCGACACCGCCTGATAGGTGGAGACGACCAGACGACGGAGACCGGCTGCGTCGTGAAGCGGCTTCAGCACCGGCATGGCCACCATGGTCGTGCAGTTGGGGTTGGCCACGATCCCCTTGGAGATCGAGCTCAAGGCGTCACCATTGACCTCGGGGACTACCAAGGGCACATCGGGGTCCATGCGCCAGGCTGACGAGTTGTCGATGACGATGGCTCCGGCCTCCGCCACCCGGGGAGCGAGGCCGCGAGAGGCGGTCGCCCCACTCGAGAACAGGGCTATGTCGATTCCGGCGAAGTCAGCGGTTTCGGCGTCTTCAACCGGGATGTCGACCCCCTGGAAAGAGAGGAGCCGACCAGCCGAGCGCGAAGAGGCGAAAAACCGGACGGCGTCGAGCGGAACATGACGCTCCTGGAGGATCGATC
>DATMMO010000481.1:0-3690 GCA_035569695.1 Acidimicrobiales bacterium | reverse complement strand
GGGGGGAGAACATCTCCTCGTTCGAGATCGAACAAGCCCTGGCTCGCTACGAAGCGGTGGCTGAGGTGGCCGCCGTCGGTGTGCCCAGCGAGCTGGGCGAGGACGAGGTGATGGTCTATGTGGTGGCCAAGCCCGGACGCGACCTGGCTGTGGTGCCGTTCATGGACTTCTGCTGCGAGCAGCTGCCCTACTTCGCCGTTCCCCGCTACGTCGACGTGTGCGGCGAGCTTCCCAAGAACGTGGTCGGACGGGTGCTGAAGCACGAGCTCCGAGCCCAGGGCATCAGGGACAGCGCCTGGGACCGGGACGACGCCGGCTACGTGGTGCCGCGGTGAGCGAATCCCTGGCCGGCACACCCGGCACACCCGGCACACCCGGCGTCGACCGCCGTCCGTCGTTGGACACGGCTCGGAGCATGGCCCACGGCGCACAGCTGGCCCGGATTGCCCACAAGTATCCCGACCGCGTGGCCCTGGTGTGCCGCGACCAGTCCCGGACCATGGCCGAGCTCGATGGGCGGGTGAGCCGGCTGGCCCGCTCGTTGGCCCGGCGGGGACTGGGCCCCGGCGATCGGTTGGCCGTGCTCATGGGCAACAGCATCGAGATGGTGGAGGCCGTCTTCGCCGGTTGGCGCCTGGGCGCCATCGTGGTGCCCGTCAATTTCCGCCTCGTGGCCGACGAGGTGGGTTTCATCCTGTCCGACTCCGGCGCCCGCCTGATCATCGTCGACCAGCATCTGGCCGAGCTGGTCGGTGCCCACCGGCACGAGCTTGCCCGGCTCGAGGGAGTGGTGGTGCTGGGTGAGCCGGTGCCCGAGGCCGGCCCCAACACCGAGGCCTTCTCCGACCTGATGGGCGCGGACCCCGACGAGGCGCCCGAGATCCTCGTGGGGGAGCACGATCCCGCCTTGATCATGTACACCTCAGGCACCACGGGACGGCCCAAGGGCGCCGTCCTGACCCACTTCAACCTGGTGATGAGCACGCTGGGCGCCATGATCACCCAGGGCATCGGGGGCTACGACGACGTCTGGTACCAGAACCTGCCCCTCTTCCACATCGGCGGACTGAGCGGCATCCTCCCCTACATCATTGCCGGGGGACGTTCGGTCATCGTGCCCAGCATGAACTTCAGTGCCGCCGACGCCGTGGACGATCTCGTCCGCCACGGTGTGACCGGCTGCGTGTTCATCGGCATGCAGTGGGACGAGGTCTGCGACCAGGTGGTGGCGAGGGGAGCACGGCTCCGGCTACGCCGGGCCTCGTGGGGCGCGGCCAATATCCCGATGCCGGTCCTGGAGAAGATGAGCCGGGTGCTGCCGGGCGTGCCCATCGCCACCTTCTTCGGCCAGACGGAGATGAGCCCGGTGGCCTGCATGCTCGACGCCGCCGACGCCGACCGCAAGCGGGGTTCGGTCGGTCGGCCCATCGTCAACGTGGAGGCCAGGCTGGTCGACGAGGCGGGTCAGGACGTGGCCCAAGGCGAGGTGGGGGAGATCGTCTACCGGGGCCCTACCGTCATGCAGGGGTACTGGAACATGCCCGAGGCCAACGAGGAGGCCTTCGCCGGCGGTTGGTTCCACTCCGGCGATCTGTGCCGGATGGACGACGAGGGCTATCTCTACGTCGTCGACCGCAAGAAGGACATGATCATCTCGGGCGGGGAGAACATCTACTGCCCCGAAGTGGAGGCGGTGCTCCGGGGCCATCCCGCCGTGAGCGATGTCGCGGTGATCGGAGTCCCCGACCAGGTGTGGGGCGAGACGCCCCGGGCCATCGTGGTCCCGGTGGATCCGGAGCGGCCGCCCCAGGCCGACGAGTTGATCATCTGGTGCAAGGAACGCCTGGCCTCCTACAAGAAGCCGACGTCGGTGGTCACCGTCGATCGGCTGCCCGTCAACGCGGCGGGCAAGGTGGTCAAGCCCGTGCTCCGCCAGCGGTTCGGCTCGTCGGAACCGGCGTCGTCGCCGTGATGGAACGGTGCTCGGACCGCCGGGCCCAGGGAAGGGGAACCAGGTGACACTGTCCTATGAGGCGGATCGAGTGCTCAAGGCGCTGTCCGGCCGGGAGGCGGTCCGCGATCTCGCCGTGCGCCAGACCCAGGCTTTCGCCGCCGGTGACGGGGCCACCTGGACCGGCACGTTCGTGGTCGAGGGCGAGCTCGAGCTTCCCAGCGGCGAGCTCGTGCGGGGCCATGCTGCCCTCAGCCAGTGGTTCGAACGGGCCGACCGGACGGGAACGGACATCGCCACCAACTCGGTCGTCTCCATCGACGGCGTACACGGCAGGCAACAGAGCATCGTTCTCCGGCTGGCCGGCCCGCTCGAGGGTGGGGCGACGATCGCATCGGTGCACTCCGTCCTCGACGACGTGATCTACGAGCGTGGGCGGTGGTACTTCAGTCGGCGACGGATGATGCCCGGCGTGGTCCCCGGTCAGTAGCGAGTCAACTCGGCGGGCAGGTCGACCCGTGGCCGTAGGTGTCGTTCGGCCCCTTGGTGCCGGAGGTGCACCTGGCGCGGCTCAAGGTGGCGCCGGCCAGGGTGGCCCCGGACAGGCCCAACCCCCTCTCGGCGCTCGGGCGCCGAGCTGCGTCGAAACCGGCGCGCCACCGCCGACCGACGAGCCCTTTGACAAGCGAGCCATTTGATACGCGAGCAGTACGGAAGGAGAATCGGACCATGAACACCGAGCAGTCCACCGTGCCCCTGGTCCCCCATTGGATCGACGGGGCGCCGGTGAAGCGGTCGTCGGAGCGGTCCGGTGACGTCTTCGATCCGAGCACCGGGCACGTGACCAAGCGGGTGGCCTTCGCCTCGGCCCCCGACGTCGATGATGCCGTGGGCGCCGCCCGCCGGGCCTTTCTCTCCTGGCAGCAGACCTCGCTGGCCAAGCGGACCAAGGTTCTGTTCGCCTTCCGCGAGCTCATTCACCGCCGAGCCGACGAGCTGGCTGCCATCATCACCTCCGAGCACGGCAAGGTCACCGGTGACGCCCTGGGCGAGGTATCCCGCGGGATCGAGGTGGTCGAGTTCGCCTGCGGCATCGCCCAGCTCATGAAGGGCAGCTTCACCGAGGGGGCGTCCAACGGCGTGGACGTCTTCTCCATCCGCCAGCCGCTCGGCGTGGTCGCCATCATCAGCCCGTTCAACTTTCCGGCCATGGTGCCCTGCTGGTTCTTCCCCCTGGCCATCGCCACCGGGAACACGGTGATCCTCAAGCCGAGCGAGAAGGACCCCTCGGCCGCAAACTGGATGGCCGAGCTGTGGGCGGAAGCCGGACTACCCCCCGGGGTGTTCAACGTGCTCCACGGGGACAAGGTGGCCGTCGACGGCCTGCTGGGCCATCCCGACGTCAAGGCGGTGTCGTTCGTGGGCTCCACGCCCATCGCCCGCTACGTCTACGAGTCGGCCACCCGGAACGGCAAGCGGGTGCAGGCTCTCGGTGGGGCCAAGAATCATTTGGTCGTCCTGCCCGATGCCAACATCGAGCAGGCCACCGATGCGGCCGTATCTGCCGCGTTCGGATCCGCTGGTCAGCGCTGCATGGCCGTCTCCGTTGCGGTCGCAGTTGGCGATGTCGCCGATGAGCTGGTCCGGGCGATTCGCGATCGCGTGGTCAAGCTGCGTGTTGGTCCGGCATCCGACTCGTCGTCGGAAATGGGGCCCGTGATTACCCGGGCTGCCCGCGA
>DATMMO010000480.1:0-3395 GCA_035569695.1 Acidimicrobiales bacterium | reverse complement strand
TCGCTGGTTTCGCCCGTGGTCGCTGCGGTGCCCGTCCTGAAACAGCCGCCAGCGAAGAAAAGCGGAAGCGTGTCGTCCGAACTACTTGGATCAGCGACCAGTTGGAGCGGGGCTGTGTGGTGGGGCCTCGGATGTCTCGCCCTGGTTCTGGCCGTGTGGCTTGTCCACCGTCGCCTACGGCACTGGTGGGTCTACGTGATCGGAGCGGCGGGACTGCTTGTGTTGTTGTTCTACTTCTTCGGTCAGTTGAGCCCGCTGTTGCCCGCGGGCTATTGAGCGTTCGACTCGAGAACATCCAGCGGCCAGGCTAGGGCCACCAGTTCGTCCACCACCCCTGCGATCCGTTTGGCCGAGGCCCGGTAATCGCTCGGTGAGCCGCCCATGGGGTCGGCAATGTCGTCCTCGTCGGAGTTGCCTAACAGATCGGCGTGGCGACGGCCCTCGTGCACACGGGCCAGCCAGTCGGACAGGGTCTCGCGGCGACCTCGGCGACCGACGGCGTGTCCTCGACGGACGAGCTCGAGGAGCGTGAACGTCCTCGGCCACACGGAGGGAGAGGTGAGGACGATCTCCCGCACGTGCTCGCGGGCCATGCCGATAGTCAAGTCCGAAGCCGTCAGGTCGTCTTGATTGAAACGGTGGCTCAGATGCGCAGTGACATCGGCGCCGAGTTCCGCGGCCGCGGCGACCACTTCCTCCGGCGATGGCTGGTCAAGGTCGAGGGTCCCCGCTGACGCTACCGTGACCGGTTCATCCCTACCGGCGAGGCGCGAGGTTAACAACGCTGCCGCCGTTGGGGAACGGCAGATATTGCCGGTGCAGACAAAGAGGACGGCCGTCACTGCGGCCCCTCAGGGAGTGAGGCCATTGTTGTTAGGCCGATCAGAGAACCATCTCAGCCATGACCCGAAGGGTGTCGGAATTCCCTGCGACCAACAAAGTGGTGGCGATCGATTCCTTCCACGCCTCCAGGTCGTCCCGGATCTTTTCCTTGGGCCCGATCAGGGCGACGTCCTCGATGAGAGCAGTGGGCACGGCCGCCGCCGCTTCGTCCTTGTGGCCGTCGAGGTAGAGGTCCTGGACCTTCCTGGCCTCTGCCTCATATCCCATGCGGGCGAACACGTCGAAATGGAAGTTCATCTCCTTGGCCCCCATTCCCCCGATGTAGAGGGCGAGGCCAGGACGGTACGCGTCGGCCGCCCGCTGGACATCGTCATCGATGATGGTGGGGGCGAAAGCGATAACCTCGAAGGTGTCAGCGGTGTTGCGGGCCGTCGGCCGGGCGAATCCTTCGGCCAACGAAGGCTCAAACGCCTTCACTGCGTTGGGTGAGAAGAAGATGGGGAACCAGCCGTCGGCGATCTCTGCGGCCAGGGCGACATTCTTCGGCCCTTCGGCGCCAAGGATGATCGGGATCTCGTTCCGGAGCGGATGGGTGATTGGCTTTAACGGCTTGCCCAGTCCTGCGCCCCCCGGGTAAGGCAGCGGGTAGTGGGGCCCGTCGTTGGTGACGGGCGCCTTGCGGGCGATGACCTGGCGGACCACGTCGACGTACTCGCGGGTCCGGGCCAAGGGCTTGGGGAATGGCTGTCCATACCAACCTTCGACCACTTGGGGTCCGGACACACCCAACCCGAGGACAAATCGCCCGCCGGAGAGGTGGTCGAGTGTAAGGGCAGCCATGCCCATGGCTGTGGGAGTGCGGGCCGACAGCTGACAGAGGGCCGTGCCGAGGCGGACCCTGGAGGTCTGGGAGCCCCACCAGCTGAGAGGTGTCAGCGCATCGGACCCGTAGGCCTCCGCTGTCCAGACCGAGTCGAAGCCCAGGTTCTCGGCCTCCAAGACCAGTTCGGCAGCGTTCGGCGGGGGACCGGATCCCCAGTAGCCGAGTTGTAGCCCAAGTTTCATGTCGTTCATGGGCAGCAGCCTATTCCCACCTGAACATGCCCTGTATGTGACGACAAAGCATTTTGATCCTGGTCTTCACCACAGAGAGCGCGGACGTGACCACGACTTGCCCCTTTTTGCGCTACTGGAAGAGCCCAGCTGATCACACACCGCTGCTATCGTGTGGCTACCAATCTGACCAGCGGACGGGCGGATAAGCAGCTATGAGAGAAGGCGAGGCCGCAAAGAGCTCCAACCCGACTCGCATAGGAGGTTGAGCACGGTGCCCTCGGACGATTCGCCCCTGCACATCTCCGAGAATTCGTCCTCGTCGGGTCGAAGGGTGGCGCTACTGCACCGATATCGGTGGATTATTGCCCCGATCTTCGATTCGATCGCATGGATCTCGGCCATCTTCGCCGCGTCCTTCCTCCGATTCAGATTTGACTCGGGTCGTGCGGTGACGGGCGGCCTGTTGATAGCAATCGCGATCGCGGTGGTTATGCAACTGGGTCTCGGGTTGCTGATTCTGTACTGGCGTCGTTGGCGGCTCGGAAGTTTCGAGGAGATCATCGCTCTGACTGCCACTGTTGGCGGCGTGACGATGGTGCTTCTGGTTCTGAGCGTCGCGACGTCTCGCTACGAGCTCCCGCTCGGCGTCGTCTTAGCCGCGAGTGCCTTCACGTTGGTATTGACGGCCGGAAGCCGATGCGCATGGCGATTGGTCCGTGAGTATCGGCAGCACGCTGGGATGCGTCAGGGTGAGGATGTCATCGTCTTCGGCATGGGTCAGGCCGGCCAGCAGATCGTCTTTACGATGTTGACCATTCCAGACAGCCCGTACCGACCAGTTGCCCTCCTTGACGACGACCCCAGTAAGCGCAATCTACAAGTCCGGCACCTGCGGGTCAGCGGTGGGAGACACCAGTTGCGAGAGCTCGCAAAGCGAACTCGAGCCGGTACGGTCGTTATTGCCATTCCGTCTGCGGATTCCGAACTGATTCGACAGTTATCTGAATTGGCAACCGATGCCGATCTTGAGGTGCGAGTCCTGCCTCCTGTGTCTCGAATCTTCACTTCAGAAATCGGGGTGGAGGACATTCGTCCGGTTACCGATGCCGATCTGCTCGGTCGACACGCGATCGACACGGAAATCGAGTCGATTGCTGGTTATCTGACGGGTCGCCGAGTCATGGTGACGGGAGCCGGCGGATCCATCGGCTCAGAATTGTGCCGCCAGATTCATCACTTCGCGCCGTCCGAATTGATCATGCTCGAGCGGGACGAGTCCGGAATACACCAAACACAGCTATCGATAGAGGGGAGGGCGATGCTCGACTCGCGCTCACTCGTCCTCTGCGATATCCGTGACGTGGACGCATTGGAGACCGTGTTTTCCGAGCACCGACCAGAGGTCGTCTTCCATGCCGCGGCGTTGAAGCACCTGCCCCTATTGGAGATGTGGCCTGGGGAAGCGGTGAAGACCAATGTGCTTGGGACGCAGAACC
>DATMMO010000479.1:0-4701 GCA_035569695.1 Acidimicrobiales bacterium | reverse complement strand
GCCTGGCCGGCCGTGTCCCACTGGTGCCGCCGGCTGGTCGACACGCTGGCGGGCCTGGTGCTGTCCAAGTTCGTGATCGTCACCGTGCTCAGTCTGGCCGTCGGCGCGCTGGGCGGAGGGACCAACGGGCAGGGGAGCGGCGGCGGGTTCTCGGCCGTCCTGGGTGGGGCGGCACTGCTCTTCCTCGCCGCCGCGGCACCATGGGCCCTGTTCCGCCTGCTCCCCTTCGCCGAGGCCGCGGCCATCGGCCACCTCGAGGGGGTGGGCCGCCGGAGCGTCCAGTCGGTCTCTGGTCCCACCAAGGGATTGGCCAACACCGCCTTGAAGTCGGCGGGGACGGGCGGCAGTGGCGGAGCGCTGGCCCTGGCTGCAACCCAGGGGGGTGGACCATCGGGCGAGGTGTCGGGGATGGTCACGGCCGGCGCCACCGCGGCCGGGGTGGGCGGAAAATCGGCCGGTCGTGTCGCCACCCAGTCGTTGTCGGCCGCGCCCGGGTTGGGTGAGCAGTCGCCACCGGGATCGGGCGTGCCCGGCTACCCCACCCACGGGGGCGCCTCGGATGCCTTCGAACAGACCATCGCCCAAGAGCAGGCGGGCTACGCCGGCGTGATCGCCGGCCCACCGAGCACGGGATCGTCGACTTCGGGCCCGCCCAGTCAGCCTCGCCCGGTCCTGCCCACGTCCTCGGGCACGACCCGTCTCCACGTGCTCGGGCACGACGACCTGGGCACCCGGTTGCGGTGGGAGGGCGACGGGAAGCCAGGGGGCGGCCGTGGCGCGTGAGCTGGCCGACGAACGGGTCCGCTATCGGTTCGGCCCGCTCGAACAGCGCGGGCTGATCGCCGGTTGGCGGGGCGGACAGGTCATCTCGGTGGCCGGAGGCCTGGTCGTCGCCATGCTTTCCCTGCGGTCCCACCCCACCGTGGGTGGTGTGATCCTGGCCCTGGTATTCGTGTCGTTAGGGACGGCCGCGGCGTGCTGGCCCATTCGGGGCCGTACCGGCGAGCAGTGGCTGCCCATCGCCGGCCGCTGGGTCCTCGACGGACTCGGGGGTGGTCGCCGCCGGGTAGCCGATGCCCCCTCCATGGGCCACCGGGCCACTCCTGCGCCCGGGTCGAGAGACATGGCCATCTCCCAGCCCCGGCACACCGGCCGTCGGTCCCGTCGACCGACCGGCGTTTTCGAGGGGGTCCGCTTGATCGCCACCCCGGCCGACGCCGACCACGGTTGGACGGCGGCTGGCGCGGTGATCGACGTCCGGGCCCGTACCATCACCGGCGTCCTGGCTCTCCGTGGTCACGACTTCGCCCTCCTCGGCCCGGACGAGCAGGACCGGAGGATTGCCTCGTGGTCCCGCGTCTTGTCCTCCCTGGCTCGGGAGGGATCCGACGTCCATCGGCTGCAGTGGATCGAGTCGTGCCTCCCCGACGACGGCGATGCGGTCCGGGAGCACGTGCGCCGTCACGCCGTGCTCGGGCCCGAGACCGATCCGGGCCGGTCCTATGCCCACCTGGTGGACAGCTCCACCCCGGTGACCCGACGGCATCGGGTACTGGTTCCCCTCACCGTGCACACCGGCCATGCCGCCCGGGCCATCCGGGCCTCGGGTGGCGGCCACACCGGCGCCTCCGCCGTGCTACTTCGCGAGCTGGTGTCCCTCCAGCGGCAGTTGGAGGCGGCCGACGTCACCGTCGACGGGGTACTCGGTCCCGGAGCACTGGCGTCGGTGTGCCGGGAGGCAGGATCAACGCTCTCGGATCTCGATGCGCCGAACGACGGGCCGACCGGACGGTCGGGACGAGCCCGGGCTGCACCGGTGGAGCCCTCCATCACCTGGCCGTGGCCCACGGCCACCGAGGCGACCTGGGACGCGGTCCGAACCGACGCGACCTGGCACACCACCTATTGGATCGCCGAGTGGCCGAGGGTCGAGGTCACCCCCGACTTTCTCGGACCCCTGCTCTTCTCGCCCGTGCGCCGGACGATGGCGGTGACGATGGAGCCGATCAGCCCGTCCCGAGCGGCTCGGCAGGTGGCCCAGGCCCGGACGTCGGATCTGGCTGACGGCGAGCTCCGGCGGCGGGGTGGGTTTCTGGTCACCGCCCGGCACAAGCGGGAGCGGGAAGGGGTGGAGCAGCGAGACGTGGAACTGACCGATGGCCACGCCCAGTACCGGTTCTCCGGCTACGTGACCGTGACCGGGGCCTCGAAGGACCAGCTGTCCGAGGCGCGAGCCGAGATCGAACAGGCGGCGGGGCAGGCCCGGGTCGACCTGCGGCTGCTCTATGGGGAGCAGGACCGGGCACTGACCTGCACCCTCCCGTTGGGCCGGGGACTGTCGTGAAGGTCCCCATGCCGCGGGTGCCGGCTCACGTGGCCACCACCCGACACCTGGGGGCGGCGTATCCGTTGGTCAGCGAGGCCGGTCTCGGCCATCACGGGGTGCTCATCGGGCGCGACCTGCTCGGGGGATCGTTCGTCTACGACCCCTTCGCCCTCTACGGCCAGGGGGTGGTGACCAACCCCAACATGGTGGTGTTCGGCCAGATCGGCCGGGGCAAGAGCTCCTTCGTCAAGTCCTACCTGTGGCGCCAGGCGGTGTTCGGCCGGCGGGCATGGGTGGTCGATCCCAAGGGCGAGTACGGCCCGCTGGCCCGGGCCTGGGGAGTCCAGCCCGTGGCCCTGTACCCGGGCGGCTCGGTCCGGCTCAACCCGTTGGACACGGCGGGCGAGCCGCGCCGGGGCTCGAGGGCGAGCGCCGGCTCCGGCGTTGATGGCGAGGAGGACGATGCGTGGCGGCGGCGCATCGAGCTGACCACCTCGCTGGCCGTGTCGTGCCTGGGTCGCGATCTGTTGCCGCGAGAGCGTGCGGCCATCGATGCCGCCCTCACCGAAGCCACAGCGCAGACCGGCTCGGCCCCCACCCTGCCGCGGGTGGTCAGTGCCCTGTTGGACCCGACTACCGAGGCGGCCCGCGATCTGCGTACCGATCAAGCGACGCTGATGGAGGACGGCCGCGACGTGGCCCTGGAGCTCCGACGCCTGGTCCACGGCGACCTGCGGGGCATGTTCGACGGACCGACCACGCCGGGACTGCGGCTCGACGCGCCCCTGGTCGTGCTCGACCTGGCCGCCGTGTACAACTCGCCCGCCCTCGGCGTCCTGATGGCCTGTGCCACCGCCTGGCTCCAGGGTGCGCTGCTGGCTCACCGTCGCCATCAGGTGGTGGTCGTGGTGGACGAGGCCTGGGCCATCTTGTCCAACCTGGGTGTGGCCCGATGGTTGCAGGCGTCGTGGAAGCTGTCCCGAGCCTTCGGGGTGGCCAACATGGCCGTGCTCCATCGATTGTCGGATCTCCACGCAGTGGGGGCGTCGGACTCCGAGCAGGTGAGCCTGGCCGAGGGGCTGCTGGCCGACTCGGAGACCAGGGTGGTCTATGCCCAGTCGCCCGGGGAGGTGGAGCGGACCGGCGACGTGCTCGGGCTGACCGAGACCGAGGCGGCACTGGTCACCCAGCTCCGTCGGGGCGTGGCCCTGTGGAAGGTGGGCCAGCGGTCGTTCCTGGTGGAGCACCGCCTGTCGCCCGAGGAGCAGGACCTCATCGACACCGATGGCGCCATGGCGGGAACAGAGTGATGGCCCACACCTCGGTGGTGACTGTCATGGGCCTGGCCGCGCTGGTGGCCGCCGCCCTCTTCGGCCACGACAATCCGTTCCACCGTGCACCGCGCCCGTCCTCTCGACCCATCGATGGCATCGCGACCCGCAACAGGACTACCGGGTCAGCCCGGTGGCCAACCGGGCCGATCCTGTGGAAACGGAGGGAAATGCGCTCGCCAGCCCGATGGGCCCGAGCCTCCGATCTGCGCCCCCTCCGACACCGACCGCCGACACCGGGTCGTCTCGTCCTGGGCCGGTCGGGACGGACCACGTTGGCGGCCGAGCCGGCCCAGTCGGTGGTTGTCTTCGGGCCGACCCAGAGCCGGAAGACCACCGGCTTCGCCATCCCGGCCATCCTCGGGTGGCAGGGTCCGGTGGTGGCCACCAGCGTGAAGACTGACCTGGTGCGCCACACCATGGGCTGGCGGCAGCGCTGTGGTCCGGTGCAGTGCTTCGACCCGAGCAGCTCGACCGGCCTCCCCTCGGCCCAGTGGTCACCGCTCAATGCAGCGCGGACATGGTCGGGGGCGCGGAAAGTGGCGACATCGCTGACCGAGGGAGCCAAGGGTGGCAACGGCCCAATAACCGATGGCGACTTCTGGTATGCCACCGCGGCCAAGTTGCTGGCTCCGCTGCTGTTCGCCGCGGCCACGGGTGGGGGAGCCATGACCGACGTGGTGCGGTGGGTCGACACCCAAGAGGAGTCCGAGGTTCTCGATCTCCTCGATGCGGCCGGAGTGGTCGAGGCCAGCCAGGCGGCCCAGGCCAGCTTCGCCAAAGAGGATCGCCAGCGGAGCTCGGTGTACACCACGGCCGAGACCGTGCTCGAGCCCTTCGCCGATCCCCCCGCCGATTGGGCCGGGGAAGTGCCGTCATCGATCGACCCGCGTTGCCTGATCGGCGAGGGCGGGACGTTGTACCTGTGCGCTCCCGCCCACGACCAACGTCGGCTGCGGCCCCTGTTCACCGCGGTCGTGCGCCAGATCGTGGAGCACGCCTACGAGACGGTCACCCGGACCGGACGCCCGCTCGATCCTCCTC
>DATMMO010000478.1:0-8613 GCA_035569695.1 Acidimicrobiales bacterium | reverse complement strand
ACCTCGCGCATCCCGATCTGGCTGGCGTCGGGGGGGCCGCGCAACACGGCGCTCTGTGCCGAGGTAGCTGACGGGTGGCTGCCGATGGGCCTTGGAGCAGGGGAAAGCGTCCCCGCCCTGGAACAGGGGTGGGCGATACGGGGTGGACGACCGCCCGGGTTCGAGATCTTCTCCAACGCCTCGGTCGAAATTACCGACGACGTGGCCGGCGCTCTCGACCGAAGGCGCCCGCTCACGGCCATGTACGTTGGCGGCATGGGCAGCGAGACCCACAACTTCCACAAAGAAGCCATGGCCCGGCGGGGATTTCCCGACGAGGCCCAGCGCATCCAGGACCTGTGGCTGGCCGGCAAGAAAGCCGAGGCGGTGGAGGCGGTACCCGATGCCTATCTCGAGCAGTCGCTGTACGTGGGCGACGAGCAGCGCATTCGTCGGCGCTGGGCCGAACAAGCACCGGCGGGACTGGCGACCGGTCTGATCCTCGATGTACCCGGTGTCGAGGAGCTCCGGCTGATAGCCGACCTGAGGGACGGATGAGCACCTACCAAACCATCCTGGTCGACGCGCCGGCTACCCACGTGGCGCGCATCACCCTCAATCGGCCTGAGAAGCGGAACGCAATCTCGACGCCGATGCGGACCGAATTGCTCAACGCCCTGCGCGACCACGACCACGACCCCGACATCCGGGTCACCGTCGTGCGCGGCGCCGGACCCTGCTTCTCGGCCGGCTACGACCTGGGGGGTGGTCCGATGATGGAGGGGTCCCCTTTCTACTCGGCGCCCGGGGACGGGCAGTGGGCCCGTCAAGCCAACGACACGTGGTTCAGTGTCTGGGACCTGGCCAAGCCGGTCATCGCCCAGATTCATGGCTACGCCATCGCCGGGGCCACCGAGCTGGCTTCGGCCTGCGATCTGGTCTATGTGGCCAACGATGCGCAGATCAGCTATCCGGTGGTCAGGGTGATGAGCCCACCGGACTGGCAGTACCACACGGTGCTCCTCGGCATGCGCCGAGCCATGGAGCTGGTGCTGACCGGTGACGCCATCTCCGGTGTAGAGGCAGCGGCCATCGGGTTCGCCAACCGGGCGTTCCCGGCCGACACGCTCGAGGAATCAGTGCTGGCCGTGGCCGAGCGGGTGGCGGGCGTACCGAGCGACCTGGCCCAGATCAACAAGCGGAGCGTGCACCGTGCCTTCGACGTCTGGGGGGCCCGGGCCGCCATCCGGGCCGGCACCGAGCTCCAAGCCCTCGCCGCGCACACGGCCACAGCAACGTCGAATCGGACCGGACTGCTCGAGCGGATGAAGGCCACCTCGTCCACCCCGCAGGAACAGGCCGGTCACGATGGTGGCACCATTCCTGAGTGAAGTCGGCGTCGTTGATAGCCCACGGGACGTTCACCGGTAGGCGGCCCACTCGTCGATCGAGCAGTTGGGTCAGCGCGACCCCCTCGTCCTTGATCAGGACCGGCTCGTTGGCGGTGCCGGCGAGCCCCCCGTTGTACTCATCGTCCCGAGCGTTTCACGGGGTTCAGAGCTGATCGGTGTAGTCGTCCGTTCCCACGTTGGTGCCGAAGAACGGCGCCGCGAACGTCAGCCGGGCCACCCCTCCCTCGTCGACGGACCGGCCGAAGGCCTGGAACGCCTCCCACGTGGTGGTGGGGTCGGCCTCGATGAACACCAGCTGGACCAGTCGATCCTCGCGCCCACCGTCGGTGCCCAGTTTCATCGGCGACTGGCTCTCCCGATCGGCCGGGGCCGGATGTTTGGTCCAGGCCGACCAGTTGCTGATGCCATCGGTGGCCAACAGCCCGGGGACGGCATTGGACTCCAGCCAGTCCCGGTGGTCGGCGGCGCTGACGCCCTCGGCCGGCTCGGTGACGAGCACGCCCAGTCCGGGGAAGTGATGGTCGAGGGACAGCTCCAACGGCACCCCGTCCTCGTCGGCGTACTTGACCGAGACCAGGTCATAGATGCTGGTGTGGGCGTGGGTCCGCTCGTTGAAGCCCCTGCCGTTGGCGTAGAGCCACACCACCTGCTCGCCGGCCCACTGCAGGTGCTCTTCCACGTGGTCCTTGTGGATCCAGTAGGTGGACAGGTAAGAACCGGCATCGACCGGCTCGGCGAACGGGCTCTTCTCCGGGAAGCGCAGGTCCTTCAACGGTCGGGGGGCCACCCAGCGGCCGCCGGCGAACAGCCAGGGGCCGATCATGCAGCCGGCGTAGAAGTGGTCTCGCTCGTACCACCGGTTGTAGGCGACCTCGAATCCCGGGTTGGGATCCACCATCGTGAACAGCATGCTCCCGATCTGGACCGGAAATTCATCCATGGAATGCTCCTCTCATCATGTTTCTGGACTCATGACTCGGCGCCCGGCGCCGGGAGGGAGACGGTGGCGGTGCCCGGGGCCAGGTCGATGCCCTCCATCTCGGTCCACACCGTCAAGTCAACGAGGACGCGGTCCCCGTCGGGCCGGATGGCCTCGATGCGCCCCCGCGCCGTCACCGTTTGGTCCTTGGTGTTGGGCGCCCGGAACTGGCAGGCGATCTCCTCGATCCGCCCGTCGTCGCCCATCCACTCTCGCAGGACGTTATGGAGGAAGGCCCACTGCAGGTTGCCCATGCCGATGGCGGTGGGATAGCCGGCGTCGCGCCCGGCCCCGTCGTCCATGTGAATGGGCACGAACTCGTCGTTGACCGCGGCGAAGCGATTCCAGTTGGCGAACCCGGTGACCCGCTCGAAGGGCGGGATCTCGTCACCCACCGACAGGCCTCGCACCCGTACCTCAGCCATCGTCGATCGACTCCATCGCCCCTCCTCGTCTCGTCGCCATCAGTAGCGGATGACCGTCCCCTGGGTCCGTCGGACCAGGGTGTCGTGCTGGTTGGTCCAGGTGGTCTCGAGCGTGGTGAAGAGCATCAGGCCCAACCGCCCGGTGCGCTCCCGGTAGCCGCCGAGCCGCGACACCGACGTGACGACGTCGCCGGGGCGCATCCGGTCGCCGTAGGTGACCGAGATGCCCCCGTTGAGCTGGAAGGCGACCGGCGGTGGGTCCACCCCCAGGATCTTCTCGGTGTTCTGGGGGTCGTTGCTCGTCGGCCCGTACACGGCTCGGGGAGAGGCGGCCATCCATGCGAACGGGTTGAAGTCCTCCGGCGCCACCAGGTCACCATGTGCCGTGGTGGCGGCAAAGTCCCGGTCCCAGAACAATCGGGGCGGGGGCTCCGGGTAGTAGACGGCAATGGCCCACTTGCGGATGTCCGACTCGGCGATCGGGAAGGACACCTGTCGGCTGAGCTCGGTGCCGACGGCCGCGGCCATGGCCGGTGAGATGTACGTGATGGCTGGGGCGTCGGGCATTGCCGATCAGTCTCGCGGGTCGCCGGGCACGGCCACGGTGGTGAAACGAATGGGCGCACCGTACGTATCCGCCGGGTCGGCCAGGATGGTGGTGTCGTCCCGAGCCAGGATGCCGATGCCCTTGGCCCCGAGGCGCTCGGCCACCGGGCCGAGGTCCTCGACCATGAAGGCCATCGCGTGGCAGGACTCCCCCAGGGCGGCCAGGTCCCGCCCGGCCAGCGAACTGGCATCGGTGGGCACGGCCAGCTCGACCACGGTCTCGGGGCCGAGGGCCACGTAGGTGCTGACCGTGCCGGTCAAGGGCGAGGAACCCTCGTCGATGATGGTTCCCCCGAGGACGTCGACGTAGATCGATATGGCCCGGTCCCTGTCGCGAGCCACCACGGTGGCATAGGCCAGACGCTGCACCCCGAGCGGGTTGACCGAGGCCGCCCACTGCTCGGGCCACGTGGGATCGAAACGCACGTCCGGGGGTCCGCCCGTCGTCTCCGGGGGCTGGAAGAATTCGAGTTGGGTCAGCGTGTCCTTGGGGTGCGTGTAGATGTCGCCCTCGACGGGCCGATCGGTTGATTGGTGGTGGATCACCCGGATTCCGTGTTCGACCAGTCGGTCCCACATGGCGCCGACGTCGTCCGTGTACCAGGCCAGCGAATGGAGGTGGCGCCCGAAGCGGGCGAAGAACTTCCCCACCGGCAGCATCTCGGCGCCCGGTTCTGGGGCCGAGGCCATGGTCTCGATCATCGTGTCGCCGATGACCAGGAGGGACCCCTCCCGCATCTCGAGGGCCGAGTAGTTGTCGTCCATCATCCCCCGGCGGGGCACGAACACGTCGTCGTACCAGGCGTCGAGGGGTCGCAGCGTCTCGGAGACGTGGACGATATGGAACATCTTGCCGATGTTCAGCGACATGGGCCCCCTAGCTGGTCGACGTCGGCGGCGAACTGGCCTGAGACTACTTTGTCAGAGAGTAGGCCGCCACTGACCCGAGAGCGCCCGTGCTGGGTCGACGACACTTACATGTTGGCGTCCGCACAGGGGAATTTCCCCGGCACTGGGTGGGCGACGGTCGCCGGTCACATAGGTGACACCCTCGTCTGACCCAGGGCGGACAATGGGGTCAAGCCATGTGGTTGCC
This sequence comes from Acidimicrobiales bacterium, assembly GCA_035569695.1. Lineage (GTDB taxonomy): Bacteria > Actinomycetota > Acidimicrobiia > Acidimicrobiales > RAAP-2 > DASXMT01. Next base: position 4,116 of record DATMMO010000478.1, on the reverse strand, counting down.
GCCGTTGACCCTGATGACCTGGCCGGTGATGAACGAGGCTCGGTCGGAGGCCAGAAAGGCGATGGCGTCGGCGATCTCCTCGGGTCGCCCCCAGCGGTCCAGCGGCACGCCATCGATGATCTTGGCTGCCGCGGCGAGCGGATCGTCGACGGGGTCGTCGGAGTCGTGCGGCCAGGTCTCGGTGGGGCCGGGGGCAACCGCGTTCACCCGCACCGTCGGCGCGCCCTCCTTGGCCAGCACCCGGCTGAGGGCCTCGATGCCACCCTTGCTGGCCGAGTAGGCCGCCATGCCCGCGTAGGGGATCTCGGCCGTGCCCGAGGAGACGGTGACGATACAACCGCCGCCGGCCGCCACCATGGCCGGCAGCGCCGCCCGGCAGCAGAAGAAGACGCCGGTCAGGTTGGTGGCCAGCACGTCGGCCCACAGCTCGTCGGAGGTGTCGCCCGCCGCCGCGAACGGGTAGATGCCGGCCACCGTGGCCAGCACGTCGAGGCGGCCGAAGCGTTCGATGGCCGCGTCGATCAGTGACGTGGCGTCGGTGCTCGAGCGTTGGTCGAAGGGCACCGGGAGCACGGTGGCTCCCGCCGACCGGGTCTCCTCGGCCGCCTGGGCCAGCGTGTCCTCGTTGAAGTCACCCAGAACGAGCTGGGCACCGTCGGCTGCGAACCGCCGTGCCGTCGCCCGGCCGATCCCGTGACCGGCCCCGGTGATCACCACCGTCTTTCCTGCTGCGTTCATCGGATCTCCTCCCGGTTGACGTGTTTTGACCCACTCCACTGCGGCGCCCGCCGTTCCAGGAAGGACAACGATCCCTCGGTGCCGTCGGGCCGTCCCACCAGGTACTGGAAGGCCTCCCGCTCCTCGGCCCGGGCGGCGTCGCGATCGCCGGTGGTCAGGAACTCGTAGAACAGCTGCTTGGTCAGAGCGACCGACTCGGGCGCGGTATTGGCGGCGATGTCACGAGCGATGTCGAGGGTGGCCGGCAGCACCTCGGCCGCGGGCAGGGCTCGGGAGGCGAGGCCCAGCTCGGCGGCCTCGGTCCCCGAGAAGGTGCGACCGGTCAGCAACAGCTCGAGGGAACGGGAGGTTCCGATGGCCCGGCTCAACGACCAGAGGGAGTTGGCCTCGGGCAGCACGCCGCGGCGGGTGAACACGAAGCCGAGCTTGGCCTCTTCGGCCACGATGCGGATGTCGCACTGCATGGCGTAGGTCAACCCCAACCCGACGGCGTGGCCGTTGATGGCGCCCAGGATGGGCGTCGCCATGGTCCAGGGCGAGAGGGAGGACATCGGCGGCCCCGGCAGGTCGGGCTCGTTGTTGACGCCGTTGAACGTCGAGCTCGCCGGGTCGAGGGCGGCGCCGGCGCAGAAGGCCCGACCCGCTCCGGTCAGGACGATGGCCCGCACCGACTCGTCGGCGTCCAAGGTGACCAGGGCATGGCCCAGCTCGAGCCCCATGCGCGGCGTGAAGGCGTTCAGCTGCTCAGGCCGGTTCAAAGTGACGACGGCAACACCCGCGTCCACCTCGACCAACAGCACCTCGTACGGTCCTGCGCTCATGACGTCCACCTCGTTCCTCGCACCGATCTCCCCACCGCGATCTCCCCACACCCTGTTCCCAACACCTTGCCCCCCCACCGGGCCCACTGCCTGCAGGGCCGACGGCCGGTGCCCGATCCGTGATCCGCCCCTGGATGAGACATGGCTATCAGGTAATGGGTAGTGTAGCGACCGATCGATGGACGTTCGTGGGGAGGACGGTCTGCATGCCTGGTCATGAGTGGAAACGGGGGGCGGCAGCCATCGTCGGCGCAGCCGACATGGTGTCACCCACCGGCGAGCTCGACGGCACCCCTCGGGCCATCGAGACCGCGGTGATCGGCGAGGCTCTGGCCGGGGCCGGGCTGACCATCGCCGACGTCGACGGCGTGGCCTCGTGCGTCGGCGGCCTGTTCATGCCCTCGGTCGAGCTGGCCGAGTACCTGGGCATCCAAGCTCGGTGGACCGACTCCACCCAGATCGGCGGGTCGAGCTTCGAGGCCCACGTCGAGCACGCCGCCGCTGCCATCCAGCTGGGCCTGGCCGAGGTGGTGGTGGTGTCCTACGTGAGCCTTCCCCGATCGACGGCCAAGCGGGGCGGGCGCGGGTTTTCGGGGGCCGCCGGCCAGGCTGACGCCGCCGCCGCCGGGGTGGTGGCCCCGCGGCTCGAGTGGGAGATGCCCTTCGGCATGCAGTCGCCCGTGGGCGCTTACGCCTTGGCCGCCAGTCGCCACCAGGCCCTCTACGGCACCACCTCGGAGCAGCTGGCCCAGATCGCGGTGGACACCCGGAGCTGGGCCGCCCTCAACCCCAAGGCCCGGTATCGGGATCCCCTCTCGGTCGACGACGTGCTGGCCTCGCCCATGGTCGCCTCCCCACTCCATCGGTTCGACTGCTGCCTGGTCACCGACGGTGCCGGCGCCCTGGTGTTGACCAGCGCCGAGCGAGCCCGGGATCTGGCCGCCACCCCGGCCTACGTCCTCGGCGCGGCCACGGCCCACAGCCACCAGATGATCTCCCAGATGCCCGACCTCACCGTCACCGCCGGATCGGTCTCCGGTCCCAAGGCCTTCGAGCTGGCCGGGGTGTCGGTGGCTGAGGTCGACGTGGCCGAGCTCTACGACTCGTTCACCATCACCGTCCTGTTGGCCCTGGAGGACCTGGGCTTCTGCCCCAAGGGGGAGGGGGGTCCCTTCGTGGCCGACGGCAAGCTGGGGCCCGGTGGCTCCTTCCCGGCCCAGACCTCCGGCGGTGGGCTGTCGTACACCCATCCCGGCATGTTCGGGATGTTCCTACTGGTGGAGGCGGCGCGCCAGATCCAGGGAGCGGCGGGGCCCCGCCAAGTCCCCGAGGTCGACGTGGCCGTGGCCCACGGTGTGGGTGGCGTGCTCTCGGCCACATCGACCGTCGTCCTCGGAACGGAGGCAACGCTGTGACCCGACCCACCCAGCTGGAGTCGACCGAGGCCGGACCGTACTGGGAGGCCACCCGGGCCCGACAGTTCGTCCTTCCCTGGTGCACGACCTGTGAACGGCCCTTTTGGTATCCCCGGGCCGCCTGCCCCGGTTGCCTCGGATCGGGTATCGAGTGGCGGCAGGCCTCGGGCCGGGGCACGGTGTACGCGGTAAGCGTCCAGCACAATGCCGCCCTGCCCGAATTCAAGGATCGGGTTCCCTACGCCGTGGCCCTGGTCGAGCTGGACGAGGGCGTGCGGTTCATGACCAACATCGTCAACGTCGATCCCTTGGCGGTGGCCATCGGGCAACGGGTGCACCTGACGTGGGAGCCCATCGAGGACGGCCGCGCCGTTGCGGTGTTCGAACCAGAACAGGAGGACAGCAGTGGCACAGATCTGTGACGGTCGGGTGGCTGTGGTCACCGGGGCAGGACGGGGAATCGGCCGGGGCCATGCCCTGGAGCTGGCCCGGCAGGGGGCCCAGGTCGTGGTCAACGACCTGGGCGGCGAGGTCGACGGCAAGGGGGCATCGGTCTCCGCCGCCCAAGCGGTAGTCGACGAGATCGTGGCCAACGGCGGCCAGGCCGTGGTGAACGGCGACGACGTCTCCAGCGCCGAGGGGGCGGCGCGGCTGGTCCAGACGGCCATCGACACCTACGGCGACATCCACGTCGTGGTGAACAACGCCGGCATCCTGCGGGACCGGGTCATCGTGAACCTGTCGGAGGACGACTGGGATGCCGTGTTGGCCGTGCACCTGCGGAGCACGTTCCTCACCACCCGGACGGCGGCGCGCCATTGGCGCGAGCGGGCCAAAGCGGGCCAGGAGAACAGCGCCCGGGTGATCAACACCTCGTCGGTGTCGGGGCTCTTCGGCAACATCGGGCAGAGCAATTACGGCGCGGCCAAGGCCGCCATCGCCGCCTTCACCATCATCGCCTCCCGCGAGTTCGATCGCTACGGGATCACCGTCAACGCCATCTCGCCCGCCGCCCGCACCCGGATGATCACGCCCGGCGGCCAGGAGCGGATGACGGCGGCGGCCACCGACAACTTCGACACCTTCGCACCGGAGAACGTGGCCCCCCTGGTGGCCTGGTTGGCCAGCCCCGCCTCGGCCGG
>DATMMO010000477.1:0-8082 GCA_035569695.1 Acidimicrobiales bacterium | reverse complement strand
CAGGCCGACCGCGACCGCCAACGCCTGCGCGCCGCGCGCCGTGCCATCGCCGTGGGCAAGTTGTCGGGCGCCGTCGGCACGTACTCGAACATCGATCCCGCGGTCGAGGCGTCTGTGTGCCAGGCGCTCGGACTGGCCCCGATCCCGGCGACGCAGGTCATTGCCCGTGACCGACACGCCGAGCTCTTCTACGCCTGCGCCGCGGTCGGTTCCACCGTCGAGCTCATGTGTACCGAGATCCGCCACCTCGCCCGCAGCGAGGTCGGCGAGGCGGAGGAGCCCTTCGGCGCGGGCCAGAAGGGCAGTTCGGCCATGCCCCACAAGCGCAACCCGATCCTGTCGGAGCGGCTGTGCGGGCTGGCCCGCGTGCTGCGGGGCTACCTGTCGGCGGGGATCGAGGACGTGGCCCTGTGGCACGAGCGGGATATATCGCATAGCTCGGTGGAGCGGGTGGTGCTGCCCGACGCCTCCTCGCTGACCCTCTACATGCTGAACAAAGCCACCGGTCTGGTCGCCGGACTGGTCGTCCATCCCGAACGGGCCCTGAGCAACTTGGCCCAGGGCAGCTTCGGCCTGGTCTTCTCCCAGTCCGTCTTGCTCTCCTTGGTGGCCGGGGGCCTGAGTCGGGACGCGGCCTACCGCATCGTCCAGCGGGACGCCCGGAAGGCGTGGGAGGAACGGCGGTCGTTCCGCCAGATCCTCGACGCCGACCCCGAGGTCATCCTGTCGGCGGCCCAGCTGGACGAGGCGTTCGACCTCCAGCGCGCCCTGCGCCACATCCACCGCTTCACCGATGCCCTGGAGCAGCTCGGACCATGAGGCCCAAGGGATCAAAATGGGTACTGACAATCACAACGACACCATCGAAGGGAGCCACAGAGTGACCGAGGCAACCGAGGCGCTGCCCCTCATCCAGTCGGGCAAGGTCCGAGAGCTCTACGACGCCGGAGACGACCGCTTGTTGATGGTCGCCTCCGACCGCATCTCCGCCTTCGACGTGATCATGGCCGAGCCCATCGCCGACAAGGGCCGGGTGCTCACGGCCATGACCGTCTACTGGCTCGAGGAGCTGGCCGACCTGGCCCCCAACCACCTCATCAGCGCCGACGCCGCCGACTTCCCGGCCCACCCCGGGTTGGACGACCTGGCCGGCCGGTCCATGCTCGTGCGCAAGGCCGACATGCTGGCCATCGAGTGCATCGTGCGGGGCTACCTGGCCGGTTCGGCCTACAAGGAGTACGAGCGGGAAGGAACCGTGCACGGGATGCCCATGCCCGCCGGGCTCCGCCACGCCGATCGGTTGCCCGAGCCGATCTTTACGCCCTCGACCAAGGCCCTCGAGGGCCACGACGAGAACATCGGCATGGCCGAGGCCGCCGACCTGGTCGGGGCCGAGGCGGCTCAGGCGGCCAGCGAGGTGTGCCTGGCTGCCTACCAGCGGGCTGCGGCCCGGGCCGAAGAGCACGGCATCGTGATCTGCGACACCAAGTTCGAGCTCGGGTACATCGACGGCGAGCTGGCCATCTGCGACGAGGTCCTCACCCCGGACTCGTCGCGGTTCTGGCCCGCGGCCGACTGCGCTCCGGGCACCAACCCACCCTCGTTCGACAAGCAGCCGTTGCGGGACTGGCTCGAGGCCCAGCCCTGGGACAAGCAGCCGCCACCGCCGGCCCTGCCCGACGAGATCGTGGCCGCCACCTCCCGGCGCTACACCGACGCCTATGAGCTGATCAGCGGGCGCAAGTTGGCCGACTGGTACGGTGCCTGAGCATGCGCCGTCAGGGAGCCGATCGGTGAACTACTCGGTGCTGGTGGAGGTGTCGTTGCGGCCGGGGATCGCCGATCCTCAGGGGGCGACCATCGAGCGGGCCCTCGGGGCTCTGGGCTTCGACGGGGTCACCGGGGTGCGGGCCGGGAAGGCCTTCCGGTTCGACATCGAGGCCGACGACGAGGCCGCCGCCATCGAGCAGGCCGAGGTGGTGGCCGAGCGCTTCTTGGGCAACCCGGTCATCGAGGACTCGACCGTCACCCTCAGCCCCACCGACCAGGAACTCGGCCCCTCCACCGAGCCCTCTCTTTGATGGCCGGCCGGATCGGGGTGGTCAACTTCCCCGGAAGCAACTGCGAGCACGATGTGATCAAGGCCCTGGACGAGCTGGGCGGCTCGGCCGAGCTGGTCTGGCACGGGGACACCACCGTGGACGGCTACGACGCCCTGGTGCTGCCGGGCGGGTTCGCCCACGGCGACTATCTCCGGCCCGGAGCCATCGCCCGCTTCTCGCCCGTGATGGACGCGGTGAGCCGGTTCGCCGCCGACGGTGGCCCGGTGATCGGCATCTGCAACGGATTCCAGGTGCTGACCGAAGCGGGGCTGCTGCCCGGTGCCCTCCAGAAGAACCAGGGCCTCCGGTTCCTATGCACCACGGCCGAGGTGCGGGTGGAGACCGACCGGTCGGCCCTCACCACCGGGGTGGCGGTGGGGACCGTGCTGCACATCCCCATCAACCACTTCGAGGGGAACTACATCTGCAGTGCCGAGACGCTGGCCGAACTGCATGCCGAGGACCGGATCGTCCTCCGCTACGTGGACAATCCCAATGGATCCATCGACAGCATCGCCGGCGTCTGCAATGAGGCTCGCAATGTCGTGGGTCTCATGCCCCACCCCGAACGGGCCACCGATGCGCTGTTGGGCTCGGTGGATGGGGCTGCGCTGCTCCGCTCCCTGCTGTCCGAAGCCGCCTGAGCCCGCCTCGAGCGGCAGGGCCAGCAGTCAGCCCCGGGTCCGGGCGATCTTGGCCTGTTGCAGCACCGGTGCCGACACCCCGACGGTCCGCCAGGCCGAATAGGTGATGCCCTTGCGGTCGCCGTAGGCCCGGGCCACCTTGATGAACTCCTTCTCCAGCGCACCGAGGTCGACGGTGTCACCGGTGTGGGCCAGCTCGGCCTCCAGTTGCTGCTTCTCTTGGACCAGGTGGAGCCGGCTCAATGCATCGGCATCACCCAGACGATCTTCGATCGTATTGAGGCGCTTGGTGACCGAGTCCGGGGTGCGCTTACGCCCACGACGGGGCTTGGTCGACTCCAGTGCCTCAAGATAGCGACGCACCACGCGACCCTCTTCACGACCTTTGGCCAAAGCCGCCTTGTGGGCATCGGACATAGCCGTCTTTTTTCGCGGGGTTTTTGCCATAGCACCAGTTTTACAGACCATTCATTCAATGGCAACTCGGAGGAGTTGCACCGGACCGTTCGAAGCAATGGCGGCCGATCCATGTGCTGTACACGGAGGGTGATTTATCGACCCGGAAAATGAATATTGCCGTATCCATAGCTGTGGCCTGGGCCGATCGAATATCACCGGCCGGAGAGGTGGTTAGTTTGTCGTACATGCCCGGGAGCAAATGACCAGAACGGCCTCGTGCTGGCCCACCGGGTCAGGGGGAAGTGACCGGCCAACAGGCGGCGTATCGAACCGCCATCGATGCTGGCCCGGCGTCGGCAGTGGTTGGACAGTTGGCCCTATCGGCCTGGGGAAGACATCGCCGCTGAGCGTGGGACGGCAATGCTGTATGGGACCAGCGCGGTGACGTTCGATACCCCACCCGTCGACCCCGGCCAAATGGTGTGGAGTCGGAGGCTCGGACAGGTCGGACGGGTACGGTGTGACCATGGACGCCGGAGCCCCCGATACCACCGTGCCCCTTCACCGCGCCCTCGGGCTCACCGACGACGAGCTGGCGGCGATCGAAGCGCTGCTCGGCCGCCAGCCCAACCACCTGGAGCTGGCCCTGTACGCGGTGATGTGGAGCGAGCATTGCTCGTACAAGTCGTCCCGCATCCACCTGCGGCGCCTGCCCACCGAGGGCCCGCTGGTGCTGGTGGGCCCGGGGGAGAACGCCGGGGTGATCGACGCCGGTGACGGCATCGCCGTGGCCGTCCGCATCGAGAGCCACAACCACCCCTCAGCCATCGAGCCCTACCAGGGCGCAGCCACCGGCGTCGGGGGCATCCTCCGGGACATCTTCACCATGGGCGCCCGTCCCATCGCGGTGATGGACCCGCTCTTCTTCGGGGATCCCGAGGCCGCCCGCCAGCGCTGGCTGATCGAGGGCGTGGTCGCCGGGATCTCCGGGTACGGGAACTCGGTGGGGGTGCCCACCGTGGGCGGGGAGCTGACCTTCGACCGGTGCTACGCCCAGAACCCCTTGGTCAACGTGCTCTGCCTCGGCGTCCTCCCGGTGGATCGGCTGGTGCTGGGGCGAGCCTCGGGAGTGGGCAACCTGGCCGTCCTGCTGGGATCGGCCACCGGCCGGGACGGCATCGGCGGGGTGAGCGTGCTGGCATCAGCGGGGTTCGGCGACGCCGGGGGCGACGAGGACGACGCGGCCAAGCGCCCCAGTGTCCAGGTGGGCGATCCCTACGAGGAGAAGCGGCTGATCGAGGCCTGCCTCGAGCTGCTGGACGACCATCTGGTCGTGGGCATCCAGGACCTGGGGGGCGCCGGCCTGGTCTGTGCCACCAGTGAGACGGCCGCCCGGGGTGGGGTGGGCATGGACGTCGACGTGTCCGGGGTGCCGCGGCGCGAGCAGGGCATGGCCGCCTACGAGGTCATGACGTCGGAGAGCCAGGAGCGGATGCTGGCCATCGTCACGCCGTCCGATCTGGAGCGGGTCCAGGCGGTGTGTCGCCGGTGGGAGGTCCGGGCCGAGGTGGTGGGTCGGGTCACCGAGTCGCCCCCGGGACAGCCCGGACGGCTCCGCATCCTGGACGGGTTCGACGGCGAGGTGCTGGGCGACCTCCCGGCCGAGTCCCTGAGCGAGGACGCCCCCCTCTATCACCGGCCCCTGGCCCGGCCGGCCGACCAGGACAGCCGGCTGGCCGATGACCCCGGTTCCCTGGCCCCGCCCGATTGCGGTACCGACCTCCTGGCCTTGTTGACCGACCCGTCGTGGGTCTTTCGCCAGTACGACCATCAGCTGTTCTTGAACACGGTGGAGGCTCCCGGCGGCGATGCTGCCGTCCTGCGTCTGGCCGCGCCCGGGCTGCCGGACTCGACCCGAGGGCTGGCCTTGTCCACCGATTCGAACCCCCGGTGGTGCTCGCTCGACCCGCGCCAGGGCACTGCGGCCACCGTGGCCGAGTCGGCCCTCAACGTGGCCTGCGCCGGCTCCCGTCCGGTGGCCGTGGTCAACTGCCTCAACTTCGGGAACCCCGAGCACCCCGAGGTCATGTGGCAGCTGTCGGAGTCCATCGACGGCATGGGCGAGGCCTGCCTGGCCCTGGGCCTTCCGGTGGTGGGGGGCAACGTGAGCCTGTACAACGAGAGCGCGGGCACCGACATCGACCCCACGCCGGTGATCGGCACGGTGGGCCTCATCGACCATCTGGCTCGCCGACCGCCGGGCATGACCCTCCGGGCCGGCTCCTCGCTGGTGGTGGTGGGCAGCGACATCGGCGAGGGCCCGTCGCTGGCCGGATCCCGATGGGCCGTCGAGTGCCGGGAGCATCGCAACGGCACCCTGCCCCCGCTCGACCTGGCCCTGCACGGCCGGCTGGTGGCGTGGGTGGGCGACCTGGTGGGCGAGGTCATCGCCGGCCGGGTCGACGGGGATCAGCGCCTGGTCGAGGGCATCCACGATGTCTCCGGTGGCGGCCTCGGTCTGGCCCTGGGCGAGATGGCCGTCCGGTCCGGCCTCGGGTTCGTGGTCGGGGGCATCTCCGATCACCGCGCCCTGTTCACCGAGGCCCCCTCTCGCGTCGTGGTCTGCACCGATCGCCCCGACGAGCTCATGGCCCGGGCCGCCGCCTCGCAGCTGGGGGCGTGGGTTCTCGGTTCGGCCGGCGGCGACCGCCTGGTGGTCGAGGGCCTGGTCGATGTCGGCCTGGACGCCGCCACCGTGGCCTGGCGGGACCGTCTGCCCGCACTGTTGGACGAACTGGCTCCGGCCGAGGGATAGCCGCCGACCTCGGGTCAGGCGGCGGGGCGGCGGGCGGCCAGGCGCTCGAGGACCCGGTCGGGCACCTTCAGGTCCCCCGTTCCCGTCCCTACGGTCAGGTCGGGCTTGATCGTCCCGTGGTGGTCCGACCCACCGGTGGCCACCAGGTCGAAGCGGTCGGCCAGGGTGACCAGGTCCCGTCGCTGGCGGGGCGAGTACCGGCCGTAGATGGCCTCGATGCCGGCGAAGCCGTGTTCGGCCAGCTCGCCGATGGTCCGGGCCAGCTCGGCCGGCTCCAGCTCCAGGCTGTAGGGGTGGGCCAGGACGGCGACACCGCCCGAGGCTCGGGCCAGCCGAGCCACGTCGACGGCGTCCAGGCGAGACTTGGGTACGTACGCCGGGCCGCCGTTGCCCAGGTATTGGTCGAAGGCCTCCTGGATGGACGCGACCACCCCGTGGCGTACCAGGGCGGTGGCGAAGTGGGGGCGGCCCACCCCGTCCTCGCCGCCGGCGATGTCGACCACCTCCTGGTAGGTGACGGGGAGCCCGAGGACGGCCATGCGATCGGCCAGGGCCGCGTTGCGCTGGAGCCGGTCGTCCCGCAGCCGGACCAGCTCCTGGGCCAACGGGCCGCCGTCGTCTTCGACGAAGTAGACCAGGACGTGCATGCCCCCCTTGCCGACGGTGCGACAGGAGATCTCACAGCCGGGGACGAGCTCCACCCCCAACTCTTCCGCTCGCCGCCGGGCGGCAGGTAAGCCGGCCAGTGAGTCGTGATCGGTCAGGGCCACGGCCGTGCACTGCACCAGCGCGGCCAGCTCGGGGATGCGCTCGGGTGGGTCGCTCCCGTCGGAGACGGTGGAGTGGGTGTGGAGGTCGATCACCCCGGTGAGGCTACCGGTCGGTCGCTCACCTCAGGCCGGGGGTGACTTCCTCACCTGGGAGTCCGTCCGGAAACGATTGGCGGGTCGGCCTGGGCACTAGTCTGCACGTGAGGGATCCCGCTCGCTTGGGGCAGCCCTCCAGCGACGAGCCCGACGACCCCCGGTGACGACGGTGATGAACCGATGATGGAGGCCAAGGAAGCCTGTGGTGTCTTCGGGGTCTATGCCCCGGGGCGGTCCGTCGCACACCTGATCTTCGATGGGCTGTACGCCCTGCAGCATCGGGGCCAGGAATCGGCGGGGATGGCCCTCAGCGACGGTGATGCCATCACCGTGATGAAGGACATGGGCCTGGTCACCACCGTGTTCGACGAGCGCAAGCTGTCGGGGCTCCGCGGCCATCTGGGCATTGGCCACACCCGCTACTCGACGGCCGGGTCGCGGTCGTGGCGGAACGCCCAGCCCGTCTACCGGGGCGTGGGGCGGGCCGGGTTCGGTCTGGCCCACAACGGCAACCTGACCAACACCACGGCCCTCACCGAGGCGGCGGGCATGCTTCCCGGGGTGGTGGCCTCCGACAGTGACCTGGTGGCCGAGCTCCTGGCCGAGGCCTTTCCCGCCGAGTCGGAAGGAGAGGGCGATCTGATGGCCGCCCTCCGTACCGTCCTGCCCGAGGTCGGCGGGGCCTTCTCCTTCGTCCTCCTCGACGCCGACCGGCTGATCGGGATCCGGGATCCCAACGGGTTCCGTCCCCTGTGCCTGGGCCGGTTGGAGGCCACCGACGAGTTCGAGGAGGGCTGGGTGCTGGCCTCGGAGACCCCCGCCCTCGACGTCATCGGGGCCACGTTCGTCCGTGAGTTGGAGCCGGGCGAGATGGTGGTCATCGACGGGAAGGAGCTGCGCTCGGAGTTCGTCTTCGCCCCCGAGCGCTTCGATCCCCGTCTGTGCATCTTCGAGTTCGTCTACTTCGCCCGGCCCGACAGCAAGCTCTACGGCAACGAGGTGCACGGCGCCCGGCGCCGCATGGGCCAGCGGTTGGCCACCCAGGCGCCGGTCGAGGCCGACCTGGTCATGGGAGTGCCCGACTCCGGCGTACCCGCGGCCGAGGGCTACGCCTTGAGCAGCGGGATCCCCTACGGCCAGGGTCTGGTGAAGAACCGGTACATCGGGCGCACGTTCATCGCCCCCACCCAACAGGAGCGGGCCAACGGCGTTCGCCGCAAGCTCAACCCGTTGCGGGAGAACATCGCGGGCAAGCG
>DATMMO010000476.1:0-3695 GCA_035569695.1 Acidimicrobiales bacterium | reverse complement strand
GGTTCAAAGTCAGCCACGATGGACTCGAGCACGGAGATGGCCTCGGCTAGGGACTCAGCCAATGCGTCGGCGCCAGAGGCAGAGCCAGAGGCGGCACCAGAGGCACCCGACGAGGTGCGGGCAGAGCGGGCGGCAGAACGAGCCGAGGAAGGCGCCGTCTTCCGGGCGGGCGGCCTCTGACTGCCCTTTCTCCTGCTGCGCTGGTCCGATGTGGCCATACATCAATCATCGCAGGAGGGTGTATTACTCCCTCAACAGGATGGAACAGCAACAGGATGGAACAGCAACACCACAAACCAAAGTTGGCAACCGAACGTTCAGGCGTGATCGCGAACCGACCGCCGACCGCTCATGTAGAAGATCCCGGTAACCGCGGCAAAGATGGCCATGACCAGGTCTCCCGCCGGGATCGGCAGGGTCAGGACCACGGGTACGAACGCTCCCACCACCCAGACCAGCTGCAATCGCGTCTCGAAGCGGGCAAATGCTCGGCCTTGGTTGGACTCGGGGACAAATTGCTGCACCAGCGCATCAAATGACGGCTTGGCGATCGCTCCGGCCACCCCGACGGCAAAGGCCACGATGGTCTGGAGCAGGCGGGCCCGCTCGATCGCCCCCACGGCAGCGAACACAGCCACCAGCCAGAGCGACGCCACCAGGATCTGTTGCTCACTCAGCAGTCGGCGAATCCGCGAAACCAACAGAACCCCGACTAGCGCTCCAGCGGTGATCGATCCCAGCAGCAGACCGAACCACCAAGTGGCCGCCCCCTCCCGCCGTAGTCCGAAGGCGAAGAGAAACGTAAGGAAGCCGACCAGCGCCTTGAGGGCAGACATGGGAATAAGGGCCAGGAGTACCTCTCCATTGGCGATGGGACGAAACGGAGCCAAGTCCAGGTCGTCATCGAGGTCTTCGATGAAGGGTTGCCGCCCGAGCATGGGGGACGTGGGGCCCGATGCCGACGCCTCAACCAGGTCGACGCCGGTTGATCCAGCAGCCGAGCCCGCCTCGGGACCAGCTGGAGCGCCCCGGACCGAGCGCGATCGACGGACCGGTAGTCGCAGCCCGGCTACGGCTCCAGCCACGAACACCAAGAGGGCCAGCCACACGACCCATGGGGCTCCGCCGAGCTTCAAGGCGATGACGGCCGGAATGGCGAACACGAACCCCGACAGCGAAGCCAGGAGGCCCAAGCGCGCATTCAACGTGGCCAGGTCAGTATGGCCCGGCTGGGCGATCTGATCGGAGCGATCCACGTGTTCGGGCGCGGCGCTGGCGCCAGCAGACGCCTCGGAGGAACGAGCCGGAGGTGAGGGACCGGTGGTGACACCCACAGCCGTCGGCCCGGTCGACGGCAACAAGGACGTCGTGTCGAGCAGACCCTGTGCCGCCATTTCGGGGACGAGTGCGCCTTTGGTGACCAGGTACACCTTGGATAGCACCAGCATGGCGAAGGCCTCGGGGAACAACAGCAACGAGTGGAAGTCTCGAGCGAGGAACGGGCACAGCGCCGCACGACCGAGAGCGGAAACCACCACCATTGCCCGTCGGGCTCCCCGGCTTCGGTCGATCAACGGGCCCAACGCGGGAGCAACCACCGCGAACGGCGCCATGGTCAACAACAGATACAACAGCACCTTGTCCTTGGCCGCCGTCGGCGAAATGGAGAAGAACAGCGAACCGGCCAGGGAGACGGCGAACATGGTGTCCCCCGCCGTCATCAGCACATGGGTCAGGGCCAAGCGGCCGAACGGTTTGCGCTGGTCGAACAGGTCGGCCAGCGATGCGCGCACCAGGCGGCGAAACTGGTCGCCTCGATCTCGAACGCTCACCGCGGCATGGTACGCGGCATCGAGCCCCGACGGTCAGACCCCCGCCAGCCAGGACGGCTCGAAAGTCTGGACAGCGCCGACCCCTTGAATCAGCCCGCTCAGGTTATGGCGCCCGTTGCTCGCACTTTGGCAATCGTCTCCGGATCGACACCCCACTCGACCAGGGCCTCGTCGCCATGCTGACCGGGGTTCGGCGGCGGACGCCGGATGGCGCCGGGAGTGCCTTCGAAACGAGGGGCCGGTCCCGGCTGCACCACTCCCGCCACCTCGGTGAAGGTTCCGCGGTACTGATTGTGGGGGTGTTCAGCGGCCTCAGGTATCGAGAGGACGGGCGAGACGCACGCATCGGTTCCGTCGAAGACGGCCTGCCACTCATCGCGGGTCTTGGTCAGGAACAGCGACGCGAACCGCTCCTTCAGCTTGGGCCACTGGGACTGGTCGTTCTGATCGGGAAGCTCCTCGTTCTCCAATTCGAGCAACCGAATCAACTCGGCATAGAACTGGGACTCGATGGCCCCCACGCTGATGAATTTCCCGTCGGCTGTCTCGTAGACCTCGTAGAAGGGCGCACCGGTGTCGAGGAGGTTCGTTCCGCGGACGTCCTGCCATGTGCCCGTGCCCCGAAGGGTGTAGATCATCGTCATCAACGCCGCAGCCCCATCGACCATGGCGGCATCGATGACCTGGCCCTCGCCCGTCTTCTGGGCGGACAGGATCGCCGACACCATGCCGAAGGCCAAGAGCATGCCCCCGCCTCCGAAATCCCCAACCAGGTTGAGCGGAGGAAGCGGGGGTTGTCCCGCTCGTCCGATGGCTTCGAGCGCGCCGGCGATGGAGATGTAATCGATGTCGTGGCCGGCCGTGGTGGCCAGGGGACCCGATTGCCCCCAACCGGTCATCCGACCGTAGACGAGGCGCGGATTACGGTTCAGACACACCTCGGGACCCAGTCCCAGCCGCTCGGTGACACCGGGACGGAACCCCTCGATGAGCCCGTCGGCCTTAGCGATCAAGCGCAACACCAATTCGATGCCGTCAGGGTTCTTCAAATCCACAGCCACCGACCTCCGGCCCCGGTTCATGAGGTCGACGTGCGGGTGCTCTTGCGGCGGATAGGTAGCCCGGTCGTGCCGGTCAATCCGGATGATGTCGGCGCCGGCGTCGGACAGCATCATCCCGGCAAAGGGGGCCGGGCCCAAGCCGGCGAACTCGACGATGCGCAGGCCATCGAGGGGCCCGCTCATCGGGCACCGGGCCGATGAGCCGTTCCGTTCCGCCGTGAAGCGTTCCGTAGGGGAACGTTCCACAGTGGAGCGTTCCATAGTGGAGCGGCTCCGGTGGCACTGATGCGGGCCGATGGACCTGAGATGCACATGCACGGATGCTGGTCGCTGAGCCAGCCATCGGTCAAGTACAACACGACCGGACCGAGACCGACACAAACGACAACGATGCCGTCCCACTCGAGAGCAGGACGGCATCGTTGGGGATGCTTGAGACTGGCGGCCGCTGGGTCGATCGGACCTCAACCGTCCCGGAACCGCTCGGAACCGCTACTGGGGAGGCCCAGAGGTCAGCGTCACCGATGCTGACTGCTGTGCTCCAGAGGAGTCCACATACCCGATGGTCACCTTGTCGCCGGGGTGGTGCGAGCCCAACAGGTTGGTGAGGGCGGTAGGCGAGGCCACGTTCTGACCGTTCACCGAGGTGATGGTATCGCCGTTTGCCAGCTGCGCTTCTTGCGCCGGTGAGCTGGTGATCACGCTGCAGATGAGCGCACCCGAGCCGCTGCCTGAGCCTGAGCCGCTGCCGGACCCGTCGCCGAATCCGGAGCCGCCGGAGCCCCCACCGAAGTTCCCGGAG
>DATMMO010000475.1:0-4266 GCA_035569695.1 Acidimicrobiales bacterium | reverse complement strand
GCTGGGGCGAGACTAGCGGAAGGGCAGCCTCCGAGAGGAAGACCATCGGGTCGGGTCTATGCGGTGGCGAGCGCAACCGAAGAGCTGAGGAAGTCGGGCCGTCGTCGTCGTCGTCCGGTTCCTGGCCGGCCTGGAATGGTCGACGATCACCGGTGAATCTGGCCATTGTCAGCGGGCCCGACCTGCGCCGGGGCGCCAACTACGGCCTGCTCGCCCATGGCAGCGAGTAGATACCGGCCCGCTCGCCCATGGCGGCGAGTAGGCCCGGCCATGCTCAGGCGGAGTTGAGCTACCTACTCAGGCTGGTGATGGAGACGGGTCGTCCCGCAGGATGCGAGCCAACTCCTCTTCAACGGCGTGATCATGCTCTTCTTTGTCACGCTTTGCCTTGCGGGGGCCCCACGCTCCACCGATAAGCCAGATGGTCGGAATGAACACCACCATGCCGCCGATATCGACCCAGAACCAGTGCTGCCACTGCTGGGGTGACTTCGCTGCCGCGTTCTTCAGATCGATGAACGCAGCACTATTGGCGTTCAGGTAATTGAGTTGGGCCGTGTAGGGCACCACCAACGTAGTGAGTTGCTTCTGATACTTCACCACCTGAGCAAGTGTGGCCGCGCCAAGTTCCCTCGTGAGTTGGGTGATGAGCGCCGGGGTCGGATTCGTCTGAGCCTGGGCAAGCTGCGCGCTATAGGGCTGAATCTTCGCAAGCAGAGCCGAGTGCGCCTGGGCGAAGGCGACGGTGTCGGCATGCTGGACCACAAAAGCCTGCATGGGCTGACCGTCGATGACGTGGGTCGCCAGGGGCTGGTTGTTCACCACCGGGTTGACGCTGGTGATGACAATCGGCAAGAAGATGAACGAGATGGCAACGACCAGGCGGAGGATCCAGCCCCACAGGGCGAGTCCGGTGGCGACCAGCGCAGGATTCTTCGCTTCCACCGACTCGGTGTAGCCCGCCATCCACGGCGCATAGGCCAGCGACAAGAAGAAGGCCAGGATGCAGGAGGTGAAGGCCAGCGTGAAGTAGGAGGTGTGCGGATGGGTGGCGTAGCCCATGAACACGATGAGGGTGACGATCGCACCGACGGCGCCGACGAGCATGAGCGGCTTGCGCACGCGGAGCCGGTCCGATATCCAACCCACGACGATAAGAGCGACGATGTCGGCTCCCCAGAACCAGGCGTTCAGTCCGTTTACCTGAGACGTCGAGAGGTTCACGCCGTTGGCGTTCACGAAGTTCACCGCGTAGTAGATGGTGAAGAATCCGGCGGCCACGTAGTACACGAGTAGGAACATGGCGATGCCGAAGGAAGACCCGGCCAGGTCCCATTTGGCGATCTGCCGCCACGGATGTTCGGTGGCGGCCAAGACCTCGCTATCGGACAGGCCACGGGCCCGGGCCTCGACCAGGGTCTGGTCCCGCATCGACACCATCAGTTGGTCACGGACCCGTGACGACAGGTCCTTCATGAAGAACAGGGCGATGATGAACACGGCGATGGCGCTCAGCCCGGAGATGATGAACTGGCTCTGCCAACGCACGAAGTGGCTCAGCGTTTGGGTGGCGACGATGCTGGTGATCAGGCTGCCGGCCACCGGGCCCACGGTCCAGAAACCCATGGCCGACGCGCGACCCAGCTGCGGGCTGAAGTCCCGCACCATGGCCGGTGTGGCCACCAGGATCGCCCCCTCGACCAGTCCCAGAGCCGAGATCACGATGCCGAAGGCCAGCTTCGATCCGGCGTTCGGGACACCGACGCAGACCAACAGCCCAACGATGAGCAGTCCGTAGATGATGACGTTCGATCGGCCCAACTTGTCGGTCTTGCTGGCCGGAAGGGAAGCAAAGGCGCCGATGGCATTGGAGATGATGACGATCCACACGTAGTACGTGAACGACATGTGGTAGTAGCGCAGGATGTTGGGCGTGACGCCGGTCTGTGTGTAGTACGTGTAATAGAGGACGATCGTGGCGAGGACGGCCAGCATCAGATAGGCGGTACGCGGACCGCTGGAGGGGTACTGATCGACCTCGTGGACGAAGAAGAAGCGGAACACGGCGCCGTGCTCCCGCTTCGGCGCCGACGGCGACGAGGTCGGGATGGTTTCGGTAGTAACTGTCATGCAGGCCCCCCTGTCATGGTCGAGCACCGTATTGGGATGCCCACTCTGAACAACTGTTCACATCTTCAATGATCCGAGCTTTCCAGGATGGATCGGACTCGTCAAGAGTTACCCATTGGTGACCGTCAGCGAACCATGGCCCGATCGTTCGGAATGCTCAGGCCTCCGTTTCGAACGCTGAGGCGGCATCAGCTGGGGGGTGGGTGACGAAGTAGCGGCCAGGACGACCATGGGGGCGTGCAGAGGCTGGCCCCCCTCGGACCCATAGAACCCGGCATCGGGTTTTTGCTCGTTGTGCAGCTTATGGCCCGAGTCCCTAGTAGTCCTCGCCGTCCTGCAGTCGTTCAAAATTGGGCGCACCATCCTGGCCGACGGCGTCCATGGCGCCCATGGTGGCCGCTGACGAGTTATAGGTATCGCCCTGCTCGGCCGAATCGGCTCGAAGGAGGTCCTGGCCGTTTTGGCTGGTGGGCTCGGCTTCCAGCCTGACCGGCGTCAACGTCGGCGGCTCGGCGGGAGGCTCGTCGTACGATTCGACCTTTCCGTCGCGAACCAACTTGGTGGGTACACCCTCCGAAAGCCATCGTGCTTCGTGCCGCGCGTAGGGATCGGTATACCACCCCTCTTCTGACTGGTGATTCACGGGCTTATCTCCTTGAGCGAGATGGGCGGCACGGTCGAAGCCAGTATCGCCTGTTCGGGACAGCCACGGGAAGCAGGTTGAACCTGTCTCAACTCGGGTCGCCGGAACTTGATGGCAAACGGCGTGCCAATCTGACGAGATGGATCTGGCCGAGCTTCTCGCGCTGCCCGGGGTTATTGAGGAGTGCGTCCTACGCTCCGCCGTTGGATTCATGGCACTGCACGGTGGATCACAGGATCGAGGTACCGACCAGATCGCCCGCCGCGCCGCAGAGCACGCGGGAGCGTCCTACTACGCAATCGTGCAGCCAGCCGGGCTGCGGGTCCATCTGACCTCGCGCCGCCACAACCCCGATCAGTCCGCACTCTTCCGAGCCTTCTTGCAGCACGTCGACATCGCCATTTCGGTACACGGGTTCGGGCGCGACTCTTTTGCTCTGTGGATCGATCCTGAGCGCGGCCTCGTCGTCGAACCGTATGGCCCGGCGACGAGAGGCAACCAGAGCGGGCCGCTCCAGGGGATCATCGTGGGTGGGGGAAATGCTGAACTGCTGGAGGCCGCACGGCGGCTGCTCCACGACCGTTTCGCCGGCTATCGCGTTGCTGACGAACGAGTGCGGCTGGGATTCCATCCCGACAACCCGGTCAACCTGCCCTCGGGACGAGGTATCCAGGTGGAGCTGCCGCCCGGACTGCGCGGCATCGGCGACTTCGGCGAGCTGTTCACTCCGAGTCAGGACGGGGTCGTTACCGAGGTGGTCGCTGCGCTCGTGGAGCTGGCGAACCGGGCCACCGGACTCCTGCGCCCGTCACTTCAGTCCTAGACGCGTGCCGGCCTGGAGTCGATGTCGAATCGAACGAACCGGACAACTTGGCATCTACGGACCCATACTGATCAGAACCCAATTCGTGGGTCAGGCCGATTGCAAAAACTGCCTCTGACCAGCGGAGGGAGTGGGATTCGAACCCACGGAGGCTTGCACCTCACGGCTTTTCAAGAGCCGCGCATTTGTCCGCTCTGCCATCCCTCCCAGCTCCGGTCAGGGTAGTCGTCGACACAAGGGCCAGAGCACCGTTCAACCGGTAAGACCCGATCAGGAGGCTGCTGGGAACAGAGTCGGGCGACCAGCGACGTAGGGCGAGGAGTCCGGTGGTTCAGGTCCGCGGAGCTGATCGTCCCGACCCATCAGGGCCCCAGGCGATCTGGGACCTCAATCCTTCGAGCCACGAGTCGGCTTTGCGCCACGCCGCGTCGACTTCCTTGCGAATGGCCGGCCCTGCTTCCCCCGCTGCCGGGTAGGAGCCGAGGAATTTGACGTCAGCCAGCTCGGCGTGGAGATCCCGGAGGCAGTCGGCGACCACCTCGTCGCCCACGTGACCCTCGAGGTCGATGATGAAGCAGTAGTCACCGAGAGCCCGCTTGGTCGGCCGGGATTCCAGTTTGGTCAGGTTGATGTTGCGGGCTGAAAATTGACCCAGGATGCCGTGCAGGCT
>DATMMO010000474.1:0-2333 GCA_035569695.1 Acidimicrobiales bacterium | reverse complement strand
CTGGGGTGAACGGCTCTTTCGTTCGGCCCCCATCGATATGGTCCCCGTCCGTCGCTCGGACGCATCCGATGTCACGTCCACGGTGGGCGGCGTGGCCTTCCGGTGGCGGGGTCGAGCAGTGACGCTGGCCCTGGGCGGCCTGTTCAATGTGGACAACGCGCTGATGGCCGCGTCCGTCGCCTCGGCGCTCGGAGTGGCCGACGCATCCATCGTGGCCGGTCTGGCTCAGTCGGCTCCGGTGCCCGGTCGCATGGAGGTGATCGCCGACGGCGCTCCGTTCTCGGTGGTCGTCGATTTCGCCCACACCCCGGCCGGGCTCGAGGTCGTGTTGTCATCGGTTCGCCCGCTGACCACGGGCCGGGTCATCTGCGTCTTCGGCTGCGGCGGGAACCGGGATCGGACCAAGCGCCCCCTGATGGGGGAGGTGGCGGACCGGCTGGCCGATGTGACCGTCCTGACCTCGGACAATCCGCGGGGCGAGGACCCGGCGGCCATCATCGATGACGTACGGGCGGGCATGGCCGGGTCCTCCGAGCTGGTGGTGGAACCCGATCGCCGGGCCGCCATCGATGCCGCCTTGGAGCGGGCCCATCCCGGTGACCTGGTGGTGATCGCCGGGAAGGGCCATGAGACGACCCAGACGGTGGGCGATCGGACCCTTCCCTTCGACGACCGCGACGAGGCCAGGCGCGCCCTGACCCGGTTGCGGGCGAAGCGGGGGCCCCGATGATCCCGCTCATGACCTCGGGCGGGATCGCCCTGTGGGTGGCCGTCATCACCACCCCGTTCCTCATCCGCTGGCTGCTCAAGAACAACATCGGCCAGCACATCCGCGAGGACGGACCGCAGGTCCACATCGCCAAGTCGGGCACGCCCACCATGGGCGGCATGACCATCGTGGTGGGCGTGCTGGCCGGGTACCTGACCGCGCACGCCACCGGGGTGCGCTTCTCCCGATCCGGCCTCCTGATCATGATGACCGTGGTGGGGGCCAGCCTCATCGGGCTGGCCGACGACTGGATCAAGGTGCGCCACCGTCGGAGCCTGGGCCTGAACAAGCGGGCCAAGTTCGGTGCCCAGATGGCCTTGGGCCTGCTGTTCTCCCTGCTCTCGGTGTACTGGGCCCATGCGTCGACCACGCTCTCATTTACGCGGTACGACTCGTTCGGGATCCAGCTGGGCACCGTGGTCTGGGTCATCTGGGCCACGTTCATCATCGCCGCCGCGGCCAACGCGGTGAACCTCACCGACGGCCTCGACGGGCTGGCTGCCGGGTCGGCCACCTTTTCCTTCGCCGTGCTGGCGGTGATCGGGTACTGGCAGTACCGGCACTTCGCCATCTACCACGTCGCTGATGCCCTCGACCTGGCCCTCTCGGCGGTCGCCCTGGCTGGGGCGTGCTTGGGCTTCCTGTGGTGGAACGCAGCGCCGGCCAAGATTTTCATGGGCGACACCGGGTCGTTGGCCATCGGGTCGGGGCTGGCCGCCCTGTGCCTGCTGATGAACCTCCAGCTGCTGCTGGCCGTCATCGGGGGGCTGTTCGTCATCGTCACCCTGTCGGTGGTCATCCAGGTGGTGAGCTTCCGGGTCTTCCACCGCCGGGTGTTCCGGATGGCCCCGCTCCACCATCACTTCGAGCTGCTGGGGTGGCCGGAGACGACCGTCATCGTTCGCTTCTGGATCCTGGCCGGCCTGTTCGCCGCCCTCGGCCTGGGGATCTTCTACGGCGATTTCCTCTCCGTGGCCAAGGTGGCGTGATGGCCAGGCCCGAGAGCTCAGCAGCTGAGGCCGGGGTCGAGCCCAGGGCTGGGCTCCGCTCGAGGCTCCACCACCGGGAACAACGGATGGGGGAGGCTGGTGCCATGCACTTGGGGCCGGGTCATCGGGGACGAGAGCGGCGGGCCCATGGCTGATCCCCAGAACTCCACCGCGCCCCGCCGCCGGCCGGCGGCCTCCAGTCGACCGCCATCCCGAGGGACGTCCACCGGCCGCCTCCGACCGTCAACGGAGCGACCGGTGGCCCTCCGTGCCGTCCCTCAACCAAGACCATCCCGTTTTCCCACGTCCAGGTGCCTGATGGCCCTGCTGGCCACGCTGTGCATCATCGGACTGGTCATGGTGGGATCGGCCTCGCCCATCATCTCCATGAGCCTCTACGGCTCGTCCTGGGGCATCCTCATCCGCCAGGTCATGTGGATGGGCCTCGGGATCGTCGCCTTCTACGTTCTGTCTCGGGTGGACTACCGGAAGTGGCGAAGGATCCGCGTCCCGCTCCTGATCGGGACGCTGGTGCTGCTGGTCGTGGTGCTGGTCCCTGGCATCGGCGTGACCTC
>DATMMO010000473.1:0-2847 GCA_035569695.1 Acidimicrobiales bacterium | reverse complement strand
CCCTGGCCTCACACGTCAGGAAGCGGGCCCAGCCGTCCGGTCACCTCGAGTAGGACCGAACGGGAGCGGTGGACCAAGTTGGTGAGGAGCGCGTCGGTCGCCCGATACGCCCAGCCAGCCGAGCGCGTCAGTGCGGTGGGTTTTCGGAGGCACGGGCCATGCGCGACCGTCGCCTCACGGTGCGGCGGAGCTGCAGGATTCGGATCGATCCCAGGCACAACACGATGAGCGCGCCGCCCACGGCGGCCAGGACCAGTGCGAGGGCGAGGGGGAACGAGCCCGACGCGGTGAAGAAGCTGATCTTGACGTTGTGCAGGTTCTGGAAGATGAACACCAGCATCAGGATCAGGAAGATCAGCGCCGGGAGCAAACCCATCCACAGGCGCCCGGCCCGACTGGGCGGAACCCCCGTCGGTGGAGGGGGTGGGGTCGGTGCCTGGGCCGGTGCGACGGCCGACTCGCCCGATCCGGTCGGGGCCCTCTCCACCGGATCGCCTGGTGAGCTCAGGCCCTGAGGCTGCGGTTGTTGTTCGGATTCCATCCGTTACTTCTTCCCTCAGCGAGGCATCGGTAAGCACCGGACCTCGATTCGACTTTACTCCCAGGGTCCCCTGGATTGATGGAGAGTGGTCAACGACACTGCGTCCCCGGTTTCGGGAGGTGGTGGAGGATCAGATACCCATCAACGACATCGACCATGCAGTGGTCGCTTGACCCGTTGAGCAGCCACGTGTGGCCCCACCCGTCCCACGTCACCAAGGTGGCTGCGCTGAAGGCAGCGGCAAGGTGCCGTGAGCCGACCAGCGGGGTGTTGGGATCCCCGATGTTGCCGATCAGCAGCACCGGAGGGGCGTGGTCCGGATGCAGGTGGCCGATGGCGTGTGGTGACTTCGGCTGCGCCACGCAACCACCCAGGTTGTAGGTCACCGCATAGCCGCCGATCAGGGGATAGCGGGCGGCCAACGATCGAGCTTGGGCGCCTGCTGTCCTCGGCGTCAGATGGGAGGCAAAATCGTTGCAGGTGATGGCCCAGGAGGCATCGACCAAGGGGGCGCCCGAAATGTCCTCGTCGAGCTCCAGCGCCAGCTGACGCAAGGAAGTGCCGTCGCCGTGCAGTGCGTCGACCAGCGCCGTGGGGTATGACGGAGCAAACGCCGGAGCACTGAGGGCGAACAGGGTGGCCGTGTCCAAGTCCCCAACAGTGACGGGCTCATTGTCCCCGTTCCCCGGGGCTGGGAGAGGATGGGCCTCGAGCTGGTGGCGAAGCGACGTGAAGGTGGCCGTCGGGTCGGCTCCCAGCGGACAGTTCGGCGCGGCGGCGCAACTGGCCAGATAGTGCTGGAGCGACCGTTCGGCTGCCGGGGCCTCATCCGCGGCCTGGATAGCCAGAGGAGCATTGACGTCCACGCCGCCGTCGAGGACCATGGCCCGCACACGATGGGGGAACAGGTCGGCGTACACGGTGCCCAAGACGGTGCCGTAGGAGAGACCGAGGTAGCTGATCTGTTTGACCCCGAGGGCCGCCCGGATCCGGTCCATGTCCCGTGCGGTGGTGTCGCTGGTGAGGGAGGCGGCGAGGGCAGGGTGGCGGTCGGTGCAGGCCTGGGCCATGGCCGTGAACACCGACGTCCCGGGCAGAGGCTGTCCTGCACGCGTCGGCACGGGCAACACGCTGGTGACAGCGGATGGCGATGTCCCGCACTGGAGCGGGTCACTCGCTCCCGTTCCTCGGGGATCGAAGCTGACGATGTCGAATCGGGAGGCGACGGCAGGAGGAAGCAGACCCAGGATCACCGGCAGGATCTGGTTGCCGCTCTCGCCCGGTCCTCCGGGATTGAACAGCAGGACACCAATGCGGTGCGCGGGGTCTGCCGCCGGTTTCCGGGTCACAGCCAGGGTGAGAGTGGGTCCCGACCGGTGTGCGTAGTCGAGCGGGACCACCACCGAACCGCACTGGAGACCGCCGCTGGTCGGACAGGCCGTCGAGGCCATTGGGTCGGCCGGGGATGGTGCTTGAGCACCCGAGGAAGTCGTGGCCGCCTCCGACGGACTGCCAACCCCGATGACCGGAAGGGCCATGGCCACCAGAACCGCGGTGAGGACCACGGCACCGACTGGGAGGCCTCGTTGCCCCCGCAATGGCTCTGGGAGACACAGTGATCTACGGAGCGTTACCCATGGCATCTAGACGCGGGCCGGAGGAGCGTCGAGTGCGCAGTGCAAGCATTCGGGCTCCGGCTGGACCCCGGGCGGACGGGCTGGGTTGCGAATGGCCAGCGCGGCCAGGACACCGCCCGCAGCACAGGCGCCGGCGGCGATGACCACGGCCGTCCGGAACCCAGCGGCGAACTGGTGGGCATGGAGATAGCTGCTCCCGCTGATCCCGGCCAGGGCCGGCAGCACGGCCACGGCGATCAGGCCCCCCGTCCGGGCCACGTCGTTGTTCACAGCCGAGGCCAGGCCGGCATGCTCCATGGGCACCGAGGCCATGGCTGTGGCCGTCAGGGGAGCGACGGTAATGGCCAGTCCGGCGCCGAAGGTGAGGACGGCAGGAAGGACGTAGACGACATAGCTAGGGCCATCAGTTGCACGCGTGAGCAGAGCCAGTCCCAGCCCCACGACGATGGGTCCGACGCTCATCTGGAGCCGGGGTCCCAATCGAGTGGCCAATCGACCCGAGCGCGCTGAGAACACCAACATGATGGCGGTGACCGGCAACAGGGCCAATCCGGACTGGAGCGGCGAGTAGCCCGAGACCACCTGGAGCTCGATGGGAAGAAGGAAGAGGGCGCCCCCCAATGCGGCGTAGACGACGAAGGTCACCCCGTTGGTGGCACTGAATTGGCG
>DATMMO010000472.1:0-2897 GCA_035569695.1 Acidimicrobiales bacterium | reverse complement strand
CGCAGCGGCGGCGGCGGGGTCGCCGCCGGTGTACATGGGGTGGACGGAGCGCAGAGGCCCCACCCGATCGAGCAGCGCCTCCCGGCACAGGCGCTGATTGGCGTCCTTGTCGTCGGGGGGCACGCAGCGCTCGTCCCCCCAGTAGGCATCCACCCGTGTCCAGTCGACGGTGGGCGTGGTTTCAGGACCTCCGGCCGATGGGCCCGGTCCGGCCACCTGGGCCAGGCGCTCGTAGGCCGCCCGGGCTGTCGGGCCGCCCGAGAGGAACAGGGACACGCCCCTGTCCGGTGGGGCCGCGGCCGTGCCCCGGGCCAGCGCCTCGCTGACCACTTCGGCAAAACGGTCGGGCACCGAGGCCACCAGTTCCACGGTCCCGTTCATCGGGTCGTCCTCTCGTTCATCCGGGCCTCTCGTTCATTCGGGCTCAGCCAGGCGACCGCCGGAGAGGTCCAGGTCGAGTTGGGGATTTCGCCAATGGTCGCCGTGTCGTTCGACCAACAGATCGGCCATATGGGGCCCCCAGGTTCCCGCCGGGTACATGTACAGCGGCGCTCCCTCCGACCAGGCCTGCAGGTAGGGATCGACGATGCGCCACGCCTGTTGCACCTCGTCGGACCGGATGAACAAGGTGGCGTCGCCCATCATGGCGTCGTGGAGCAGGCGCTCGTACCCGTCGGCCGCCTCGACCCCGGCGAACGCCTCGTCGTAGGAGAAGTCCATGGCCACCGACCGGACCCGGAAGGCCTCGCCGGGGACCTTGGCCCCGAACTCCAAGGTGATGCCCTCGTCGGGCTGGATCCGGAGGATCAGGACGTTGGGCTGGAGGTCCCGACTGCTACGCCGGTCGAACAGGAGGTGGGGTACCTGGTGGAACTGGAGGGCCACCTCGGTGACCCGGGCCGGGAGCCGCTTGCCGGTGCGGACATAGATGGGCACGCCCTCCCAGCGCCAGTTGTCCACGTGGAGGCGGAGAGCCAGATAGGTCTCCGTGCACGACTCGGGGTCGACGTCGGGCTCGGCCCGGTAGGCGATGACCTTGTCGCCCTCGATGGTCCCGGCCTCGTACTGGCCACGCACCGACCGGTCGATGGCCTCGTCGGGCGAGGGTATGTGGATGGCCTGCAGGAGCTTGACCTTCTCGTCCCGGATGCGATCGGCATCCATGCTGGTGGGCGACTCCATCAACGTGAGGGCCAGTACCTGCATGACATGGTTCTGGACGATGTCCCGTAGCGCCCCGGCCGTCTCGTAGAAACCGCCCCGGTGCTCCACCCCCAGGCTCTCGGCCACGGTGATCTGGATCTGTTCGATATAGCGCCGGTTCCAGGTGGGCTCGAAGATGGCGTTGGCGAAGCGCAGGGCCAGGAGGTTCTGGACCGTCTCTTTGCCCATGTAGTGGTCGATGCGGAAGACCTGGCTCTCGTCGAAGGCGGCGTGGACCTGCTCGTCGAGCTCGATGGCGCTGGCCAGATCCCGACCGAACGGCTTCTCCACCACCAGCCGGGCGAAGGTCCCTTCCTGGCCCGGACCGGAGCAGCCGTGGGTGGCCAGGGCCTCGGCCACCAGCCCGAAGACGGCAGGAATGGTGGCCAGGTAGTAGAGGCGGTTGCCGCCGGTCCCGTCCTCCTTGTCCGCCGTGTCCAGCATGGTCTTGAGGTTGGCGAAGGTGTCAGGGTGGCCGTACTCGCCGCCGACGTAGTGAAAGCGCTCGACCAACGCCTTCCATTTGTCTCCCCCCTTGGGTGTGGACTCGAGGACGTGCTGGCGGAACTCCTCGTCGGACCAGTGGGTGCGGGCCATGCCGATGACCACGAACCCGTTGTCGAGCGCCCCCCGGTCGGCCAACCGGGCCAGGGCGGGAAGTATCTTGCGGGCGGCCAGGTCGCCCGAGGCTCCGAAGATGACCATGGCCACCGGTGGGGCCTTGGTCAAGACGCAGGGCAGCGACCGGGCCGAGGAGGCCGAGGCCCTCACGGTGCGTGCATGGAGGACAACGTCCGGGCGGACGGCGTCCCACCGTTGTGGTGGTCCAGGGCTGGGGTCATGACGAGCTGGCCAGACGGTTGGCTTTGTCCGTCAGGATCTGCATGAGCTCGTCGAAGGACTTGGCGAAGGAGGCCACGCCTTCGTCCTCCAAGGTGGCGGACACATCGGCCATGTCGATACCGGCCCCGGCCAGGCCGGCCATGGTGGCGTCGGCCTCATCCAGGTGGGAATCGACGGTGCGGGCCACCGTACCGTGGTCCTCGACGGCGGCGATGGTGCCCTCGGGCATGGTGTTGACCGTGTCGGGACCGATGAGCGTGTCCACGTACAACAAGTCGGGATAGTCGGGGTTCTTGGTCGAGGTCGAGGCCCACAACGGGCGCTGGACCCGGGCCCCCTGGGCTGCCAGGGCCTCCCACCGCGAGCCCGAGAACTTCTCCTGGAACAGGCGATAGGCCTGGCGACCCTGGGCCACCGCTGCCTTCCCCCGAAGGGCCAGTACCTTCTCGTCGCCGTGGGCCGCAGTCTCGATGCGCCGGTCGACCTCGGTGTCGACCCTGCTGATGAAGAACGAGGCCACGCTGGCCACGGTGGAGAGGTCGGTGGCCCCCGAGGCCACGTAGGCCTCCAGGCCCGACTGATAGGCCTCGATGACCTCGGCGTAGCGGTCCAGGCTGAAGATCAGGGTGACGTTGATGCTCCGGCCCTCGCTGATCATCTGCTTGATGGCGGGCACGCCCTCGGCCGTGGCCGGAATCTTCACCAAGACGTTGGGCTGGTTGATCCGCTCATGGAGGTCCCGGGCCGAAGCGATGGTCCCCGGGGTGTCGCGGGCCAAGGACGGGGCCACCTCGACCGAGACGAAGCCGTCGGTGCCGTTGGACGCGTCGAAGGTCGGGCGCAGGATGGCC
>DATMMO010000471.1:0-12451 GCA_035569695.1 Acidimicrobiales bacterium | reverse complement strand
CGTCGAAGGAGACCTCACCGACCAACAGGGGCACGATCTAGAGGTAGGACTCGAGGCCCTGGCATCTTCAGTGCTCACCTGTTGGCGGCTCGGTGACCAGCCTCACCTACTCAAGAAGCGAGGTGGTCGACCCCATTAGGCTCAAGGCCCAAGATGTGTGACAGACGATGATCGCCCTTCATGTGCTCGCCGTCATCGGCGGCAGTCTCGTCGTGCTGGCCACGCTGATCTCTGCCCTGGAGACCGTGGTGTTGCCCCGCGAGCGTCTTACCCACATCGCTCGGCTCGTCTTCGCCGTGGTCGACCGCCTGCTCAACCGGCAGTGGCGGAACAAGGACCGCCAGGCGAACTTGCGGGCCCTGTACGCCCCGGTGTCCTTGGTCAGCCTGCCGCTGGTGTGGATGATCGTCGTCACCGCCGGGTTCTCCTTCATCTTCTGGGGGTCGGGTCATGAATCATCCCTGCGCTCCTTCGAGGTGAGCGGATCGTCGCTCTTCACGCTGGGTTTCGCCGAACCCGACGGGTTCGGCCGTATCTGGCTCACCTTCATCGAGGCCACGATCGGGCTCGGGCTGGTGGCCCTGCTGATCAGTTACCTGCCCACCATCTATGCCGCCCATCATGAGCGGGAAAAGGGGATCACCGTGCTGCGCCCCTTCTCCGGCACGCCGGCCGACCCCGTGGGCCTGCTCAGCAGCCTCCAGCGCCTGGGTGCACTGGACAACCCGGACCTGTGGCGAAGCGCGACCAACTGGATCCTCGATCTCGACCAGACCCATTCGGCCTTCCCCGCCCTCAGCTACTTTCCCGAAGCCTCCCCGGAGCAGTCCTGGGTGGCCTCGGTCGGCACCATGCTCGACGGTGCCGCCATTCTCATCTCGGTCTCGACTTCTACTGCTGAGGAGTTCCCCAGTGATGCAGAAAAGGGACCCATGCTGGCCTTGGCCTACGGCATCCCGGCCTTGGCCCGGATCGGGAGTGCCGCCTCGCTCCCCATCGACCGGAGGGCGCTCCTGGCCAACCAGATGTCGAGATTCGGGGAGCCCGCCCCTCCGTTGTCCATTCTCCGCGAGGAATACGTTGCCGCCCTCGGACGGTTGACGGCACTGGTGAGCGTCCCCGACGAGGAGCTCGAAGCCTGTTGGCGAAGGTTCGCCTGGATCCGGTCCGGCTACGACCAGGCCTTGCGGGGACTGGCCGGGCTGACCATGGCCAGTACGGCGCCGTGGACGACCGACCGGCCGGCAACGGTAGGGCGTCCCCGGCTGGTCACCCGACGTCCTATCAAGGTCGACTGGGTGTTCGAGGGCGGCGGGAGGGATTGAGCTCGACCAGCAGGGCTCCGCTCGCCGGGTCAGGGGCCATGACGGCCAGGAACGTGACGACCTACTCCCATCGTTCAGGGGGTGACAACAGGGGCGTCGGTCGGGGCCGTCGGAACCGGCGGCGACACCGGGGGAATGGTGGGCAGGAGCGGACGCAGCCTGGCCGTGGCCACGTAGGCCACCACGACGGCCACGATCACCAGGGGCATCAAGGCGATGGCGTCCGCCTCCAGGAAGAGGCTGGCCAACAAGACCGAGGTCAGCGGTAGCCCGAGCATGGCCACCGTCATGGCCCCGATACCCATGGCCACGCCGGCGATGAGGGGCAACCCGGGAAGATGGGACAGGGCAATCCCACCCGCCGCTCCGATGAACATCCCGGGAAAGGTCGGACCGCCGCGAAAGCAGCTCAACGAAGCCCCATAGGCCAGGCCCTTGAACAGCACCAGGAGCAACAGGGCGCCGATCGTCCAACTGGAGGCATCATGGATCAGCGAGCCCAGTGCCGATTGGCCCGAGAACAGCACTTCGGATGAATTCTTCCCCGACGCCTCGCCGAAGGCGATGGCACAGCCGGCGACGGCTACACCCATGACCGGGGTCAACAGCACCATCCGCCCCTCGACCCGCGGTTGTAACCACAGGGCGATCCACCTGATGGCCGTCCCGACCACAGCGGCGGCGACGCCGATGCCCACCGCCCACAGCAGTTCAGGCCCGTCGGGGGTGGTGAAGGTCGGGATATGGGGGATGGCCAGGGTGAGGTGACCGTATCCCGTCCATTTGTCCAGGCCGACGAAGATCAAGGAGCCGATCCCGGCGGCCAACAGGCCCGGGACCAGGACGACTCCCATCAACGGGCCGCCGAGTCCGGCCGCCTCCATGATCAAGAAGGCCCCCACGATGGGCGATCCGAGGAGCGTGCTGACGGCGGCAAAGCTCCCGGCGGCGCCGATGACGACCGCGGCCATGGACGGGGCATCCCGCTTGACCAGGTGGACGGCGAGGACGCCCATCCCGCTTCCTATGGCGATCAGCGGTGCCTCGGGTCCCAGGACGACGCCCAGGCTGAGGGTGGCGAAGGCGGCAATGAAGATGCCCGGCAGCTCGATGGGTGCGACGGCTCCGGCTGCCTTGAATCCCTCGGCCGGCTTGTGTCCCGAGGTCCCCGGGAGGTACCGGATGCTCAACCCGACGAGCAGCCCGCTCAACGCCAGCGGGAGCACCGGCCACCACGCCGGCTCGCCATGGAAGCCGACCTCGCCGGGAAGGGTGGAGAAGACGTAACTCTGGGTCTCGGCCACTGCCTTGAGGAAGAAGTAGGCGAAGGCGGCGACGGGGACGCCGATGGCGGCGCCGAAGAACAACAGGACCAGATAGCTCCGAGACATCAGCAGCTCGGTCGGGTTGGGCAGCGCCGGTGCCTCAGGCGCGGGTGGCGCCGGTGTTGTTGCCTCGTCCTCAGCCACGGATCGGCCTCCTCCGGCCGGCGAGTGTGGCGCGCTCAGGCGTCATGGTCGGGCGCCTGGGCCGACGAGACACCAGAGCCGGGATCAGCCGAGCCGGCGGGGACCTTAGCTGCCTCGTCGGAAACTGGCGAGTTCGATTCCTGCCCACCGTCGGGCCGAGGGTTCAACCGACGAGCCCAGATCAGCACCCCTTGCAGCACCACCAGGTACGCCGCCAGCGCCACCGCGCTCCACAGAATGCCCGAGCCCGAGAGGTTGCCCCCGAAGACGAGGATGCAACCCACGACAACCACGCCCACCAGTCGGAACCCCGAGGCGTGCTCGAGCGGGAAGTTGGCCACTCGCTGGACCCGCGCCGAGGCCTCAGGGCTGCGGGTCTTGGAGACCAGCTCGGCGAAGCGCTGGGCCAACCAGTGGAATCCCCTCCCAACCAGGCTACGGAGGGATCTCGGCCAACGGGCCGGCCCGATGAGCCACATGAGGACGGCCACGAGGACGGAGACCAGCAAAGTCAGGCGCAGCGTGTCATGCAAGAAGTGGCTGAGGGTGTCGTAGACCGCCCCGGTGACGTCGGGGGAGGCCCTGGCCGCGGCGTGGGTGATGAAGAAGTTGCGCTCGTAGGCAACCAACCCCAGGACGACGAGGGTGACGACCGCGACGCCGACGGCGAGACGCAGCAACGTCTTGCGCCGATCGACGGCGACGGCCACGGCCCCCGCAATGAGGACCAGGGCCACCAGTGGGACGGCCCAACCGAACGTCTTAGCCAGGTGGAACACCCCCCGGATGGACTTCACCTGTGGCTTGGATGCCACCGTCACCGACAGGTTGGTGGCGTTTTTGAGCTTGGCTTGGAGGGGGTCGAAGACAGTGATGCCTTTTTTGTGCAGCTGCGTGATCCCTTTCTCGAGAACGGGATCCAATTTGATGGCGATTTCTTGGGCCTTCTGGCCGGCGGGGAGCTGGTTGCCCTCCAAGAAGGTGACCATTGACGAATGCACCCGTCGAGTGGCCTTGTCCCACGCTTGCTGGAACCAGGTGCTGCGGAGCAGCGTCTTGAACTGATCTTGGACAAAGCCTTGGACTTGATTGGTGATCGGCGCGGCGGCGAACGCGGCCTTGGGCGGCAGGGCCTGATTGAGGCGGCCCTGCACATCGACCTTCTGGAAGAGGATGTCGGTTGCCTTGACGGCGATGTGATCGGTGACCACTTGTTCACGAGCCAGCGGCGCCATGGTGGCCACGAACTGATCGGTGTTGGTGATGGTCCTGACGGCCCAGACCGTCAGTATCGATATCGGCACCAGCAGGGCCGACAGGACCACCAGCACCCAGGTCACCGATCGCCGGACCCGGTGCGTCCGGGCTGCTTTCGAGCTCACGCCGCTAGCCCGTGACTCATCGTCGACGCGTCAGGGTTCGCCTGGTCGCTGTATTCGGACATTCGTGCTCGTCTTGGGCCATCACCCAAGTAGGCGCGCTTTCTGTGTCTCGAACTCGGCCTCGGTCAACGCCCCGGAGTCCCTCAGCGCGGCCAGCTGCGTCAGTTGCCCGATCGGGTCGGGGGCTGCGGCCGCCGGCGGTGGCGGAGGCGGTGGCGGGGCCGCCGGGGCTTCCTGTTGCGCGGCGCTCCGGTTGGCGGCGTGGGCACCGACGGCGGCCGCGGTGCCGGCCACCACAGTGGTTCGCACGGCCATCCGGGCGATGGGACGCCTTCTCATCATGGTGTGTCTCCTGACGTTCGGGGAATCAGACTGCCGTGGGCAGATCGGCAAGGGCGGGTGTGATCAATTCGTGGGGAATGCGAGCACCTTCGAGCAGGACGCCGCCAGAGCGGCGCACCGCCTCGGCGAATGGCGCCGCCCAGACGTCCTCCCAGATCAGAAGGGCTGCCGACGAGTTGGGCTCGAGGCTCTGCGCCGCGAACTCGATGTCTGTCGGGCTGATCAAGCCACCGACGTCGCCGTCCAGCGTGGCGAACCCGGCGGCACTGTCGAGGTCGTCGATCTCGAACGTCGCCACCGAACCGTCCCCATCCTTCCCGATGAAGATCAGGTCGAGGATGCGTATCGTCCCCGACTCGACCAAGGCGATCAATTCGGGGGCGATCCGGCCGTTGAACTGATTGCCGGGGAACCCCACGATGATGTATTCGACTGGTCCTGTAGTCATCCGTTCACGTCCTTGCCTCGTTGTTCACAGTAGGAGTTGCTGTGCTTCTCGTCCTCACCCCAATGGGGTGATCGCGTCTATCGGAAATGGTTCTGGGGCCGGCCCCGTTGCTACCGCTCGAGCGGGAGGGCATCGCCCTCGGCCGCTCCCCGCTCCTTCTTGCCGGGCAGACCCCGAACCAGGCCGATGAGCATGACGGCAATGGCCGCGCCGACGACCGGCCCCACGACGTAGATCCACCAACCGTTGAAGTTCAAGCTGACAAAGTCGGGGCCCAGGGTTCGGGCCGGGTTCATCGACGCTCCGCTGATGGGGCTGGCGAAGAGGCCCAACAGGGCGACCGTGGCCCCCACGGCCAGCGCCGCGTTGTGTCCGATGCTCCGGTATCCGGTGGCGGTGTTGAGGATGACCGAGACGAGGATGGCGGTGAGTACGATCTCCATCACCAACGATCGCCAATCGCCCCCCGGTTTGGCTATCGGGTAGTTGCCACCAGCGGCGACGTGGCCGTACATCCCCTGGAGGAACACTGCGGCCGAGACCGCTCCAGCCAGTTGGACCACCACGTACGGCAGCACCCAGGCCACTTTGAACACGCCTCGGCCGGCAAAGGCCAGCGTCACAGCAGGATTGATGTGAAGCCCCGACAATGGCCCCAGGGCATAGATCATGGCCATCACCACCGCCCCCGGTGCGATGACAGCCGCCGTCCGGCTGATGGGGCCGCCCCCGACGTAGTGGTTGATGACGCCCGACCCGGCGGCCACGGTCACCAGGATGAAGGTGCCGACGTACTCGATGATCATCCGTATCCACAACGGCCGGTGCCGGAGTGTGTCCTCCTGGAAGCGGATGAGGTAGCGGCTTCCGATGAGCTCCGCCGTCTCCTTCTGGTCCGGTGCGGCATCGGTGGCGGGGGCACCAGCCGACGTCTCCGTCATCTCAGAACCCCCGGCGGCGGTGCGGTGGGCCCGTGGCCAACACGGTGGTTACAGCCCGCTCTCGGCCACGATACGCCCGTCGGCGATGGCCGCTTGCATGGCCTGGTAGTCCTTCTCGTTCTGATCGGCATAGGACTCGGCAAACGAAGCGATGGCGTTGTCGAAGGCCGCACCCGAGCCCAAGTAGGCAGCGATGGCAATGCGGTCGCCCGAGCGGGCGTGGGCCCGGGCCAGCGTCCACCCGCACAGGCGGCCATAGGCGGCCATTCCCTCGGGGATCATCCGTTCCACCTCGGCCGAGCCCTTCCAGTCGCGCAGCTGGCGAATGTAGAAGTCGCGTTGCACGCCGTCGAGACCCTCGACCTTGTCCCAGCCCAGGAAGATGTCGCTCGACGCCTGCATCAGGTGCTGGCCGGCGACCACCCGCTCGCCCTCGTTGGCATAGTGGCTCTTGCCCACGAACCGGGCCAGAACCGACTCCTGGGCCTCTTTGGCCTGGAGGAGCAGCGGGTCCACGCCGTCGCTTCCCAACATGAGGACGACCCACGCCCTCGTCCCCACGCTGCCCACTCCGACCACCTTTCGGGCGATCCCGGCGAACCGGAACTGTTTCAGCAGGTGCTGTCGGTCGCTCTGCAGCGACCTGCCATAGCTGCTGAGCAGGCCATAGAGCCTTTCGGTCATCGTGGCCGCCTCCGACTCGGGCACCAGCTCGGCAATGGGGACGATCAAGGGGGGATTGCTGATGAATCGGGTCTCTCCGTTGACCACTTCGGTGAGCTTGCCCAGCGCCTGCATGCTGTCCCGCGTCCTGGCCTTGGCCAGTTCCTTGTCGGCGGTGGCCTTGAGCTTGGACGTGGTCTTCCTTTCCTTCTTCCCGCCACCGGCCGCCATCAGATTCGCGAGCTCCTTCAGGGCCGTGTCGGCGTCGAGCCGGGCATACCAGACGTCGAGGTCGCGCATGGTCGCCAACTTGGCCATCTCGGTCCGGTATGCGCAGGCGGTGTCCACAACGATGCCGGTCCGCTCCTTTTCGGAGAAGCCCCGGTCCCGACCGGCGATAGCCAGGCTGGCGGCCAGGCGCTTCACGTCCCACTCCCACGGCCCGGGGAGCGTCTCGTCGAAGTCGTTCACGTCGAAGACCAGGGACCGCTCGGCCGAGGCAAAGACGCCGAAGTTGCTCAGGTGGGCATCACCGCAGGCCTGGACGGTCAGCCCCGACCGGGGCGTCGTGGCCAGGTCGGACGCCATGATCAGCGCCGCCCCCCGGAAGAAGGTAAAAGCAGAGACGGCCATGCGCCCGTAGCGGATGGGCACCAGCTCGGGGACACGGGAGGCGGCCTGGCTCTCGAGCAGGGCCACTGGGTCCGGGCGGTCCGGAAGGGCCTCCCAGGCCCCCTGGTCGGATCGGGGTGCGGCTGTGCGCGCCGCCTTGCCCAGGGCGACCCGGCGTTCTTGGGACAATTGCTTTCCGCTCGACTGATCGATCTGCGGAAATTCGGGTTCTACTGCCTTCGTGTTGGCCATAGTTCACCGTCGCGCCTCGATCGGGACGATCCATCACCCCTATCGGGCGATATGGCGCCGTTGTTGGCTCGTATCGTGCCTGGGCACCCGAACGCAGAGCCTTCTAAGGGGCCCGAAGTCACCCCCGAAGGGTGATGACCGATCGCCCTGGGCGTGCTTCGATACCGCTTGAGAGTCTGCGCGCCCAATTCCGGTCGAGCCATGGCCACGACCGGGCAGGTCAGGCGGGTTCCTGTTGACCGACCACGATTGAGGAGGAAGCCTCGATGTTCGCTTATACCTACCCGCTGCTCGACATCTTCTGGACCATGTTCGAGGTCTTTCTCTTCATCGTCTACATCTGGATACTCGTTGCCATCTTCTCCGACATCTTCCGGAGCGAAGACATGGGGGGCGGGGCGAAGATGCTCTGGGTCCTCTTCGTCTTCATCATTCCGGTGATCGGAGTATTGGCTTACCTGCTCGTGCGGGGCGGCTCGATGCACGAGCGGGCGGCACAGCAGGCACAGCGGCAACAAGAGGCATTCAACAGCTACGTCAGCCAGGCGGCGGGCTCGAGTCCGACCGACCAGTTGGCCAAGCTGGCCGATCTCAAGGAGAGGGGTGCCATCACCGATGCCGAGTTCGAGGCTCAGAAGGCCAAGGTGCTGGCCCAGTAGGGCTGTGTCCCGATACGTCGGGACAACAGTGTGATCCTCGACCTGGTCCTGATCGGCCTGGTCACGACGCTCGAGCCGCTCCCGCTTACCGCCTTCATCCTGATCCTGTTGTCGAAGGGGGGAGCGCGGAAGGGGGCCGCCTTCATCTTTGGCTGGTTGCTTTCGCTGGCCATCGTGATCGCGATCACGCTGCTCATCACCGGGAACAAACCTCCTCAGTCGAACACGGCGCCCTCTCTCGCCGCCCTGGCCGCCAAAATTGCCATCGGTGTCGGGTTGTTGGCCATCGCCGAACGACAGCGCCGGCGGATCGGGCGGCCGAAGAAGCCGAAGAAGACGCCACGATGGCAGGCCGGTCTGGACAACATGTCGCCGTTGTTCGTCATCGGGCTGGCTCCCCTCCTGCAACCCTGGGGACTGGTGGCGGCCGGAATTGCCACCATCGTCGACGCCAAGCTGGCCTCGTTGGGCAGCTATATCGCCATCATCCTCTTCTGTCTCATCTCGACGTCTGCCTTCTTGACCATGGAGACGTACGCCGTCCTTCGACCCGATGCGGCCCAGGCGTTCCTCGGCCGGTTGCGATCGTGGATCGACACGCACATGGACATTGTCATCGTGGTGGCCTCCGTGCTCCTCGGCTTTTGGCTGATCGGGAAGAGCCTCTACCTGATCGCGTCCTCATGAATGGCCGGAGAGGCCGACTCACCCTCTCTGGGTGACGACAACAGGCCGGCTTTGCCGTCAGGCTGACCGAGAAACCCCACGTGGGGCGATCCGGCCCGAGGCCCAACGACCTCATCGAATGGGGATGGGTGCACACTCGGACCCGAAAGGATCGTGGTGACCGCCACCAGCTACGAAATAGTTGTCAAAGGAAGGCTTGGACCAACGCTCGCCTCGGCCTTTGACGGATTCGAAGCTACTGGCGTTGACCATGGTCATACTCATCTCGTGGGCCGGATGATCGACCAGTCTCGATTGCACAGCGTGCTCGAGCGACTACGAGACCTGAACATCGAACTGATCTCGGTGAATCGGTTGCCCGATAACGATCAGTCCCGTCGCCACCTCAGCCGCTGAGGGACTCAGTTCGCTCCGGTAAGAGCAGCACCGCTCCCACCAGGAAGAGGATCGCCCCGACGAAGGTGCCGAGATTGGTCAGCGTCACGTTGAGCAACTGCCCGGTCTCCGGGACGATGTAGCTGGCCACGGCCGAGGCCCCGAAGGCGACAGAGCCGGCCAGGTTCACCAGGACGATCCACCAGGACAGGCTGGAGGTCTGCCACGCACCCCATCCGTGACAGACCTCGAACCAGGCCAGCGCGCTGGCCACCAGGAAGCAGGCCGATCCCAGGAGGTCCGGACGCCACACGTGGTGGGTGGCGGACGCGGTGCTGAGATCGATCCGCATGGCATC
This sequence comes from Acidimicrobiales bacterium, assembly GCA_035569695.1. Lineage (GTDB taxonomy): Bacteria > Actinomycetota > Acidimicrobiia > Acidimicrobiales > RAAP-2 > DASXMT01. The sequence continues at coordinate 2,938 of DATMMO010000471.1, read as the reverse complement.
GCCCGTGCTCACATTGAAGAAGACCGTGCCCACCAGCTGGACGACGGTTGCCCACCAGTCGATTCGTCGAGTGCCAAAGGAGAGGTACCGGCGCCAGCCCTTGGGAGTTCCCGCCGGCGCGGCGTCCACCATCTCCCGATACTGCAAGAAGGCGGCCGCGGTGAAGAAGACGGAGCCGACGAAGAAGGTGATCGAGTCCCATCTGACTCCAGCCGCCGAGGCGAACCCAGGCGCAGCCCCCAGTGCGAAGAGGACGGAGCCGACGGCAAACAGGATGGCCAACCACCAGCCTCGAGTGGCGGGGTCCCACCAGGTTGAGGGACCCGCCCCGGGGTGTACGGGGTCGGGACGTACGTGCTTGCGCTGACGGCGGGACTCCCAGTGGACCAGCGCTCCGTCGGCAGCCTGGTATTCGGCCCAGGTGACAAAGGGCCCGAATCCCCGGTGTCGGGGAACGGCCCGGAGGCCCGCATCCATGCCCGAGAGTATGGCCTGTCCCGGTGATGCTTGGCGTCGATGGCGGCGGTCAATCCAGTTGCTCGAGTGCCCGCTGCGCCTGTTCGAGTCGACCAGTTGCGGCGCGGAGGGCACGCACCTTGCCGTTCAGGTCCTTCTCGGCCTGTCGCAGCGCGGCGGCGGCCTCCTTGTCCGCCGCGGTCAGGTCCTTGAGTTGCTGCTCCAGCGCGGCGATGGCACTTCGTGAGCGGTCTCGATGCTCGCGTCGTTCATCCACGATGCGCTGCTGCGCATCCGCCGTCTTCTTGGCCCGGCCGACAGCGCCCTGCGCCTTGGCCACGGTGTCCTTGGCTGCCCGTATCGTCGACGACCGCCCGGGAAGCGAGCGCGTACCCGGCTTTTTCGTTTTCTTCGCCCCTGCAGTCGAGCCACGATCGATCGAGCCCGGCGGGGAGGTGGCAAGGGCACCGGAGAGGTCTACCGGTCCGAGCCCCGAGTAGCTGATCGGGGTGACGAGCTGCCCCGACCGCAGTGCCTCGGCGGCCTCGGCGTCGGCCACAGCAGCCTCGAGCGTCCCCTCCAATTCGCGCACACTTGATTCCGTGGGGGAGAGCCCGACATCGCGTGCGAGATCGGTGGCCTCTCCGACGAGACGGGTGACCGACTGACGCCGTTCCCTCGAGAGCTGTCTCATATCGGCGGCGGCCAAGCGGCTTTGCGCCCGGCGCATCGTCGCCCCCAGCTCGAGCAGGGAGCCAAGGTCGGCCCGGCGCTCACGCACCAACAGGTTGGCCAGCCATGCCCCCGATGTAGGGCGCCGCAGCTTCTTGACTTCGGCGGCGAGATCGCGGTCGCCGGCGTGGCGGGCCTCGGCCACATGCCTGTCCCGCGCCGAGACGAATTCGGTCGGTAGCAGACCGTACAGCTCGTCGGCGATGGCGTTCAGCGTGGCCATGCTCGATCTGACCTCGGAGCCGGGACTCAGGACCGTGCCCGGTGGAGCATGCCCACGAGTTCTCGGCGCACGCCATCGGCTGTGACCTGTTCGGTGCGGAAGCCGATGCGCAGCGCTTCGCGTCGGTCCTGGCCCAGCTGGGCGACCACGTCGAAGCCGTAACGGTCGACCGCAGTCATGGAGGCGGCCACGACGTCGGTGCGTCCGGCGTCGTGATGGCACAGTGTGACCAGGGAATCGGCGTGGTCGGCGTTCATGTGGCTGATGATGCCGACGGCGTGGGCCCACAGCGGATCGGGTTGGGCCTCACCATAAGACTGGGCATCCACCCAGCTCATTCGACCGAACCCGCCCACATAGCGGACCTCGGTGACGGCCAACCGGAGGCAACGGAAGTCGCCGTAGTCGACGTAGAAGGCGGCCGGGTTGGCGGCCAGGTAGGCGGAGCGGGCCGCGGCGCGCTCATCGGGGTCGGTGACCGTCCCTGCCCGCCCCAGCAGGGTGACCCGGCCCGAGGCCAGGGGGTCTGCTCCGTCGGGCGTGTCCTCGACCACCAGGAGGCTGGCTCGTGGATCGGCGTCGAGATTGTGCGTGTGCTCGGCCATGGTGCTGACGAAGAAGCACGGCTGCCCGCTCGGGTCCAGCCCGTAGGTGACCACGGAGCCGAACGGGGTTCCCGCGGGCTGGACGGCGATGGTCGACAGGGCACCCCGCGACTGGGCGGCGACCAGGGTGCGGGCCCGCTCTGCATGGCTCGGCTCGGGAGGCGCGTCGCGATCGTCGCTCCGGGGGTCCTCGGCGCCGACCGAATCGGGGATGATGTGTCCGCTGCTCATGAGGTCCGTTCCAACCGGCCCGCCGGCCGATCGCTCAGCCGAGGTCGTCGCCGGTCGAGGTGACCCTGGCCGATGCCAGCGCCTCCCGCACCGATTGAGCCAGTCCCGGACCGTCGAGCCCGAACCGGGCCAGGATGTGATCCGGCTTATCCTGGGCGATGAACGTGCGGGGAATCCCCAGCACGGTGACCGGTGGGACCCGGCCCTCGTCCGAGACGCCGGCCATGGCATCGGCCAGGAACATCCCGGCCCCGCCATGGCGCATGCCGTCCTCGGCCGTCACCACCAGATCATGGCGTGCCGCGTCGGCCAGCATCTCGGGATCGGGCGGCGAGACCAGCCTGACGTCCCAGATGGTGGCCTCCACTCCTTCGGCTCGGAGTTTCTCCGCTGCCTCTTCGGCCGGGCCCACCATCTTGCCCACGGCCAGGATGCACACCGATCCGTCACCGGCCTGGAGACGGCGTCCCGACAGCCCGTGTCCCACATCCCCGGTGGCCACCTGGCGGGCCCGGGTCTTCGGGAACCGGATGACCGAAGGTCCCGACAGGTTGAGCGCCTCCTCCAGCATCACCTCGACCTCGTCCACCGACGAGGGGGTGAACACCGTCATACCGGGGATGGACAGGGTGAGGGCCAGATCGAGCACGCCGTGGTGGCTGGGGCCATCGTCGCCGGTGATGCCGGCCCG
>DATMMO010000470.1:0-16630 GCA_035569695.1 Acidimicrobiales bacterium | reverse complement strand
ATCGAGCGGCGTCGTGGATAAGGTACTCAGGGTCCGGGCCGAAGATGTGGCGGAGGTTCGTCAGATCTCGGCCTAGCCACGGCCAGACCCTCTCGCCCGAAGCTTGCCGGCTGATTTTGCCGCGGGCTGCCTGAGCTTGTGACCATTGCGTGATCGCTCGGACTCGGGCAGCAAAAAGGGCCACCCGAAGATGGCCCTTTCTGCCTGCGTGGTCGGGCTGCCGGGATTTGAACCCGGGACCTCTTGACCCCCAGTCAAGCGCGCTAACCAAGCTGCGCCACAGCCCGCATTACAAACAACCAGGTAAGAGGGCATATTTCCCTCTCACCCTTACTGCGCCTCCCGGGAAAAGTAGCTACCGGAGTAGCTACGCTGAATTGATCTCTCGGGAGGATCGTCTGAGCATCGTACTCGGCCCCTGAGAGCGACCTGGACGGATACCGCGGTCCGCTGGGACTTGGGCCTACTGGTCCATTCGACCAGTAGAGGGGCCGCGAGATGCGCGCCCGAAAGCCGCCCCGTCTAGGACTGACGCCCTCGGATAGCCACTGATCGTCCGGGCTACCCCCTTGGCGTCACGATAAGTTCAACGCGGGGGCCGAGGCGGGTTGCGCAATTGGTTGTGAAAGATGCGGTGTCGGTGCATCTCGTGGTGAAGCTACGCACGTTTACCTGGCCGATTTCCAACACGGCATGGCTAGGAGCCCCCTGCAGGAAGATCTGGTACCGAGCGATGGCGGGCTTGATAAAACACCAACCGGACGTATAGACCTTGAATTCGGCCACTACCTTTGACGCGTATTGGGGATGCTTGTCCTCGGGCCTGTTACTGCCACCTTCCTTTGGTACGAGTTTGGGAATGGTTTCCGACCAGTTGGAACCCGTCGTGCACCGGGACTGGTCCCCGAGATATTTGCCCTCGACGGTGATGGGGCCCTTCTGTGAGGCGACTAAAAGGGGCACGTCATAGGAGGCGTCGGCGGTCAGCACCGCTGTTTTGGCGGCAGATGCAGATCCCGGGCTTGCCAGTACGGCGCCTCCCGACAGCAGCAGACCGCCAACGCACACCGCAGCTGCGCCCCGCCCGATTCGTTGCAGATGTCCCATGGAGCCTCCCGAGAGTCGTCTTGCTATACAAACTGCGCTCTGACCGGAGAAATCTACGCTCTTACTGCCGTCCAAGCCATCACTCTCACCCGAATGCCCCAGCTCCCCTGTCGCCACCAGAAGGCCCCTGTCACAACGACCAGCCTTGGCGCGGATGTCCGCTACGACAGGTTCACGGCACAGCCCACTCGCCGTAGGTGGCGCCGTTCCCTGTATATGGAGCGAACTTGAATTGGGTGACCGCGACTCCGGCAGGGATCTGGAAGGCGGCGGACCCGGTGGCGCTCTCACTCCCGGGGCGCTGATGACGGTGTGGCGCTACGGGTTGGCACCGAGTGGGTCGCACCAGTAAACAATCCGATTCCTCACCTTGAAGGGCGGGACCCGACTTCGCTTGGTATCCGCGATCTCCTTGCCACCGCTGCCGTGGCGCCAGATCACTGACGCCGGTGGGGCTGGAGCCGTTTACGTCCGGCGCTCGAAGGTCATGTGCACCACTCCGCTCGGTGCCGCAACCATTTCCACGTCATAGTCATCCTCGATACCGGCCAATCCGTCCCACAGCGATACTCCCCGACCGAGCAGGATGGGTACCTGTACGACATGCAGATGGTCGACGAGCCCGGCGGCCACGAAGTCGCGCACCATCGTCGGTCCTCCGCCGATCCGTACATCCAGACCCCCGGCGGCCTCCTTGGCCAGGCTGACCGCGGCTTCCGGTGCGGCATCCACAAAATGGAAGACGGTGCCCCCCTCCATCTCGAGAGACGGTCTCGGGTGGTGGGTCAGTACGAAGACCGGCGTGTGGAAGGGAGGATTGGGTCCCCACCATCCTCGCCACTCCTGCTCGGAACCCAGATCAGTCCACGGGCCGGTCTGCGGGCCGAACTTGCCCCGACCCATGATCTCGGCACCGAAACCGGACTCGAAGCGCTCAGCAAAGGCGTTGTCCATCCCCGACCCGCCTCCGTCCTGGCCGAACATCGAGCGGCCGAAGCGGGTGGCGAACATCCACTCGTGCAGGCGGTGACCGGCGTGCCCGAACGGGGCGTCGAAATCCAGGCCCTCGCCCGTTCCGAATCCGTCAATCGAGATCGAGAAATTGTGAACGCGAACCTGGGACATGGCCTCCCCTTGTGGTTGTGAATGACGATCAGATGTTCAACGTAGCGGAGCAGACTCGGGTGGCACCGGTCGGATCCGTACCAGGCCCAGGCCACGACGGTACCTACCCACTCCCTGGGTCGGTTTGAACCGAGGCCACTGGTGACGAGTGGGTTATGGGAACATGCGCTCCATGTCCACCGACGAGGTGTCCGCACCTGATCGGGGCGGCTCGGCCGGGATAAGCCCCCGGCTGGCTGCCGGCGTGATCGACATCTTCGTCTATGTCGTCGTCCTCAACCTGTTCGCCGAGTATTTCCCAAAGGTCATCAGCGAGACCTTCACGCTCTCCCTGCTCGCCGCCGTGCTGTTGAAGGTCGTCTTGGAGATCGTCCTGGTGGTCAAGGACCGGGTCAAGCATCGGTTTCGACAGGCAACGACCCGCCTGGGAAGGTGGTGGCCGCGATCATGCTCTGGCTCGTGTTGGTCGGCAGCAAGTTCGCCGTGCTGGAAGTGATCAATGCTGTCTTCGGGAGCCGCGTCATCCTCGGTGGCTTCTTTCAGGTCACGTTGCTCATCCTGGCCTTGCTCGTCTCACGGCTGGCCGTGCGTCGCCTGCTGCAGGGCTGGACGCCGCCCATCTGACGATCCGCACCTGGTGTGGCGCTCTCCGAACCGTCCGCGCCGCCATGAGCGGGAGCTTGCGCCCGACTGCCAGTGACAAGTAATTAACGTGCTTCACGTCGGCGACGACGGGCGCCCCGGGGTGCGGTACAGGGATTGGGAGGATCAGGGTATGAGCGAACCGAGTGACCAGCGCAGGTCGGTGTATTTCGATGTGAACGAAGCAGCCGACGAAGGCGACGCCACCTTTGATCCCGACCCGACGGGCCGGAGCCGACCACCGGGCGTCCTGGAGTACTTCGCCGGCCGGAACCAGCGCAAGATGGCGGTTTCCAACCCGGAGACCGACGGCCTCAGCTTCACCGTCTTCACGTTCGCCCCGGGAACGATGCTGCCCAAGCATCGCCACAACGTGGACTACATCGAATTCGTCCTGGCCGGCGAGGTACACCACGGCAATCGGGTCCTGGGCCCCGGACAAGGGGTGTTCCGGGCGGCGGGGACCCCGTACAGCTTCTGGGCCGGTCCCGATGGGGCCACCATCGCCGACTTTCGTGCTCACACCTTCTACACCACCGAGTACGACGACCCACCCGAGAAGTTTCCGCCCCACCGACTCTGATCTTCGGGACGTCCACGCCGGCCGCCGCAGCTACCGGCGTCCGACATCGAGTCGATCTCATACGTGATGAATGACCCAGGTCACTCCCTGAAAGGCCCGGTAGCCCAGATAGATGATCGTGATGACGATCATGATCTTGAACGGCCACGGGATCTTCCGGTGCTCGGTCACCGGCTCACCGCAGGTCAGGCACTCCCCGTCCTCGGTGACCTCATCGAATTCCAACCGTTGGTCGCACGTCTCACACCAGGGCATGGTGCCTGCTCCCTCGGGAAGACCGGCAGCCGGTCAACGCCGCCGCCCTCCACCTCCGTTAGGCCCCTTGGCTCGCACCCGCAGCTTGATGGGCGTGGGTCCCAGTTCGAACCGCTCGCGCAGTCCCCGCTCCACGTAGCGCAGATAGGTCGGCTGCAGCCGACCGTTGGTGAACAAGGTGAACGTCGGCGGGTCGTTGGCCCCTTGCACGGCGTACTGGATCTTGGCCCCCACCGGCGGGTGGGCCGCCTGGATGGACTTCATGGCCCGGTTGAGCTCCCCGGTCGGGATACGGGAGTGGTAGGCCTCCTCGGCCGCCGCCACCGCCGGCAGGATGCGATGCACACCCAGGCCGCTCAGCGCACTCATCTTCAGCACCGGCGCCTCCCCCAGGAAGGCCAGCCGGTCGCCGATGTCCTCCAGGATGTCGTCACGGTCCTGGGTGGGGACCAGCTCCCACTTGTTGAGCACCACCACGGTCGGGCACCCGGCCGCCCCCACCCGCTCGGCCAGCCGTTGGTCCTGATGGGTCACCCCCGCGGTGGCGTCGATGACCAGCAGGGCGATGTCCGCCCGGTCCAGGGCCTCGAGGGCCCGCAGGACCGAGAAGTACTCGGTTCCCCGCTCGGTCCGCGACTTCCGGCGCATGCCCGCGGTATCGATGAAGCACACCGTGCCCTCCGGCGTCTCGACCACGGTGTCCACCGCGTCCCTGGTCGTGCCGGGGGCATCGTGGGTCACCGAGCGCTCGTCGCCCACCAGCCGGTTGAACAGCGTCGACTTCCCCACGTTGGGCCGCCCGATGATGGCCACGCGGGGCATGGGGGGTTCGCCGTCGTCCGCCTCGTCGCTCGAGCTCGCCTGGCCGTCATCGACCGCCGCCTGCCCCCGGGGGTCGGGCAGCAGGGAGACCACGTCGTCGAGCAGGTCGCCGGTCCCCCTCCCGTGCAGGGCGCTGACCGGCCAGGGGTCGCCCAACCCGAGGGACACCGCCTCCCAGGCGTCGGTCTCGCGCTGCGAGGAGTCCACCTTGTTGGCCACCACCCGGATCGGGCGGCCGGAGCGACGGAGGAACCGGGCCACGGCCAGGTCCTCGTCGGTCAGCCCCACAGTGACGTCGACCACCAAGAGGACGACGTCCGCCTCGGCGATGGCCTTTTCGGCTTGGGCGCTGACCTGGGCGTCGAGGGGATCGCCGGACGTCAGCCAGCCGCCGGTGTCCACCACGGTGAAGGGGTGGCCGCACCACTCGGCATCGAGCTCCTTGCGGTCCCGGGTCACGCCCGGACGTTCCTCGACCACGGCGGCCCGGCGACCGACGATCCGATTGACCAGGGTCGACTTGCCCACGTTGGGACGGCCGGCGATCACCACCAGGGGCCGCTGGCGCGCCGCCACGACCGGAGCCGGCGTCGTCATCGCGGCGCTCCGATGCTCACGGGAACCCGGGCCGCTGGTGCCGGGGCCAGGTGCGCCGGGGCCGCGCCGGTCAGCGCCCGCCGGAGCGACAGGCCGTCGGTGGCCACCACCTCGACCGGACGGGGCAGGTCGTCGACGGTCAGGTCGTCGAGGAAACGACCCTGGGACAGGCAGGCGTCGGGCAGCAGGTAGCGGTGGCCCTCGGGCTCGCCCCGGAGCACCGTGGTCAGGTCCGTCCCGGTCAGGAGCCCGGACACCCCGATGTTGCCCCCGAAGTAGTCGTTGGCCACCGGGATCAGCCGGATATCGTCCCGGCCCAGCTCGGCCACCAGCGGTGCCAGCACCGAGGCGCCGTACTCACCGGTGAGGATGCCGATGGGCTCGCCTCCGCTCCCCGAGTCCCCCCGGTTCGTGCCCCGCGGCGCCCGGTAGCCGAGCGGGGGTGCCCCGTCGACCCAGGCGAAGAACCCGGGCCTGACCCCCAGCGCGGAGGACTCATCGCCGAAGAAGGCGGCCTCGAAAGCTCGGGCCATGCCCAGCCCGTTCTCGTGTTGCGGAAATCCCTCGTACGTCTCGGCCGCCGGGAACGGACGTCCGGCCATCACGTAGTACTCGTCGGCGGCGAAGACCATCCGTCGACCGAGGGCGGACAGGAACGTGTGCTGCCACTGGTCGACGATGTCGCACACCTCAGCCGCTTCCTCCCGGGTGTGGGGGCGCATGGCCCCCTCGGTGGAGAACCGGGAGATGCCCAGGGGCACGCAGGCCACCGTGGCCATGGTGGGATAGCGGTCGAGCACGCCGGCCAGGGTGTCGGCCAGGATGTCGCCGTTGTTCCGATCCGGGCACACCACGATCTGGCCGTGGACCTCGATCCCGCCCTCGAGCAGCGCCCCCAGCCAGCGCAGGCTGGTAGCCCCTCGCCGGTTCCGCAGCAGGTTGGCCCGGATGTCGGGGTCGGTGGCGTGGATGGACACGAACAGGGGGCTGAGCCGCTCGGTCAGGACCCGTTCGAGGTCCATCTCGGTGAACCGGGTCAGCGTGGTGAAGTTCCCGTAGAGGAAGGAGAGGCGGTAGTCGTCGTCCTTCAGGGACAGGCTCCGCCGCATCCCCTTGGGCAGCTGGTGGATGAAGCAGAACTCGCAGTGGTTGTCACAGGTCCGCACCCGGTCGAAGACGGCCGAGGACACCTCGGCCCCCAGGGGCTCCCCGTGCTCCTTGCGGACGACCAGGGCGAAGGGCTCATCGCGCCCGCGACGCTTCACCACGAGGTCCAGATCGGCCTCGTCGACCAGAAGGCTGTATTCGATGACGTCGCGGGGCGACCGCCCGTTCAGAGAGAGGAGCTCGTCCCCGGGCAGGAGCCCGGATCGGTCGGCCGGCGACGCCTCCGACACGGCGACCACGCGGGGTGCCGTGGTGACCCGAGGCACCGACATTCCTCCAGGCTACCTGCTTGAGCGGCACCTCCGGCCTCAGCTCGAGGCGGCCCGGATGGCGTCCGGCTCGACGGTAACCTGGTCCCGTGCCCGTCGAACGCGTCCTCCTGGCCGAGCCACGGGGCTTTTGTGCCGGCGTCGAGAAGGCGATCAAGGCCCTGGGCTGGATGGTCCGGATCTTTGAGCCTCCCGTGTACTGCTACCACGAGATCGTCCACAACCGGCACGTGGTCGACGAATTCCGATCCCTGGGCGTGGTGTTCGTCGATGACGTCGACGAGGTACCCGAGGGCGCACCCCTGATGCTCTCGGCTCACGGCACCGCTCCCGAGGTGGTGGTGGCGGCCCGCGGTCGGGGCCGGGTGGTGGTCGATGCCGTGTGCCCATTGGTGACCAAGGTCCACCACGAGCTGAAGGTCCGGGCCCGCAAGGGCTACACCGTGCTCTATGTGGGCCATCACGGCCACGAGGAGGCGGCGGGGACCATGGCCGTGGCACCCGAATCGGTGCGGCTGGTGGAAACGGTGGAGGACGTCGATGCCCTGGTCGATCGGGCGGCCGACGCCCCCCCGATGGCCCTGTTGGCCCAGACCACCCTGAGCCACGACGACTGGGCCGGGATCGTCGACCGGGCCCGCGAGAGGTTCCCCGACCTGTGGATGCCCAATCGGAGCGATTTGTGCTTTGCCACCACCAACCGCCAGGCCGCCCTCAAGGCCATCGCCGGCAAGGCCGACGCCGTGGTGGTCATCGGCTCCCCCAACTCGTCCAACACCGTCGCCTTGGAGAAGGTGGCCATCGCTTTCGGCTGCCCTCGGGTGGTGCGGGTCAACGATGCCTCCGAGGTGCCGACCGACCTGACCGGGACGGTGGGCGTCACCGCCGGCGCGTCGGCTCCGGAGTCCCTGGTCCAAGCGGTGGTGGACCGTCTGGCCCCCCAGTTCGGCGTGGAGTCGGTCCCGGTCACGGTGGAAGAGGAGTACTTCCCTCCCCCGCCCGAGCTGCGGGACCTCCTGAAGGGCCTGGGGGCGACGGTCTCGCTCCTGGCTGCGGCGCCGCGGGCCGATATGGGCCCGATCCTGGGCGAGGACCGGACGACGGCCGCAGCCGACGTCCTGGCTGACCTCGCCCCCCGCTGAGCGGTTCGGCCCGAGAAAGCGGCCCCACCGTCCCGGCCGAGGCATCCAGACGGGCCCGGTGCGGCATCGGCCCCGGTGAGGCGCGAAACTGGTGGCATGTCGATCGCACCCAGCTTTCCCAGCATGGACGTCTCCACCGCCGAGCAATGGGCGGTCATCGGTAAGGAGACGATGCACAACCAGGGCCGCGTGGCCGAGCGGATCCTGGGGCTCCTCGAGTCCCTCTCCGAGGTGACCGACGGGTTCGCCGTCGACCAGCTGACCCACTGCCTGCAGACGGCCACCCGGGCCGAGGAAGCGGGGGCGAACGACGAGTGGGTGGTGGCCTCGTTGTGCCACGACATCGGCAAGGCCATCTCGGTGCCCAACCATCCCCGCATCGCGGCCGAGATGCTCCGCCCCTACGTCGACCCGTCCATCACCGCCGTGATCACAGCCCATCAGGACTTTCAGGGTCGCCATTACTACCAGCACTTCGGGATGGACCCCAACCAGCGCGACAAGTACCGGGACGAGCCCTGGTTCGGTGATGCCGAGCGGTTCGCCGACGAGTGGGATCAGAACAGTTTCGACCCCGACTACCCCACCCAGCCGCTCGAGCACTTTGCTCCGAAGGTCCGGGCCGTCTTCGGCCATCCCCACATCGCCTGATGGCCACCCAACGCCATCGGTGGTTCACCCGGGCCAACAACCGGGAGAGCCGTCGCCGGGCCGCCCTGGGGGACATGGCCCTCAACCTGTCCCGGGCCCAGTTCGCCGACCGCTATCCCGACCTCACCTTCGAACCGGTGGTCGCCGTCATCGCCGCCTACGAGGAGGAGGCGAACCTGGGCGACGTGTTGAAGTCGATGCCCCACTCCTTCGGGGACCTGGGCATCTCCACCCTGGTCGTCGTGGACGGCGGCGATGACGCCACCGATCGCGTGGCCCTGGAGTCGGGCGTCTACACCTGCATCCTCCCGGTCAATCTGGGCCATGGCGCCGCCCTCCGCCTGGCCTACGAGCTGGCCCTGGCCCATGGCGCCCGCTACATCGTCACCTTGGATGCCGACGGCCAGAACGATCCCACCGAGATGGAAGCCCTGCTGGCCCCCCTGCTCGACGACGAGGCCGATTTCATGATCGGATCCCGCCGTCTGGGGGTCGACCAGACCACAGACCGGTTCCGTCGAGCGGGGGTGCGGCTGTACGCATCGGCGCTCAACCTCATCACCCGCCAGCACCTGACCGACACGTCCAACGGCTACCGGGCCTTCCGGGCCGAGACCGTGGCCGACATCCTGCCCTTTTTGCGCCAGGACCAATACCAGACGGCCGAGGTGGTCATCACCGCCGCCTCCCGGGGCTGGCGGATCGGCGAGCGACCCATCGTCTGGCACCCCCGGGCGTCGGGCGAGTCAAAAAAGGGCGGCAACCTGTTCTTCGGGATCCAGTACGCCCGGGTGATCCTGACCAGTTGGGTCCGCGTCTCCTTCGGCCGGCGCCGCTGAGCCCAGGCTCAGGGATGGCCGGTGGTGGCCACGGCCCGTTGGTAGAGGTCCTGGATGGACGCCCGCAGGTCCTCGGTCAGCTGGTGCACCTGGCTCCGGGGCACCCGGCCCGACGCCGAGCGGGCCGGTGCCACCAGCGGCTCACCCACGATCAGGTGCACCTTGGAGGGGCGCGGGTAGCGGGTTCCCTTGGGCATGACCGAGACGGTCCCCCCGATCCCCACCGGCACGATGGTGGCCCCGGTCCGGGCGGCCAGGAAGGCGGCACCCTCGTGGAGCTCGCCCACCGTCTCCCCGCTCCTCCGTGACCCTTCGGGAAAAAGGATCAGCACCTCACCGGCCTCGAGCACGTTCTGGGCCCGGCGCAGCGCCTCTCGATCGGCTGACTCCCGGTGCACGGGAAAGGCGCCGATGGACAGGAGGAACCGGCCGAAGCGCGGTCGCTTCCACAGGCTGTCCTTGGCCATGTAGTGGAGCTTGCGCCTGGTCACCTCGGACACCACGAAGAAGTCGATGAACGACCGATGGATCGGGGCGATGATCACCGGACCCTCGGCCGGCACCAGGGCCGCTCCCTCCACCGTGGCGCGGAACAGGAGCCGGTTGAGCCCCCGCACGCCCAGACGGAGCACCCGGTAGATGGGGGTGAAGCGGGTGTCGACGTCCACCTCTCCGGGGGAGAAGTCGGTCCCGGCGTCGCCTGCGTCCGAGCTCGTGTTCACAGCCATCCCAGGACCTCCTTGACCACATCGTCGATCGAGCGATCGGTGGTGTCGACCACGTGGGCGCCGTCGGCCACCTCGAGGGGGGACGCCGCCCGGGTGCTGTCCAGGCGGTCCCGCCGGGCCACTCCGTCGGCCCCCTCCTCCGACCGGCGGCGGGCCCGTTCCTCGGGGCTGGCGGTGAGGTAGACCTTCACGTCGGCATGGGGGAACACGACCGACCCGATGTCCCGGCCCTCGACCACGCCGCCGCCGTGTTCGGTCACCCATCGCCGCTGCCTGCTGACCAGGACGGCCCGGACGGCGGCGCAGGCGGCCACCACCGACACGGCGTGGTTGACATCGGGTTGACGGATGGCCCTGGTGATGTCGGTGCCGTCGACCACCACCCGCTCCCCCACCTCCAGGTGGATGGACTGGGCCAGGTCGGCCAGGGCCTGGTCGTCATCCAGATCGACGTGGCGCCGGAGGGCGGCCCAGGCCACGGCCCGGTACATGGCCCCCGTGTCCAGCCGGTCGAGACCCAGCGCCTCGGCCACCGCCCGCGACACCGTCGACTTCCCCGCTCCGGCCGGCCCGTCGATGGCGACCGTCGGCCCGGCGGTCACGCTCGTGCCTCGGACAGAGTGGACAGGTCGATCGAGAACCGCGGGTAGCTGGTGCCCACCGAGCCCCATCCGGCGATGGTGGTGACATCCTCGGTCGACGGGCAGGCCGTGCCGGCGATGGCCATGGTCATGGCCATGCGGTGGTCCCCACCCGAGTCGAACTGGGCCGGTGCGATGGTGGCGCCGCCGGTGACGACCAGGTCGTCGCCCTCCACCGAGGCCTCGGCGCCCAAGGCGCCGAGCATGGCCACCGTTCCCGCCAGCCGGTCCGACTCCTTGACCCGGAGCTCGCCCACGTCGTAGAAGCGCGACCGGCCCTGGGCCACGGCGGCGGCCAGGGCCAGGATGGGCACCTCGTCCAGGGACGGGATCTCCTCGGCCCGGATCTCGGTCCCCCGCAGCGCCGTGGCCCGGCTCATGATCGTTCCCGTCTCCCCGGTCCGGTCGCGCACCTCGATCTCGGCCCCCATGCGCCAGAGGACATCGAGAAATCCGGCCCGGTGCGGGCCGAGGTAGACGTCGGACACAGTGACCGTGCTCCCGGGCACCACCAGCCCACCCACGATCCAAAAGGCGGCCTGCGAGGGGTCTCCGGGAACCGCGGTGGTCCCGGGCGAGAGACGGGAGCGTTGCACGCGGACCACCCGATCGCCGCCCTCGTCGGTCACCGAGATGGTGGCACCGGCTCGGGCCAACATGTCCTCGGTGTGGGTCCGCGTGGGCACGGGCTCGCGGACCACGGTCTCGCCCTCGGCCGCCGTCCCGGCCAGGAGGACGGCCGACTTGACCTGGGCGCTGGCCATCGGGGGCCGGTAGTCGATGGCCCGCAACCTGCCGCCGGTGATCCGCACCGGGGGCAGGCACCGTTCGCCCTGGCCGGCCACGGTGGCCCCCATGGCCTCGAGGGGCTCGGCCACCCTGTCCATCGGTCGGCTGGTCAGCGAGGCGTCACCGGTCAGCTCGGTGGTGCCCTCGATCCCAGCCAGCACGCCGGCCAACAGGCGCATGCCCGTGCCCGAGTTCCCGAGGTCGAGGGCCTCGACTGCGGGGTGGAGTCGACCTCGGCCCCCGGTGACCCGGACCGTGGCCCCGTCCTCGGCCACCGCCGCGCCCAGCGCAGCAATGGCCAGGAGCGTGCGGTGCACGTCGTCCCCGTCCGACAGTCCGGTGATGGTCGATTCCCCTTCGGCCAGGGCGGCGAGGAGCAGGGCTCGGTGCGAGATGGACTTGTCGCCGGGGACGCGGACCGATCCCACCAACGCGCTGCCCCCCCGGACCTGCATGGCGTCCTCGGCCACGGTGTTGAGGGGCTCCCTGCTCATTGGCTCGGGCCCATCAGGTCCCGCCCAGCTCGCCGCTGGATGACCGGTAGCCGCGCTCGGACAGGGCGGCCAGGAGCTTCCCGGCCGACGCCCGGTCCACCGTCAGGACCAGGACACCGCGGTCCCCCTCGACCGAGTGGGCGATCTCCAGGTCGACGATGTTGACGCCCAGCTCGGCCGCCAGCGTCGTGATCTCGGCCAGCACGCCGGTCCGGTCGGGCACCGGGACCCGGATCTCGAGCAGGCCGTCGGGACGAGGGACGCGGGCGGCCAGGCCGCGGCGGGCGGTCGCCGCCCGGGTGAGGACGGCGAGGAGCTCGCGGTGGTCGTGTTCGGCCACCCGGGTCCGCATGGTCCCCAATGCGGCGATGAGCATGTCCAGGGTCTCCACGATGGCCGTGGCGTTGTCCTCGCAGATGTCGGGCCAGATGGTCGGTTGTCCGGCGGCGATGCGGGTCATGTCCCGGAACCCCCCCGCAGCCAGCTGCAACAGGGCGGCGTGCTCATGGCTCAGCCCCGAGGCCAGGTCCATGAGGGTGGCTGCGGTCAGGTGGGGCACATGGGACACCACCGCCACCAGGGAGTCGTGCTGGTCGGGGGGCAGGGCCACCACCGTGGCCCCCAGGGTGACCAACAGGCTGCGCAGCCGGGTGTAGGCCATCGGGTCGGTGAGGGCGGTCGGGGTGAGCACCCAGGTGGCCCCGAGAAAGAGGTCGCCGTCGGCCCCTTCCACCCCGACCTGTTCGGAGCCGGCCATGGGATGACCGCCCACGAAGGAGGGATGATCGACCGAGGCGACCACGGGACCCTTCACACTGCCCACGTCGGTGACGATGGCGTCCCCCCGCCGGCCCGGCCGGGCCAGGACGTCCTGGATCACCGCCTCCGACGCTCGCACCGGGGTGGCCACGAACACCACGTCGGCCTGGTCGTCGAACCCTTCGGCATCGAGGGCGCCGAGGGCCACGGCCCGCTCGGCCAGGCCCGAGGAGTTGTCCACGCCGCTCACCCACCAGCCCCGTTGCCGGAGGGCGATGCCGATCGATGCCCCGATCAGCCCGGTGCCGACGATGGTGGCCCGTCCCGCCTCCGCTGGGTCTGGCGGGTGATGGTGGTCGCGGCTGGTCAGGAGCGGGTCGTGACCCTCGTCAGTCGGGGAGGTCGTCACGGAGCCCCTTGGCGCCCTCGAGGTACACGTGATGGATCTCGTCTCGGCGGCGCTCGGTCTCCACGTGGAGCATGACCCGGATGCACCGGGGCACCGAGCCGACGATGGACAGCTCGCGAGCACAGATCAAGGGCACGGCTCCGAGCCCCATCGACCGTGCCGCCGTGGCCGGGAAGGTGGACACGATGTCCTCGGTCGCGGTGAACAGGATGGAGATGATGTCGTCCTCGGACAGCCCGTTCTGCTTCAGGACCTGTTCCAACAGGGCGACCACGCGCGCTCGGATGGCCTCGGGGGTGTCGGCATCGACGGTGGTCGCACCTCGGACGGCTCGCACGGAAACAGGCATCGGGCGGCCATGTTACTCAGGCAGGGAGGTCTCGCCCTCTCCGTCCTCATCTCGGGGTACCGCCGCCGCGGCCAGGTTCCGCACCTCGGCCGGCGTCAACAGGCGCCAGGTCCCCGGTCCGAGGGCCGGATCAGCCAGGGGGCCGATCCGGGTCCGGACCAGGCGTCGCACCGGATGACCGATGGCCTCGCACATCCGCCGGATCTGCCGGTTCCGGCCCTCGTGGATGACGATGCGCAACAAGGTGGGGGCGACCACGGCCACCCGCGCCGGTGCGGTCATCCCGTCGTCGAGCTCGATGCCCTCGCGCAGGCGCCGGATGTCGGTCGGGGCCGGGGCCCCGTCCACCTCGGCCAGGTACTCCTTGGGAACGCCGAAGGAGGGATGGGTCAGGCGGTGGGCCAGCTCGCCGTCGTTGGTCATGATCAACAGGCCCTCGGTCGCCATGTCCAGCCGCCCCACGGAGAAGACCCGGGGTTCGGCCGGAACCAGGTCCACCACCGTGGGGCGACCCTCGGGATCGTCGGCCGTGGTCACCACTCCCGCCGGCTTGTTCAACAGGTAGTGGACCAGTCCGGGCAGGACGGGCAGGGGCACCCCGTCCAACTCGATGCGGTCCACGGCCACCTCCACCCGGCGGCCGAGCACGGGGATCTCGCCGTTGACCGTCACCCGACCCTCGACGATGAGGTCCTCGCACACCCGGCGCGACCCCAGTCCGATCCGGGCCAGTACCTTTTGCAACCGCTCGCCCTCGTGTTGGGGGGCGAGCGGTTCAAGCATCCCCAGCCGGCCGGAGCTGCTCCTCCAGTTCGGCCACGGCTTCGGGCCCGGGCAACAGGTCCTCCACCGGGGGGAGCTGCTCCACTCGGTCGAGGCCCATCCGCTCCAGGAACGCTTCAGTGGTGCCGTACAGGGCCGGCTGCCCGGGGCCGGGGGCATGGCCCACCGTGGCGATGTAACCGCGGTGCTCCAAAAGGCGCACCACGCCATCGACGTTCACCCCCCGGAGGGCGGCGATCTGAGCCCGGGACACCGGTTGCTTGTAGGCCACGATGGCCAGCGTCTCCAAGGCCGCAGCCGACAGCCGGGAGGACACGCCGACGTTGGCGAACCGTTCCACGTAGGGGGCGAGGTCGGGGTGGGTCTGGATCCGGTACCCACCGGCAATGCGGGCCACGGCGAAGCCCCGGTTGTCAACCCGGCACGACTCGATCAGCTCGTCGCACAGTGGTTGCACCCGGTCGACCGGTATCTCCAACAGCTCGGCCAGCAGACCGGCGGGAACCGGCTCCACGGCCACGATGAGCACGGCCTCCACCGCCCTGGCCTCCTCGGACAACGCCATCGGTCAGCCCTCGTACTCGTAGTCGGCGGCGCCCACCGAGACGGTCTGGGGCGCCCCGGTCACCCAGGACACCTCCAGCTCGCCGAAGGTATCCCCCTGGTCGAGGGCCACCCGGCCCTGCTTGCACAGTTCGAGGAGGGCGAGGAACCGGACGATGACCTCCATCCTGGTGGTGAGGTGGCTGGTCAATCCCCGGAACGTCGACGTCCCCACCGCGGGGAGGCGGACTTCCAGCTCGGACACGGCCTCGGACACCGAGACGGTGTCCACGGTGACGTGGTAGAGGTCCACCACCGGCGCGGGCCGGGCCGCGGTGGCCCGGAGGTAGGCCGCCATCAGGTGGGCCGGTGTCACCCCTTCGAGGAGGTCGGGCGCGTGGACCACGAACCCGTCGTCCAGCCCGGCGGTCCGGGGCACGGACCGACTGGCGTACTCCATGGTGAGGGCGAAGGTGTCGGCCGCGGCCGAGTAGGCCTGGCACTCGAGCAGGCGGGCCAGCAGCAGGTCGCGCTCCTCCCAGCCCGACAGCTCCTCGTCACCCTCCACGTCATCGGGCCCGGGCAGCAGTCGCTTCGACTTGAGCTCGATCAGCACCGCCGCCACCACCAGGAACTCCGACAGTGTGGCCAGGTCGACGCCCTCCCACGTGGCCACCTCGGCCACGAAGGCATCGACCATCGCGGCCAGTGGGACATCGTAGATGTCCACCTGATGGGAATTGACCAGCTGCAACAACAGGTCGATGGGGCCCTCGAAGGCGGGCAACGAGACAGTGGCCAACACGACCCCCGACGATACCGGCTCGCACCGCTCTCCTCGCGCACCGTCACCGGTGTTCTCGGCCCTCGTCGGCGGCCCCTACGATAACCCCCCATGTCCAGGGTTCTTTCCGGTATCCAACCGAGCGGCGAGCTCCATCTGGGGAATTATCTGGGTGCCGTGCGCAACTGGGTGGCCGATCAGCACACCGACGAGGCCTACTACTGCATCGTCGATCTGCACGCCCTGACCTCGGACATCGAGCCCGCCACGCTCCGGGCCCGGACCTGGGACGCGGCCATCGACCTCTTGGCCTCCGGTCTCGATCCTGAGTTGTGCACCCTGTTCGTCCAGAGTCACGTGGCCGAGCACGCCCGGTTGACCTGGCTGCTCGAGTGCACGGCGACCATGGGCGAGCTGCGCCGGATGACCCAGTTCAAAGAGAAGGGCGCCGGGCAGGAGTCGGTGCGGGCCGGGCTGTTCACCTACCCGGTGCTGATGGCCTCGGACATCCTCCTCTACGACGCCGACCGGGTGCCGGTGGGCGACGACCAGCGCCAGCACCTGGAGCTGACTCGGGAGCTGGCCATCCGGTTCAACCACCGCTACGGCGACGTGTTCGTGGTGCCCGAGGCGGCCATTCCCCGCATCGGGGCGCGGGTCATGGACCTGCAGCATCCCGAGCGGAAGATGTCCAAGTCGGTGAGCTCCCCCCTGGGCACGGTCCAGGTCCTGGACGAGCCGGCCGAGCTCGAGCGCAAGATCAAGCGGGCGGTGACCGACACCGATGGCGAGGTCCGCTACGACCCCGAGGCCAAGCCGGGGCTGTCCAACTTGTTGGAGCTCCTGGCCGTGGCCACCGATCGCACCCCCGTCGAGGTCGCTGCCGGCTACCAGCGCTACGGCGATCTGAAACGGGACGTGGCCGAGGCCCTGATCGAGCTGCTGCGGCCGGTCCGGGAGCGCCGGAAGTCGTTGGCCGCTGATCCGGGAGCGGTGGCCACGTTGCTGGCCGTCGGGGCCGAGAAGGCGCACGCGGTGGCCGGGACGACCTACAGCCGCGCCGCCGAGGCCATGGGCTTGGTCACTCCGTACTGACCGAGGAGGCCTCCACCGGTGGGCGGGCCCGGCCGGGCCGGCGGCGACGCCGGCCGA
>DATMMO010000469.1:0-6619 GCA_035569695.1 Acidimicrobiales bacterium | reverse complement strand
ACTGGGGGTGACGCTGTTGTTCCTCGCCGTTCCCGCCGTCTTGTTGCTGGGGGTCTCGATCTTCATCCCGAAGCAGTTCATCACCCTGTTCTTCGGGGCCAAACTCTCGACCGCGGCCTCGGCCTTCGCTCCCTTGGTGGGAGCCATGATCTTTCTTGCCATTTCCGTGCTGTTGACCAACTATCTCTTCGGCGCCGGCCGGCGATGGATCGTCATCATCCTGGCCGTGGGGGCGGCGCTTTCGGTGGTGTTGGTGGCGGGAGCACACGGCAATCCGGTGGACACGGCCAAGGCTGATCTCATCGTCCAGGCCGCGTTGGCCTGTGGCATCGGCTGCTTCTTTGTCGCCATCCATCATCGGGTCCACCGTTCCCGCTAACGACGCAGAATGGTCACACGGTGGTCGTCCACCGTGTTGACAAGGCAATATTGCTAGATTGCACCTCACGATCGACGACCCGACCTCTGGGGGACAGCTGAAGTCGACGCCGCAAGTGACCAGCGATGATGTACCCGTGACCAGCCGACCCGTTGCCGGGAACGGGCACGTTGCCCTGTCCGGGCCCGGTTTGGGATTGACTGACGAGGACGGGTTCTATCAAGCGGTCGAGGGGATGCCGGCTCCGTCCCCGGCGTTCGCCGACCCCCGCGTGCGGGCCTTCGAGCACCTGGACCTTCCTGAGATCGCCTGGCGCGCCGGACTTTCCCGGATCGACGTCGTCGCCTGGCGGGATTTCGACGACCCCGAGGCGGGGGGATCAGAGCTCCATGCCCATCGGGTGGTCTCGGCCTGGGCCGCAGCCGGGCTCGACATCACCATGGTGACCTCTTCGGTCCCCGACGCCCGACGGGTGATCCGCCGGGACGGCTACCGCGTTGTTCGGCGGTCCGGTCGGTACTCGGTGTTCCCTCGGACGATGTTGTCGGGGTTGGCCGGCACTATCGGGGGCGGCGACGGACTGGTCGAGATCTGGAACGGGATGCCCTTTCTGTCCCCGATATGGGCGCGGAGCCCGCGGGTCGTCTTCTTGCATCACGTGCATGCCGAGATGTGGAAGATGGTCCTGCCCAACGGACTGGCCCAACTGGGACACGCCATCGAGCACCGGATGGCCCCCCCGATATACCGCCGCAGTCAGATCGTCACCCTCTCCACCTCGTCCAAGAACGAGATCGTCGAACGGCTGCATATCCCCGCCGAGCAGGTGACGGTGTCGCCTCCCGGCGTCGAGCCGGCCTTCTCTCCCGGTGGCGAGCGCTCCGAGGTACCGCTGGTGGTGGCGGTGGGCCGGTTGGTTCCGGTCAAGCGATTCGAATTGCTGATCGACGCGTTGGCGCGGCTCAAGGCCCGGCATCCCGAGCTTCGCGCCGTGATCGTGGGCGAGGGCTACGAGCGCCCCCGGCTGGAGGCGCTGGTGGCCGGGCATCGGGCCGGCGACTGGATCTCCCTGCCCGGCTACGTGTCGGCGGAGGAGCTCATCGGACTGTACCGGCAAGCCTGGGTGGTGGCGTCCACCTCGTTGCGCGAGGGGTGGGGCATGACCGTCACCGAGGCCGGTGCCTGCGGCACGCCCTCGGTGGTCAGCCGGATCAGCGGTCACCAGGATGCCGTGGTTCACGGGCGCTCCGGTCTCCTGGTCGACGATCAAGACGAGTTGGTGGGGGCGTTGGACGCCACGCTGGCTGACGAGATAGCGCGCAAGCGCATGGGCATCGGCGCCCAGGAACACGCCGAGCAGTTCACCTGGAGCGCCACGGCCCGGGCCACGCTGGCCGTGCTCGCCGCAGAGGCGATAGCCCGGCGATAGCCCGGCGATAGCCCGGCGCGCACCGCGGGCGCGGCGCTCGTCCGGGACGGGACCGAAGGTTACGGAGCAGAGGGCTACGGAGCAGAGGGCTGGAAGTCGTCCGTCCGGGTCTGATCAGTGTCCTCGGGTGCAGCGTCGGGTCCCGAGCGCATTGCCGCCCCCGAGGGGCCGGGTTCCCCCGAGGGGCCGGCCACCTCCTGGAGCGACCCGTTGCGCCCGGGACGGCCACGGTCCCGCCTCAGCGTGGCCAGGCGCTGGACCAGCTCGGAGACGGCGTCGGCGCCCAGGAAGACCACGGCAGCCCAGGCCAGATTGCTGGCCGCGTCATAGTGCGAGGCCCAGGAACCGGTGAGCGCGGCATGGACATGAGCCTGCTCGACCACCGTGTAGGTTCCCGCCGCGATCATCAAGCCGACGGCGGCCAGACCGAGCAGGGCCCGAAGCCGGGGCACCAGCAGGGCGATCAGGGTGGCAACGCCCACGATCAGGCCGGTGAGCGGGCGGGTGATGACCGCAGCCACCAGGCCGGTGGCCACCGCCACCGCTATCGACTGGCCCCAGCCCGTCCGGACCCGTGCGCTCCGGAACGGCACCCACAGCCGCGGTGCGGGCACCTCACCGGTTGCGGCGGCAACGTCGGGCCGTCCGGGACCTCCGGATCGGGCGTGCGCCGCCACCCGGGTCGGGCGGCGCCGGATCCGGCGCTTCAACTTCCCGGCGCCGACGGACACCCGGCGGCGGACCCGCTCGGGCAGATAGGCCACCAACAGGCAGAACAAGATGGTCAGGGCGGACACGATGAGGGCCACGTTCACCCGGGTCTGGGGCGTCCATTGCAAGCTGACGGCAAAGGATCCGGAGGGCCCGGCCTTGGCCAGATCGGCGCCCGTCACCTTCCAGCCGTTACCGAACCCGTCGACCAGGACAGGCTGCCCGAGGGACCTCACCCCGTCGATGGTGGCCGTCCAGCCCGAATTGACGCTCTGGCCCAGAACGAGCTCGAACGGGTTGGTGGCGCCAGTCACCCGGAGGTGCATGGCCGTGGAGGTATGCGAGGTGACGGTGACCGCCGTGTTGGGCTGGGTGGGGGGAGCGGGGATGGTCCCCGCCGGCGCCGCCGCTCCCGCGCCGCCGCCAGCGGCTGAGTCCAGGGCCACCTGATCCAGGTCGAAACCGATGGTGGACTGATTGTTCACGATGGTGTCGCCGTAGGTAGAAGTCAGGGTGTGGGTGCCCGCACTGAGCGGGATGCCGCCGGCATCGGGGCCGCACAGGGTGACGTTCAACGGATTGACCCGGGCCAGCGCGGTCTGGGTGGATCCTGACACGGAGACCGAGATGGGCTTGCCGTCGATGGCCAGGAGGTCGTTCCGGCACGCGGAGGGTATGGCCGCGGGCAACGGAGCGGCGTGGAGGCCGGGGATGCCGATCTCGGCCACGCCCAGCGGGACGGCCTGCTCGCTCTGGGTCGAGTAGTTGACCGTGTCCACCAGGCGGACCGTGTCGAATGTCACGGTGATCCGCTGCCCGGTCAATGCGGGGAAGGACAGGGGCACGCCGACTACGGCACCCTCCGTCCGGCCGTCGGCGATGGGGGGCAGCACCAGATGGCGCGACCCGTTCTCGGTGGCGATGGTGACCGACGTCGGAACCGAATGCCTCCCGTCCGCTACGACCTCCAGGTTCATGGTGGAGAAGGTGATGGGGGCGGCCAGGTCGTACTTGAGCCACGCCCCGGCCTGGTGGGTGTCCCCCAGGCCCGGTTCCCAGGCCGTCTGGGCATTGCCGTCCAAGGTGGAGATGGCGCCGGCGGTGAGGTCGCCGTTGAGCCGGCCCGACGAGTAGGCCGTGATCCCGGTGCCGTTCGAGCCCGGTCGCCCCACCAGCCGGTCGATGGCGTCGTCAGGAATGAGCGGGGAGATCCGGGCCTGGCCGGTGAGGGAGAAGGTCCGGGCCGTGGGCATCCAGAACGATCGCGACAGGAACGGCTCGGTGTCGTTACGGGGTGGTGCGCCTGAGCTGCGCAACCGGGTGAACAGGAAGGTCAAGCGGTCTGTGCTCGAGGACTGTCCCGCCGCCCGCAGCAGGTCCTGGGGGAGGGCGACGGTCTCGTCGGCCTGGACCCCGGGGATGGCCACCTCGGCGAAACCGACAGCGCTGGCCCCGAGGAACACCGGGCTGCCTGCCCACTTGTCCACTCGGATGCGCATGGTGGTGAAGGTGCGGGTCGGGAAGGTGAAGTGCTGTCCGGCCACCTGGCGTGAGGCGGAGCCCAGGGTCAAGGTCTGTGGCGATCGGCCGTCGAAGGTCACCGTGACCTGGGTGATCCACCGATTGGGGTCGCCCGTCTGGGGCTGCACCAACGTGAGCGCGCCGGCCGTCGTCGGTTTCTTCAACGTGACCTGCCACCACTGGCCGGTCGGGGAGACGAACGAGTTGTCGAGCCACGCGGTTTGGGTGTCGCCGTCGAGGGCGGCGGCGGGTCGGGCCTCGGCGAAGTAGGTGATGGAGTTGGCATAGGAGGAGGCTGAGACGGCAGAGACATCCTTGAACTGCGTGGTCGTCTGGGCGTCGGCCGGGGCCTTGGGGAAGACATTGAGCGGGGCGTCGCTGGGATCGTTGGGGTCAATCGGGTTCTGGCTGGGGGTCTCGGTGTAGCCCGCGTTCTCCTCCAGCGAGTTCCACCGGAACCCCCGTTTGCGGTTGGTATCGGTCACCACCAGATCGGCCGGGTGGGACAGGGTCGATTGCCGAAGGGCCTTGTCCGTGTCCAACGTGCCGGCATAGAAGATGGTGGCGTTGGTATCGAGCATGCCCATGCCCGCCGCGTTGACCAGGCCGCTGGCGTCCCCGTCGACCACCAGGGGGTGGGCCAGCGACTCGCCCCGGACGATGGGGCGGGGCTGGGCCACGGTGTAGGAAACCAGGGGGCTGGGCCACGGTGCGTTGGCCGGTACCCCGAGCGCGGTCTCGTCCAGGCGGGGGATGATGGAGACGTTGGGTTGAGGTGTCCCGTAGGAGACGGGGTCGGACAACCTCGAAGGGGTGGGCTGCAGCTGCGAGGCGATCACCTGCGGGTTCGGGGTGTCGTAGCGCTCGTAGGCCTGGTCGTACTGGACGAGGACGTCGCCGGCGCTCATCAGCGAGGCCATGGGGGCGAGCGCATGCCAGTCCATGGTGCCCTCCTGAATGGGCACGTCCACCGCGTTCAGCACATCGGCGGTGGGGATGGATCCCATGATCTGCTGCTCGTGGGTCACGAAGGGCCGGTTCAGGAGGGCGGGAAAGGCCGTGTCGATGGTGTCGCCCCAGCGGAAGGCGGCAAAATTGTTGCCGGGGATGGCGAACACCCTGGTCGACGGGTGGACGCTGTTGAGCTTCTGGGCGGCCTGCTGGACGTAGTTGGGCACATGGGCGGGCTGGGTGAAGCCGTTGGCGATGATGGCTCCGGTCCACAGCGGGGTGGTAGCGGCGATCACGACCCCCAGCACGCCTGCGCCGGCGATGATCCCGGTCCGCCGGACCCGGGCGGCGAGGGCCGAGACCCCGGCGCCGAGGAGCACGGCCAGGCTCATGAGGACGAGCGGGGTGGCCCGGTCGGTCGAGCGCATGGCCAACCCGGCGGTGGTGTTGACCATCAGGTACTTGAACACCGAGCCCACGCCGGACGGATGGGCATAGGGGTAGGCCCCGACCGAGAGCACCATCCCGACCACGATGACGAGGATGAAATAGGCGCGATGCCGCCAGCGGACGAAGACGGCGGCCAGGATGGACAGCACAGGCACGGCGAAGCTGAAACCCATGAGCCAGAGGGTCTGGGTGTAGGCGACGGCGCTCTGCGTCCACGCTCCCACCCGATCGGTCCCGTAGAAGTACCAGTACCCCAGGCCTCGGAGTATCTCCGAGGCCAACGAGGTGGCGCTGGTGGAGGGGACGGTCTCGGTGTACTTCAGGACGTTGACGCCGTACGCCGCCTCGACCTGGAGGCCGATGGCCCACCACAGTGAGGCCAGCGCGGTCAGGAGGCCCACCCGCCAGGCCACCGCCCAGGCCCGTCTCCAGGTCGCCTCTTTGGCGAAGGCGACGGCATAGACCAGCCAGAGGATGGGAGCGATGCCCACATAGAGGATGGAGCTGGCGTTGATCCCGCTGACCAGGGCCACCACCAGGGCGAAGAGCGCCGGGTAGCGCCAGCCCCCACGGCGGAGGGCCAGGATGACGAAGGCCAACATCCAGGGGAGACCGGCCCAGGGCAGCAGGATGACCGAGATCCGCCCGGAGTACTGGAGCACGTAGGGAGTGAAGAGAAAGGCCAACGAGGACACGTAACGGCCCGGTCCGGTCAGGCCCACCACCCGGCACAGGTACAGCATGCCGGCGCCGGCGGCGAAGAGGATGGCCCCCATCCACAGCCGTTGGGCGATCCACAGGGGGACGTGCAGCTCGGCCAGGACCCAGTAGAAGGGGCCCATGGGGAGGAGGTAGCCGATGTTCTCGTGGGTGACCGTGCCCATGGCCACGTTGGGGTCCCAGAGGGACACCGCCTGGCGCACGTACCGCCCGGGGTCGAGGTAGAGATACGTCTTGGTGTCGTCGGTGACCGTGCCCGGCTGGGAGGCCAACATGGGGATGAACGCGAACAGGGCGATCACCGAGTAGTCGAGGATCGACCGGAGCCGACTGGGCGATCTCACCACGGCGTATGCCGCCCGCAACCGGCCAGGGGGTTTGCCCACGACGGGCCGAGGAATGGGATCTGGTTCCGGCACGAGTGCTCGGTAGTGTAAACAACCAAACGGCGCCGGTTG
>DATMMO010000468.1:0-23202 GCA_035569695.1 Acidimicrobiales bacterium | reverse complement strand
TCGGTGGGCAAGACCACCACCAAGGACCTCCTGGCCGGCTGTCTGGCGTCGACGTTCTCCACTGCGGCCAGCGAGCGTTCCTTCAACAACGAGCTGGGCCTCCCTCTGACGCTGCTCAACGCGCCGGACGATGCGCGGTGGGTGGTCCTCGAAATGGGGGCCCGGGGTGTGGGGCAGATCGAGCTGCTGGCCGAGGTCGCATCTCCAGACGTCGGCGTCGTGACCAGGGTGGCCATGGCGCACGTGGAGTACTTCGGTGACCTCGACGGGGTGGCCCGAGCCAAGGGCGAGCTCGTGACCGCTTTGCCCGCAGCGGGTCTCGCCGTGTTGAACTTCGACGACCCCAGGGTCCGAGACATGGCGTCGCTCAGCGCGAGTCCCGTGCTCGGGTATTCGGTGGGCGGCGATGCCGAGGTGCGGGCTGACGACGTCACATTCGACCGGGAGCTGCGTGCACGGTTCCGTCTGTCGTCGCCGTGGGGGCAGACTGAGGTCCGGCTGGCGGTGCACGGCGTGCACCAAGTCGGCAACGCGTTGGCCGCGGCGACGGTTGCTCTGTGGTGTGGGGTCCCCATCGAGGCCGTGGCCGCGGCACTGGCGGTGAGCCAGGGATCGCCCTTGCGCATGGAGGTCCATCACGTGCCCGATGGCCCCGTCCTGGTCGTCGACTGCTACAACGCGAACCCCGCGTCGGCCGAGGCGGCCATGCGCTCGTTGGCCGCGTTGCCGGGCCGACGCAAGCTGGCCATCCTCGGGCTGATGGCCGAGCTGGGGGACCAGAGCGAGTCCGAGCATCGCCGGATCGCCCTCCTGGCGGAGGAGCTCGGGATCGAGGTGGTGGGATACGAGACCGGGCTCTATGGCACTGCCCACGTGACGGGTGTCGACGAGGCCGTCGCCTTGTTGCAGACGATGGGCCCGGGTGACGCAGCGCTGGTCAAGGGCAGCCGCGTGGCGCGACTGGAAGACGTGGTGCGTTCCTATGGGGAGGCCGATGGCGCACCTTCGTCGAACAGTCATCGACTATGGGTGCCGTCCCAGAGCGGTGTCCTCTGACCCTCTACAGGGGCGCGAGAAGTTCGAGCGGTTTACGGGCGCCGTTGAGCACCGTGAGTGGCCGTCTCCGATGTCGACGCTGACCGCAGACCTGTTGAGTTGTAGAGCGGTTGCGCCGTGACCCCTTCGAGGGCGTCACGAAGGGCGACGATGCGTTCCTCGCCGTACCGCTCGCCCCACTCCTGCTCGAGCTCGTCGATCAGTTGACGCCCGATCCGATGAGCGTGGTGGCCTTGGGCGGTGAGACGGATGATTTTGGCGCGACCGTCGTCGGGGTCCGCGACTCGCTCGAGATAACCGAGTTGTTCGAGGTCGCTTGTGACCTCCCCAACCGACTGTTTTGTCATGTTGGCCAGTTCGGCCAGCTCGGTGAGCCGGGACCCGTTCTCGGGATCGATGTTGCCGAAAACGCAGCCGTGCCCTGGCCGGATATCGCCCAACCCGACGGTGGCGAACTTCTGAGCAAGCTCTTCGACAAAGAGGTCGGAAGCCACTTTGAGAAGCCGGATCATCGGTGGTCGGGAGAGGGCTTGAAAGTTAGATTGCATATCGTCAGGGGAACTGATAAGGTCACCATACCAAGTAATCAGGGAACCTTGTAACGTCCCCTGACCAGAATAACGCATGAGGAGGCAAGATGGAGCGCAAGTGGTGGACCCTCATCGTTGTGAGCGGGGCGACGTTCATGCTGTTGCTCGATATCACCGTGGTGAATACGGCGCTGCCGTCGATCGCCCGGGACCTGCATGCGAGCTTCAACGACCTCCAGTGGGTGATCGACGCCTACACGCTTGCTCTCGCCGCCATCGTCCTGACCGCGGGGTCGCTGGCCGACCGGCTCGGGCGCCGGGCGTTGTTCGCCGCCGGTCTCGTCGTGTTCACGGCCTCCTCCTTGGCGGCTGGGCTGGCGCCGGATGCCGTCTTCCTGAACGTCTCCCGGGCTTTCCAGGGGGTCGGCGGTGCGGCGATGTTTGCCGTGTCGCTCGCCCTCGTGGCCCAGGAGTTCCCGGCCGGGCGCGAGCGCGGGACTGCGATGGGCGTCTACGGCGCGACGATCGGGATGTCCGTTGCTGTTGGCCCACTCGTCGGCGGGGCACTGACCGACAGCTTGGGATGGCGGTGGGTGTTCTTCATCAACGTGCCCGTGGGAGTCGCCGCTCTCGCGGTGACCTTCCTGAAGGTTCGGGAGACCCGTGACCCCAAGGCGCGGCGGATCGACTTGCTTGGACTGGTGACACTGAGCAGCGGGCTCTTCCTTCTCGTTCTCGCACTGGTGCGTGGAAATGACGACGGATGGACAAGCTCGCTGATTGTTGGGGAGCTTGCCGGTGCGGTAGCGCTCCTGGGATTGTTCATCGTGGTCGAACGAGCCGTGACCGAGCCGATGCTGCCGCTGGCTCTCTTCCGCCGGCGAGCGTTCACGGGGGTCCAGCTCGCCGCCTTTGCGGTGTCCGTCTCGCTGTTCTCGCTGTTCCTCTATCTGACTCTGTATCTGCAGGACTACCTCCACTATTCGCCCCTGCAGGCGGGGCTTCGGTATCTCCCGATCACAATTGGTGCGTTCATCGCCGCGCCGGTCGCAGGCGCTTTGCTCGGTCGTGTCCACGCCCGCGTCCTGATGGCAATCGGTCTGGCGGGGACGGGCGCCGGCCTGCTCTTGATGTCGGGTCTCGATCAAAGTTCGAGCTGGACGGCGCTGCTGCCCGGTTTCATCAGCGCCGGCCTCGCCATCGGTATCCTCAACCCCGTGATCGCCGACGTGGCGCTGAGCGTCGTGCCCAAGGAGCGAAGTGGCATGGCAGCCGGCGTCAACGACACCTTCCGCCAGGTGGGGGTGGCCTTGGGCACGGCCGTGTGGGGTGCGATCTTCCTGGCACGCGGTACGAGCACGGTGGGAACGCTCCTGGGCGGCACGCCCGCCGGAACCGGCGGGCACCCTCGCCAGCTCATCGAAGCGTTCTCCGGCGGTGGGTTTGCTGCGGCAACGCACGCGATTCCTTCTCGTGCCCGTCCGGCGGTCGTCGCCGCAACCCACCAGGGGTTCCTCAACGGCCTCAACACGATCCTCATCATTGGAGGCGTGGTGGCACTCGTCGGGGCGGTGCTTGCGCTGTGGCTGGTCCGCGAGGGAGAGATTGAACGGGGTGAAGAACTCGAGTTCGCTATCCCAAGCACCGAGCAGCTCGAGTACGCCCGGCCTTGATTGCCGCGACTTCATGAACACCGGTGTGCGGCGTCATTTCAAGAAGCTGGAGTTCCCCGTCAGGCACTGACCGGGTCACGCTGACGGATACGTGGTGAAGGCGCGGTTGACCATCTTCTCGCCGCAGTTGCTGGGGCGGGAGGCCGAACAATTCCGGCTCATCGAGCGGACCAGGACGATCACGACGGAGCGGAGTGACGCCGATTGCGACGCCGGTGAGTTTCGGGGTGCCATGCCGTCTCATCATCGAGCAGTTGTGAGACCACGAGGAGGTCGAAGTGTCAGCATCAGTGCTTTACATGTCTATGTCACTTGACGGATACATCGCTGGTCCGAACGATGGACCGGATAATCCCGGTGGCGACAACTTCATGCGGCTGCATGAGTGGTATGGGTTTGGTTCGGACGTTGGGCCGAACGCCGAGACCATTGACCCGTCCGGGATCGGCAAACAGTTCCTGGACGAAATCAAGATGACCGGCGCCGTTCTTTCCGGTCGCTATACCGTGGAGCAGGTCGATCACTGGGGCGGCGATCACCACGACGGCGTCCCGATCTTCGTGCCCAGTCATCGCCCTCCGGGTCCGGCAGCAGCGAAATACCCATTGGTGACGTATGTGACAGGTGGCATCGCCAGCGCGATGGCTCAGGCGAAGGCCGCGGCAGGGGAGCGAAATGTGCTGGTCCATGGTGGGTATACCGCGCAGTCAGCGCTCGACGCCGGTGTGCTCGATGAGTTGCAGATTCACCAAGTTCCGGTGCTGTTCGGGGGCGGTCGCCGACTGTTCGAGGTGTTGCCGGCACGAATCGAGCTGGAGATCGCTCGCGTGATCGACACTCCAGAGGCCACACACATCCGTTACCGAGTCCGCCGCTGACTCGATAGTGAAGGCCTGCATGACCAAGGGTTATTGAGGCCTTTCTCGGGCCTACCGACGGTGCTCGGCTTCACCCCGCCGTCGGAGGGCCCAACGATCGCGTCTCGCTCCACTCGAGGATGATGTGGCGTTCCGCGATATACCAAGTCTGGTCCACCTTTGTGAACAGGTCGAGGTAGCGCAGCCACGCGACCATCATCATGCGATTGCCGTCGTCGGTATACATGTGGTGGGCAATGGTGTAGCTGTCTCCGGTTGCTTGGTTCCCGTCGATAGTGACGGTGCTTTGGCCGTTGAAGTGCATCGTGGCGTCGTATCGGTTCAGGTCATCGAAGACCGGCGAAAGAGCCTCTCGACCGTCGAGCACGTAGGTCGGATCGCTGTCCGGGCCGTCCATGTGCACCGCAAAGCGGGTGTTGGGCGTGAACAGCATCTTTTGTCCGTCGGCGTCGCGAGTATCGGCGCAGTGGGCATACGCGTCGAACAACTCGCGGATTGCCAACCGGTCCGCGGCTTCCAGTGGTGACAGTGTCGGGTGTGATGCCATGGGGCAGCTCCTTCCTCCTTGACAGTCTGGCGCCTTCAACTCGATTGGGTCATCAGTGTTCTTCTAATTCTTCTAAGAGGTAACTGTCCCCCCAACAAGGACTGTGGGATAGGCAAGTGAGGCATGTACATGACTCGACTGCACTGAGCGATGATTCGACTGCACCGAGCGACGACACCAACATTTAACAGATCGGTCGCGCTCCGCTCAACCGAAGTTCATTTGGCGTCGCCATACTGTCTGGGGTCCAGCCCTATCGACCAAGGACGAACCTCGTTGAAATCACGAAGCGGACACTGACCACCCCGATCCATGACTCGCGTGAGTTGTGCAAAGGAGACCCATTGTCAGGGATCTGGTCCTTCTGGCGCATCACCCCGACGCTGTCTCGCCCCCACCGCTGGTCTCGGCCTGGTCGTCGGCGTCACTGGCTTCCGGCCGTTGAACCGCAGTAACCGCCCGGACCTCCCGCCCCCTCCGGTGGCGGGCGAGTCAAGGCGCAGGTGCTCACTGGGTACGTGCCCGTTCGCAGTCGGCTGCATGAGGAGTAAGGGCAACGAAAGTCGCTTCATCTAGTTGTCAAGGAGGATCTTGATGCACCGGTCAAAGAGGACGATACGGATGCTGGGAGCGTGCGTCGCAGGCGTGGGCACGCTGTCACTCTTCGTGAGTGGTTCAGCTACCACCGGAGGGGCCGTCAATCCGCCGTCTGCACCAACTCCCGCGGCCTGTGGATTGGGCAATGGCGTCAAGCACGTCGTCGAGATCACGTTCGACAACGTGCACTTCTTCCGCGACAACCCCAATGTGCCCTCTGACCTCGAGCTGATGCCCCACCTGCTGCAGTTCATGGAACAGAACGGCTCACTGCTCTCCAACAATCACACCCCGCTTATCGCTCACACGGCCAACGACTCGCTCACGACCTACACCGGCCTCTACGGCGACCGTCAAGGCATGCCTGTCAGCAACTCCTATCAGGCCTACAACGCCGATGGAACCACCGACCCGGCAGGTTCGTTCGCCTACTGGACCGATCCCGTCTTCAACACCGCCAGCTCGCCGAATCCCGGTCATGATGCCAACCCCTCGATGGTCTATGCGCCCGCTCCCCCGGCCACTGCCAACCCCGCGCCCCCTCCAACCACTGAGACGCCCGCTCCGTGGGCCCCGTTCACCCGAGCCGGGTGCGACGTTGGCGAGGTGGGCACGGCCAACACCGTGCTCGAGAACACCGGCGTCGACATCCCCAAGGTCTTCGGCGCCTCCTCAGCCGAGAACGCCCAGCTCAACGCCGATCCGAACTCCTTTAAGGATGCCGAGACCGCAGACTATGTGGGCCTGGGGGTGCATTGCGCTGCCGCCAGCCCCTTCTGCGCCTCGGCGTCGGCCACCAAATACGGCCAGGGCACTCCGTCGAGCACTCAAGTGGCCGACCTGCTTCCCACTGAGCCCGGTGGCTACGCCGGCTTCGACGCGTTGTTCGGGCATCGCTACGTTGCCCCCCAACTCGGCGCAGGGAACCCAAACGTCACCCATAACGGCAACGAAGTGACGAATGCCCAAGGCAATTTGGTGGACCTGAACGGCAACCAGATCAACGGCGCCTTCCTCACCAACCACCCGGGGTTCCCGGGATTCGGGAGCATCAACGCCAGCCAGACCTTGGCCTACATGGCCGACCTGCAGGAGTCCGGCGTGCCGGTCACCTACGGCTACATCTCGGACATTCATGGCAATGAGCACATCCCGGGGGTTTCGCAGTGCGCCGGGGCGCCGAGTGCGCTCGGGAGCGGGGATCCGTGTTACGTCGCCCAAGCGCAGTACTACGACACCGCATTCGCGGCGTTCTTCCAGCGCCTCGCATCCGAGGGCATCACTCCGGCGAACTCCGAGTTCATCTTCGGTTCCGACGAGGGCGACCACCAAGCCGGGGCCAACGTTGGTCGAGCCCTCCAACCGACGCCGGCTGGCTGTGACGGGGCCAAGGCGAGCGGGCTGACCGTGACCCCGGACGTGGCCTGCACCTACCCTTCGGGAACCTTTGGTGAGTTGAACGCCAACCTAACCGGGCTGCTCGCCACTGAGAAGGGAAACACGACCCCGTTTTCACTCGAAAACGACACCGCTCCCGAGGTCTATGTGACCGGCAATCCGGCGGCGTCGTCATCCACGGTGCGAAACCTGGAACGAGATGTGGGCGGCCTGACCGCCAGCAACCCCTACTCGGGAAACGGCACTGAACCGATCACCAACTATCTGGCCGACCCGGCCGAGGAGGCGATCCTTCACATGGTGAACGCCGACCCCGCCCGCACGCCAACCTTCAGCCTCTTCGCCAAGCCCGACTACTACCTCTACAACGGGGGCCCTTCGTGTTCGGGCTCGTGCGTGAACATGAACCGTGGCTTTGCCTGGGACCACGGTGACTACGCCCCCGAGATAGACACCAACTGGCTCGGGTTCGCCGGTCCCGGCGTGGCCCCTACCGGGCTGGACGGATCCGGACCCTCCCAGGGTCCGAACTCAGCCGGGCCCAACAGTGGTCAGGGCACTATTCCCGGCGAGGGGACGACGGGCACCTGGACCGATGAGACCGATGTGCGCCCGACCCTCATGTACCTCACCGGGCTCAACGACGACTACGAGCATGACGGCAGAGTCATCACTGAAATGCTGACCAACCCCCACGGAGAGTTGCACTCGCCCCAAGTCGAGGCGCTCGGAGCGTGCTACAAACAGCTTGACTCGAGTGTCGGACAGTTCGGGACTGCGACACTCGAAGCCGACACTTCGGCCATCGAATCCACAAGCGGGGGTGACACCACCTACACCGGCACCGTCGCCAAGCTCACCCAGCTTGACCAGCAACGTGACCAGTTGGCCCAGCAGATCAAAGATGAACTGGAAGCGGCGGCCTTCGGGGGCAGGAGCATCAGGGATCCTCACGGTCAGACCCGATCCTGTGAGGCGATCATCAGACAGGCAACGGAGTTGGGAAGCGACCTTGCCGGTGGCAATTGAGGGGCGCAACGACTTACCCACGGTTCCTACTGAAAGGGAGGCTACAAGAGATGAGCAAACTGAAAGCGGTTATCGGAGCGATGGTCCTCGGTGCTGTGGCGTGGGTAGCAACGCCGGGTGTGAGCGTGGCCGCCAACGCCAACTCGGCCATTCCTCACTACCAGCACATCGTCGAGATCATCATGGAAAACCAGAACTTCGGCACGATCATCGGGAACCCCAACGCTCCCCAGATCAATGCCCTGGCAAACCGGTATGGGCTAGCCACCAACTATTTCGCCATAACCCATCCGAGTGAGCCGAACTACGTGGCCAACGTCTCTGGCAGCTACTTCGGGATTCAGGACGACAACCAGTTCTACTGCACGCCCTCCCTTGCCACCACGGATCCGAACTGTGCCGGGACCACGGTTGACCACACGGTCGCGGCCCCGAACCTGGCAGAGCAGTTGACCGCCGCCGGGATGACCTGGAAGGGCTACTTCCAGAGCCTTCCCCCTGTACCGGCTACCGGACTTATCGCCACCGGTCCGAACGCGAATGGGCCCTACACCTTCAAGTACCCCAGTAACGGCGTCGCGCTGTACGCGTCCAAGCACAACCCGTTCTTGAACTTCACCAGCACCCAGGGCGCGCTGTCCGACATGGTTCCCGACACCCAGCTCCCGACTGACCTGGCGGCTGGCCATCTCCCGAACTTCAGCCTCATCGTGCCCAACCAGTGCAACGACATGCACGGCACCGGCGGCTGCCAGAGCCTCAACGGGCTGATCGCCGCAGGCGACACCTACGTGGGCAACACGGTGAACATGATCACGGCATCGAAGTCCTGGCAGCAGGGCCGCAATGCCATCGTGATCACTTGGGACGAGGATGACTCCGCCGATGCGGGACAGCAGGGGACCGGTTGTTGTGGCGCCGACCCGGGCGGCGGCAAGGTCGCCACCATCGTGATCACCAACAAGTCGGGCTACCCGATCACGGACAACACGGCCTACAACCATTACTCACTGCTGCGGAGCTACGAAGACGCCTTCGGACTCCCCTGCATCATGAACTCGTGTGACACGACCGATGGTGTGCGGCCCATGACCCCGCTGTTCCACCCGTAGGAACTATTGACGAAGGAGCTGTAACGACGGGACCAGCAGAGCCGGCTTCGCATCGAGATGGCGCGAAGCCGGCTCTTCCCGTTGAACTGGCGGCGACCCGGAATGGGCCGGCGGAGCCATCCGGGTGGGTGGTGTTACTGGCCCGCAGTCGAGATCGGTCCTATCTGATGGTTCCTTCCCGACGAGCTGTCTTCGAGTTGATTGGCGACAAGGGACAGTTCATGGGCCAATACTTTGACCGAAGTCGGGTCTATGTGATCAAAAAACCGCGTTCGAACGCTTTCCAGATGTACCGGCCACGCCGCCCTCAACTTCGCCATGCCTCGAGGCGTCACCCGAGCCACGTTGCCTCGAGCATCGGTCGAGCTGGCCACCTTCGTGACCAGCGAACGGGATAGGAGATCGTCGACCAGGCGGGTCATCCGGCTCGCTGAAAATCCGGTTGCACTGGCCAGGTCACTCATCCGGAGTTCACGATTGGGTGCCTCAGAGAGGTGCATGATGGTGGTGTATTCGCTGGCGCTCAGACCGGTCCCGCGGATCAGATCGGAGTCAAGGTGCCGTGGCAGCACCTTGACAATGCGCATGATCGCCCGCCACAGATCTTCTTCTGGGGCGGAGAGCGGCTCGACCTTCGTCACCGCATCACAATAACTTGCTCTGTGAAGCATCTGGTGGCAGGCCGCGCCCCAGAGGCCGGGAACGCGGCTGCTCAGACCGGCTTTTTGCTGGCCGAATGTGGATCTATGGAACCAGGCCTACTTGCTTGCCAACGCAAGGAGAGTCCCCTAAAGTGTCCATCAGGGACCTTTCGATTTGGGGGAGGGCGCATGTCCCGGGACGACAACACGGTTGGTGCATGAGTCCGCCGATCGCCATGGTGGCAGGTGCGGGTGGAGAATTGGGTCGCGCCGTCGTCGTGAGTTTGATCGACGACGGGTACGCCGTCGTAGCGGTGGATAGAAGCGAGGACAAGCTCGGCGGGTTGCCAGACGGTGTGCATCGTGAGGTAGCCGATGCGACAAGTCCCGCCGCCGTCGCACCGCTCGTCGATCGCATTGCACGCGACATAGGAGCACCCGACGCCCTGGTGAACACCCTCGGCGTCTTTGTCACTGGTCCGGCCGTGGACACCACACCGGATCAGCTTCAGACATTGCTGGATGTAAATCTGGGCGCCGCACTCTGGCTGAGTCAAGCAGTCGCACCGCACATGAGCCAGCGGGGCTCGGGTGCGATCCTCCACGTGTCGGCCCGTCCTGGACTCGACCCCACCCCCGGCATGGCGGCTTACGGTGCAACCAAGGCTGCGCTCATCCACCTCACTCGCTCTCTCGACCTCGAGCTGCGACCAATGGGGATCCGAGTGAACTGCATTGTGCCCCAGCTCATCGACACGGAGAGGAACAGGTTGGGGCTCCCGAAAGAGATGCTTGCTCATGCGGTCGCGCCGGAAGCTCTCGCCGACGTCATCGCCTTTCTCATTAGTGATGCGGCGGCGCTCATCAGCGGAGCCATCGTTCCTGCATATGGCTAGTTGACGGCGATGGCGCACGGATTCGACCCTGACGCTGACAAGCAACCACCCAAGAATGGAGACAAGACATGAAGATCGCACTCACCGGTGCAACGGGTTTCGTCGGATCCCACATTCTGACCGAACTGCTTGCCCACGGACACGAAGTAACCGCCCTCGTTCGGAACGACACCGAGGCGGCCAAGGTCAACGCCAACGGGGCCAACCCCGCGATCGTCGACCTGTACGACGTGGCCGCTGTCGTCAAGGTGTTCAGCGGCGCAGACGGCGCAGCCCACACGGCGAGTCCGGGCGATGAAACCAGCGCCAACCTGGACTCTGCGGTGATTGACGCGGCGATCGGCGCCTTTGGGACCAGCGGCAAGCCGTACGCTCACATCAGCGGTCTCTGGGTCTTCGGGTCCAATACCTCCATCGACGAAGCATCGCCCTACAACGCGCCCGCATTGGTGGCGTGGAAACAGGCAATCGATCAACGCATCTTGGACGCGCCTGGTATGCGCGGCATCCTGATCGTGTCCGGCACCGCGTACGGCGATGGCGGTGGGGGCATACCTGGGGTCCTGCTCGGGTCTCCCCGTGACGCCGACGGCAACTTGATCATGCTTGGCACCGGCGGACAGCACTGGGCGACCGTTCATGCTGCTGACCTGGCCGCAGTCTTCCGGATTGCGCTGGAAAACGACACTGCCCGAGGCAAATACGTGATCGGAAATGGCCTGACCCCCACTGTCGGCGAGCTGACCGAGGCCGCTGCGGCCGCGGTGGGAGCTCCTGGAGCGGTCCCGGGATCCGAAGAGGAAGCGCGCACGCGGCTTGGTGACTACCTCGCCGACGTGCTGCTACTCGACCAGGCAACGACAGCGGCCAAGGCCCGCGCCGCTCTCGGGTGGGAGCCCACTCGTCTCGGACTCATCGACGAACTGCGCCAGGGCAGTTACCACAAGTGACCACGTCGTCTGATCGGCGACAACAGCCCCGCCGGCACTGCTCGAAATCTCATGGCGGCCGCACCCAGGAGCCATACCAAGCCCTGGGCAAACGGAGGGGTCCGCACCGGCATGAAATGCCAGGCAAGCTCTGGCGCCCCGCCGGACCAAACTGAGGAGACAGCCAATGAGCAAACAACAGCAAGTGGAGCTCGATGCCATGCTCCGGCAGGCGCCATTTGACCCCAAGGGCGACGTTGCCGCTCTACGGTCGGGTTTCGAGGCGTTGATGCAGCAGATACCCGTTCCCGGAGACGTCAAAGAATCGGCTACGGCAGTCGGTGGAGTCAATGCAGTTGAGGTGACCATTGACGGCGTCGACTCCGGTGACGTAGTCCTCTACTTCCACGGCGGCGTCTACGTCATAGGCTCAGCTGTCTCCTCCGTGCCCCTGGTCGCCGATCTGTCCAGGCGGACTCATGCCCGGGTGATCAGCGTCGATTACAGGCTTGCACCCGAGAATCCCTATCCAGCCGCAGTCGAGGACGCAAAAGCGGCCTATCGGGGCCTACTGGCTCAGGGGGTCGACCCGGGCAACATCGCTCTCGCGGGCGAGTCGGCCGGAGGAGGTCTGGCGGTAGCCGCACTCCTCGCCGTGAAGGAGGCGGGCATGCCAATGCCCTCGGCGGTCTTCGCAATGTCGCCGTGGGTCGACTTGACCCTGTCAGGCGACACCATCGTGAACAAGCAGGAATTCGATCCGACGCTCACGGGGGAGGGCCTCCGTTTGCGAGTGGGCGACTATGTTGCCGACGGAAGTCCTTCGGACCCGTACCTAAGCCCGATATTCGCAGATCTACGCGGACTGCCCCCCATGCTGATCCAGGTGGGCTCCCACGAGATCCTGTTGAGCGACGCCGTTCGGCTCGCTGAGAGGGCAGCGAAGGATGATGTGGCCGTCACCCTCGAAGTCGTGCCCGGCGCGCCACACGTCTTCCAGGCCTATGCGGCACTGCTCGACGAGGGCAACGCCGCGCTGAATCGAGCGGCAACGTTTCTTATGAGACATTTCGCAGCCACGTAGCAACTTTCCACAGCCCGACATTGACGGACTCGCCGCGACCACCTCGCGGTGCTCAGAAAGGATCCCCATGACCAGCGAACCAATTAGAGACCCGCTTGCCGACCCGCTGCTTACTCCCCAGAACGCAGCGCTCGTCATCATCGATTATCAACCGAGCCAGATGCAAACGGTCAGTTCCATGGAGCACGACCTGTTGTTGGACAACATCGTGTCGGTAGCCCGCCTGGGCAAGACTTACGATCTGCCCATCGTGCTGTCGACCGTCAACGTCGCCAACGGACAGGGGCCGACTCTCCCCGAACTCAAGGCAGTTCTGGCCGACAATGACGAGATAGACCGAACGGCGATCAACTCCTGGGAGGATGTCGAGTTCCGTCAGGCGGTCGAGTCCACCGGGCGCAAGAAGCTCATCATGGCTGCACTGTGGACGGAGGTATGCCTTGCCTTCCCGACCCTCGACGCTCTCGGCGAGGGGTTCGAGGTCTACCCCGTAGTCGATGCTGTCGGGGGGACCTCTCCCGAGGCTCATCGAGCCGGTCTTGAGCGGATCGTCCAAGCTGGAGCGCACCCGATCAGTTGGGTGTCATTGGCATGCGAACTGCAGCGAGACTGGGCTCGCGTCCAGACCGTTCCCGACGTGGTCGACATTGTCCTTACCACTCGCCTTCTCCGCCAAGCCAGCGATATGGTTGCGTGACCGCAAGGCATCAGGATCAGTACGAAGTCCGAGAGCTCCCTGCTTGATAGACGGGGCATCCGATGACCACATTGATGACGATGGAGCACGGGGGTGGGGACGGGACCCCGGTCGACGTGGCCAACTACAACCGGCGGTGGTGGATTCTCGCAGTGCTGGGGATCGCCCAGTTGATGGTCATTCTCGACAGCACCATCGTCAACATCGCGCTCCCGACCGCTCAGCACGATCTGCACTTTTCCAACGCTGATCGTCAGTGGATCGTCACCGCGTATTCACTTGCGTTCGGAACGCTCCTCCTTCTCGGTGGCCGGATCGGGGACATGGTTGGACGAAAACGGGCACTCATCATTGGGCTGGTCGGCTTCGCGGTGGCCTCGGCCATTGGTGGTGCCTCAGTCAACTTTGCCATGCTGGTCATCGCTCGGACGGTCCAGGGTGCGTTCGGAGCGCTGCTCGCCCCATCGGTGTTGGCCCTGTTGACCACCACGTTCACCGACCCGGGTGAGCGAGGGAAGGCCTTCGGGATCTACGGCGCCATTGCCGGCGCCGGCGGAGCATTGGGACTCCTGCTCGGCGGCATTCTCACCTCCTACGCCTCGTGGCGATGGACGCTCTTCGTCAACTTGGTGTTTGCGGTGTGCGCCACCGCCGGCGCCGTCCTCTGGTTGAAGAAGGACGAGGGCGCTGACCACGACCCGTTAGACCTGCCCGGCCTCTTCCTGGTGGCCGGGGGGCTGTTCTGCCTGGTTTTCGGTTTCTCCCACGCCGAGACCACGGCGTGGAGCAATCCCTTCACCATCGGGTTCCTCGTGGTGGGGGTGGTCCTGCTCGCGGTATTCGCCTCTGTCGAGACCAGGGCGAAGTACCCGCTCCTCCCGCCCCGGGTCGTACTTAACCGAACCAGGGGCGGATCCGCCTTGGCCATGCTGTTCGCCAGCGTTGGGATCTTCGGGGTGTTCTTGTTCCTGACCTACTACCTCCAGGGCACGTTGGGGTACAGCCCGGTGAAGACCGGCATTGCCTTCCTCCCGCTCGTGGCGGCACTGGCAGCCACAGCCCAGGTGTCCAATCGCAGCCTGTTGCCGCGGTTTGGGCCCAAGCCGATCGTCCCGATCGGCTTGCTCGTCTGTGCGGTGGCCCTCTTCGGGCTCCACCTGGTGGGGTTGCACTCTTCGTATGTGAGCCACGTGCTTCCCTATCTCCTCGTGTTGGGCGTCGGCTTCGGGCTGAGTGTCGCCCCCTCCTTCAGCACTGGCACCCTCGGGTTGGCGCCTCAGGACGCCGGAGTGGGATCGGCCAGTCTCAACACGGCGCAGCAGGTGGGGGGATCGATCGGCACGTCGCTGCTCAACACGCTGGCCGCCGGTGCCGCCGCGTCCTACCTGGTGGGTCGGGCACTCACGTCGGCCAACCGCCAAGCAGCTCAGCTCCACAGTTACACGACGGCGTTCCTGTGGTCGTCTGCGATCTTCGTTGCCGGTGCCGTGGTGGCCGGTCTTGTGCTCCAGCGGGGTGGACTGAGTGCGCTGATGCCCGAAGGCCAGGTCGAGAGCGTCGAACCAGAAAAGGAACCGGAAAAGGCGGAACAGCCTCGGATCCACGTTCGCCGCGTCCGGATAGCTTGTCGTTGAATCCTCTTGAGCTACCGGCCCGCAACAGAGACTCCGACCAGGTCGGACGGCTGTGGTCTCAGGGCGGCGACCCCAATTTCTGGAAGGCGTTCAGTCCGAAGGGGTCAGCTCGAGAGCCGATCTGCCCCGTCTCTGTCACGGTAACTCCAGGATCCCGGTATAAGTAATGGTGTAACTGTGTAATAAGGAGTGGCCATGACCGATACCGTTATTCGTTCAGACGAATCAGATCTCGCCGCACTTGACGCGTATTCCCAGGTCGTGGTGGCGGTGGCCGAGCAACTGACCCCCCGGGTCGCAGCGGTGCAGGTATCCAGGCGACGCGCTGATGGCGGCATTGCCACCGGCGCAGGCTCGGCCGTTGTGTTCACGAACGATGGCTTTTTGCTGACCAACGCGCATGTGGTCGGGAAGGCAGAGGCCGGCGAGGCTGCCTTCGCCGACGGCACGATCGTCCCGTTCCGCGTGGTTGGCACCGACCCGTTGTCCGACCTGGCCGTGGTCCGAGCCAACGGCGCTACGCCGGCGCCGGCTCGTTTGGGTGAGGCCTCGCAGCTCCGAGTGGGGCAACTGGTCGTGGCCGTCGGCAACCCCCTGGGCTTGGCCGGCACAGTTACTGCCGGAGTCGTCAGTGCCTTGGGTCGCTCCCTGCCCACTCGGGCCGGCGAGAACACACGCATCGTCGATGATGTCATTCAGACCGACGCCGCACTGAACCCTGGGAACTCCGGCGGGGCCCTTGTCGTCTCCTCGGGTCAGGTCGTGGGCATCAACACCGCGGTTGCGGGGGTTGGGGTCGGTTTGGCCATTCCCATCAACGGAATCACGCGGCAG
Organism: Acidimicrobiales bacterium; assembly: GCA_035569695.1. Classification (GTDB taxonomy): domain Bacteria; phylum Actinomycetota; class Acidimicrobiia; order Acidimicrobiales; family RAAP-2; genus DASXMT01. The sequence goes on along the minus strand of DATMMO010000468.1, from coordinate 7,667 downwards.
ATCATCGCCACCCTCATGGCCGATGGTCGCGTCCGGCGGGCCTATCTGGGCCTAGCGGGGACACCTACCCCACTCCCTCCGGCGCTAGCCCATCGGCTCGATCAGAAGTCCGGAATGCGAATTGAGCAACTCGTATCAGGGGGACCGGCGGCAAAGGCTGGACTGCGGCGCCACGACCTCTTGGTCAGTGCCAATGGCGAGGCGGTCACGAACGCACAGTCCCTGCAGCGACTCATGCTCGGTGACGCCATCGGCCAGCCGTTGGCCTTGACCGTGCTCCGATCCGACGCCCTCGTCGATGTGATCGTCACTCCCGAAGAGTTACGCGGTGACGGCTGACAGGACCGCCTGGCGAACCTGCTCAGCTGGTGGCCACCCCCAATAGGCGCCCGACCCCGAAGGTGACCCCCGCCGCCACCACTGCAGCCATGAGCTGTCGGATCGCAGTTCTCAGCATTCCTCGACCCGTCAATGCCCCGATCGCGGCGCCGAGGGCCGCGGCAGCCACTGCGCCGATGCAGATCGAAATGATGACCGCTTTGGTTCCGCCGAAGAACAGCCACGGGATAAGTGGCAGGAAGGCTCCGATGGCAAAGGACAGAAAGGATGCGACGCTGGCCTGTACCGCCGAGCCCCCGGCCTCAGGGTCCACTCCGAGCTCGAGCCGGGCGTGGGTGTCGAAGGCCACGTGCTCATAACGAGAAAGGATGTTGGCCACTGTGTCGGCGTCCTCGGGTGAGACACCTTGGGCTCGGTACATTCCGGCCAGCTCTCGACGCTCAGCATTGGGGTGCTCGGTGATCTCCTGGCGCTCGACCTGGAGTTCGCGCTGGACGAGCTCGTCTTGGGCCCGGACCGAGACCAGTTCCCCGGCCGCCATGGAGAAGGCACCGGCGAGCAGTCCGGCCACACCTGCGAGCCGCACCGGCGAAGCCGCGGTACTGGCCCCGGCCACCCCGAGGATCAGCGACACATTGGTGATGAGCCCGTCGCCCGCTCCAAGGACGGCGGCACGCGACGCCCCACCCTCGACGTTGCGGTGGCGCGAGTGGTTGTTCATGTCTCCGCCGGTGACCCAGGCGGTCAGGGCACGGAAGGGTAGGGGACGGGTTGCAGGCCGTGGCGCCGTCACCGGAGCACCTCCTCCATTCGCAAAGCGTGGCCTCGGTCATGGCCGGGAGCGGTCGAGGTAGCCGCTAACGGCTCTCCTTCCACCGTACCGTGATTGCTCGCTTCGGGCGGTCTCCGGTCGCTCCAGCGGCAGTCATTGCATCCTGAACAGCGGCAGCATCAAGCCATTTACCACTCGACGCCGGTGGAGACGCAGAACTCATTCTGTTCCGGGTCTGACATTCTCACCCATCGGGTTCCCCCGAAGCTCTGCACGCCTTGGTCGATGCGATGAGCGCCCAGTGCCTGCAACCGGTGGACCTCGACTTCGATGCCGTTGACCACTATGTCGAGATGCATGCGGTTCTTGCCGGCTTTGGGTTCGGGTACTCCCTGAAGGAGCAGCGGTGAAGCGTTCCCTTCTCTCGGAACGAGCACAGCCAAATTCCCGTCCGTGTAGTAGTCGCGATATTCGAGCGCCTCGCGCCAGAACTTCGCGAGCCTCCTTGGATCGGCACAGTCGAGCACAAGTTCCACTCTTGCCTTGTGTTCCATCGCGTACCTCCAGGTGGGGATAGCGCTTGGCCAGCGACGACAAGGATACGGGCTGAGATCAAACGGAGTGGGACCAACCCCGCTCACAGGGCAAGGCGATCGCCTCGGCGAGCGCAACCGGTTGGCTCAGTGCAATCAGATGGCCTCCGGGGAGTTCCTCGACGCCAAGGTCAAGTCGTTGGCGGGCCACCCGCCGTTGGAGCGCCAGAGGAAAGAGTCGGTCCCCGCAACCAGCGAGAACCGTGGTGGGAACATCAGGCCATCCCGCGAGGGGCCACGGCTGCGTGAAGACCGCCGGCCCCTCGGCTCCCGCCTCGGGGTCCGAGCGCATCACGTCGGCCAGGTCAGGGGGAAGATCGTGGAAGAACACCGTGTCGGCGTCGTTTACGTCCGGTTCGGGGCGTCCGTCTCGTTCGGCGCTGGCGCGTGCCTCGGCCTGCCAGCCGACCGCCTCCCACCATTCGCCGGCGGTCTCACCTGTCTGAGGGATCATGGCGTTCACCAGGATCAGCCTGTCTACGGCGACGTGCTCGCACGCCAATGGCGCACTGAAGCCACCGAGGGATTGGGCGACAAGGGTGACAGGGGCGCCGACGGATCGGGCGGCGTCCACGATGCGCTCGCGGTACTCGGGCAGACCGGCCACTGGATCAGCTCCTGGAAGATCGACGGGCACCGGCTGATGGCCACGCTGTGCCAATTCAGCGACAACTCGGTGCCAATACCATCCGCTGCCGCCCGCGCCGGGTACGAGCACGTAATTCGTCACGGCTGCGATCCTGCCACGAGGTCACCCGTTGGGCCAGACAGGCGTACCAACCGACCGATCCTGCCCGTACGACGGCCCAACTGTTCGTTACTCATCGGTGCCCTCGTCGCAGAGGTGGCGCATTGCCCTGGCTGCGCCGCAATGTTCGAGTGCGTGCCTGAGGCCCGCCGCTCAACCGCGCAGTTCGGCGTTGAGCCGTGCCGCCTGTCGCATGAGGTGGTCGAGCTCGGGGACGTTGGGCGCAGATCGGGCTGCTTCGGCGTAGAGCCGTGCTGCGGTGACTGGGTCACCGTCCCGCTCGTGCAGGTACGCGGCGACGGCGGCGTACCGGGGTAGGGCGGGGTCGAGCCCGGCCAGGGCGGCCAGCCCGGCCCGCGGGCCGTCGGCTTCGCCGACGGCGACGGACCGGTTGAGGCGGGCCACCGGGCTGTCGGTGAGTCGCACCAGTTCGTCGTACCACTCAACGATCTGCACCCAGTCGGTCTCCTCGGCCGTCTGGGCGTCGGCGTGGAGCGCGGCGATGGCCGCCTGGGCCTGGAACTCGCCCAGGCGGTCGCGGGTGAGGGCTGTCTGGAGCACGTCGACGCCCTCGGCGATCAGGGTGGTGTTCCATCGGCTGCGGTCCTGCTCGGCCAGCGGTACGAGCCTGCCGTCGGGACCGGCCCGGGCCGGGCGGCGAGCGTGGTGGAGGAGCATGAGCGCGAGCAGGCCTGCGACCTCCTCGTGGTTGATCTTGGCTGCCAGCTGGCGAGTGAGGCGGATCGCCTCGGCGGCGAGGTCGACATCGCCGGAGTACCCCTCATTGAAGACCAGGTAGAGCACGCGCAGCACCGTGGCGACGTCACCGGGCCGGTTGAACCGGACTTCTGAGACGGTCCGCTTGGCCCGGCTGATCCGCTGGGCCATGGTCGCTTCCGGCACCAGGTAGGCCTGCGCGATCTGACGCGTGGTCAGTCCGCCGACGGCGCGTAGCGTGAGGGCGACAGCTGACGAAGGTGTCAGGGATGGGTGGGCGCACAGGAAGTACAGCTGGAGCGTGTCGTCCACCACCTTGCCCGGGCCAGGCCTGGGCTCACCTTCGACGCGGTCCTCGCGGTGCCGTCGGGAGGTATTGGCGCGGGCGGCGTCGAGGAACCTACGCCAGGCCACGGTGACCAGCCAGCCCTTGGGGTCCCGCGGCGGGTCGTCCGGCCAGACGCGCAGGGCTTCGACCAGGGCGTCCTGCACGGCATCCTCGGCCGCGGCGAAGTCGGCTCCGCGACGGACGAGGATGCCAATTGCGGTGGGGGTGAGGGTCCGGAGCAGAGCCTCATCCACCGTGCTCACTCCGTGATGGTGGGGGGCGGGGCCAGGAACGGGCGCACCTCGAGCCACTCGTGGATCGGCTTCCCACCCGCACCCGGTGCCGCGGACAACTCGCCGGCCAGCTCGAGCGCCCGCTCGTAGGACTCGGCGTCGATCACCATCCAGCCGGCGATCAGGTCCTTGGTCTCCGCGAACGGGCCGTCGGTGATCGGCGGCCGCCCCTCGCCGTCGTAGCGGACCCACGTGCCCTCGGGGGAGACCGCCTGACCGTCGACGAACTCGCCGCTGCCCTCGAGCCGAGCGGCGAAGTCCTGCATGTACTGGATGTGGGCCGAAACCTCGTCCGGTGTCCACTGGTCCATCGGCACGTTGTTCACCGGTGCCGGCGCCCCCCGGTAGTGCTTGAGCAGCAGGTATTTGGACATCATGTCCTCCTTAGTGTGGTCCGGCCCATTGTGGCCGTGTTCACTCCGGGGACGAAGGCGGGTACGGGTTCTCGACATCCCACCGCGATATTTCGTGCGGACTTCGGAGATTCCGCGCCGTCCGACCCGCGAGGGGCACGGTGGTGGGTCAGATTCAGCCCCCGGCCGGCCTGCCGATTCCCGTTTTTACCCCGTCAGCTGTCACCTTTGCGCCCCACGAGGTGAAAGACGCGACTGAGTTGGCGATAGGGGTCTCGCCGGCTGGCTTCGAGTTCGACTGCGACCGTCGCTGCCACCTCCTTTGCGTCGCTGGGGTCCAGCGCGGCTCCACTGAACTCGAGCCAGTCAACGAAGAGCCATACCCCATACCAGCGCAGGGGCTCCACCCCTTGGTTTTGCATGAGCTCGCTGAGGTCCTCCACCGTGTCGGCTCGGCCCGGTACTCCCAGCACCCCGATCTCGGTTCTGGAGTCAAATGCGGCCAAGGCGTCGTCCCACCGCCGTTCCAGGGCCGGGCGCACGGCCATGGTTTTGGCGTTGGCCGTCATGATCGAGACCAGTCCACCCCCGGCGGCGCACCGGCACAGCTGGTCGACCAACGGCTCCGGCTGGTCGAGGTACCCGAGCACGCCATGGCACAACACGGCGGCGAAGCGGCGGCCCTGCACTGCCTCGTCGGCGTTCTCGCCATCGGCCTGCAAGAGCGTCACCCGTCCCTGGGCCTCTGCGGACAGCCGCTCGAGTCGCTGTTGCGCTTTGTCCAGCATCGCCGTCGATGGATCAAGCAGTGTCACCTGGTAGCCCGCTTGGGCCAGCGGAAGCGATTGATGGCCCGCACCGCCGCCGACGTCGAGCACAGCCGCTGGAGGTGCTGATAGGTGCTCAAGCAACTGTTCGTGCATCACAGAGGTGCGCACGTACCCCTTCACCGAGGCATAGGCCTCATCGGCAAATTTTTCGGCCAAACCGGCCCAGGCGTCATCGTCCACAACATCAAGATACGTCTCGGGCGGCGGCCGTCTCCAAACGACTCCCTCAGAACCACTCCAAAGCCTTAGCCGCCACCGCCTTGATTTCCTCCCGCGTCGCTTCTCGTGCTTGTCCCGAGCGCCAGGAGCCCTCGTCTCGAAAGCAGACGGTCAGTTCGGGTGCCTCCACCCACGAGCACCGGATCACCGTCACCGTCCCGGGCTGCTGTCCGCTCGCGTGCAGCTCGTGGGCGAGCTGTCGGTACTGGCTACCCTCAGTCAAGGTCGTAGCCGTCGCCGACAATCTCACCGTGTCAGACCGCCGCTCGTCCTCGGCCGGTGGCGAGTAGCGAAAGCGGGCGTACTCGTCGCCGCCCGCATCCTCAACGTAGCAAGTGTTGGTCAGCTCACCGACGATGATCGTCGAGGTGAAGTCGTACGGATGGTCGTGGATGGGGGGATCCCCGGTGTCGGCGCTCGGGTCCCAGAGGTGGAGTCGGTGCTCGCGCCGGTTGTCGAGGCGCAGGCCCATGAGCCCGATGTCCTGCATTTTCCAGGGGAAGTCCTCGGCGTGTTGAAGGATGGTGAGAACCAGGGCCTTGCTCAGCGTCGTGCTCATCGAGTCCTTCCGCACCACCGCTGGGCGCCGTGCCCAACGCCCTAAATCACATCACTGTCATTCGTGCCGGTCAAGGGGGGCGAGGGCACTCTTTTCGGTGATCGGTCACATTCGCTTGACCTGCTACGTCATAGAGATGTGATGAGTGGAGACAGGTTGAGCGATCATTTTGAGTCAAGCCGGCCGCGCCTGCACGCCCTGGCCTACCGCATGCTCGGCTCCAATGAGGAGGCGGAGGACGCTGTTCAGGAGACCTGGGTGCGGGTTGGCTCCGCCGGCTCGACCGAGGTCGAGAACCCCGGTGGCTGGTTCACCACGATCGCTGCTCGGATCTGCCTCGACCGGCTTCGGGCTCGCCGGTCGCGACCGGAGAGCCCTTCCAGCATGTTGGGGCCCGACGAGGGGTCGAGCGGGGATGACACACCCGGTCCTGAACAGGAAGCGCTGATGGCGGAGTCCGTGGAAGCGGCGTTGCTGGTCGTGCTCGACCGGCTGGGACCGGCCGAGCGTGTGGCGTTCGTACTGCACGACGTGTTCGCCGTCCCTTTCGACGAGATCGGAGGGATCGTCGGTCGAACGCCCGAAGCGACCCGCCAGTTGGCGAGCCGCGCCCGGCGACGCGTGCAGGGAACGACGCCGTCGGGCCAGGTGGACTTCGTGCGACGCCGCCAGATCGTCGCCGCCTTCATTGCCGCCTCTCGCACCGGTGACTTCGACGCCCTGCTGGCGGTACTCGATCCTGACGTGGTGCTCCGGCCCGACACCGAGGCGGTCCGCTTGGGTGCATTCACCGAGACGCACGGAGCGGACAGAGTGGCCCAGTTGTTGGGAGGCGGGGCGCAAGCGACGCGCCTTGCCCTTGTCGGTGGCGTGCCCGGTGTCGCCTGGACCCCGGGTGGACACATCCGTGGAGCGATTGCCTTCGACGTGATTGATGATCGCATTGTCGAGCTCGACGTGATTGCCAATCCCGAACACCTTGAACAACTCGAAGTCGTGCTGTTGGACGACTGATCCAGTCACATTGAGGGCCCCCCATCCGTCATACAGACCGCGAGACCAAGCGAGAAGGAGAAACCCCATGCAATATGTTCTGCTCATCTTTCAGGGCACGACGCCACTTCCGACCGATCCAGCGGCCTGGGCGACGTTGTCGGAGGCGGAGCAAAAGGCGATCTACCGGGACTACGGCGCACTCAACGAGACGCCGGGTGTCACGCCCGGCCTCCCCCTCGGCCTACCCGAGGACGCAACGACGGTGCAGGTCAACGGGGGAAAGACCGAAACTCGGGAGGGCCCCTACCTGAGCGATGGCGCCGGCGGTTATCTGGTGATCGAGGCCGACGACCTTGAAGGCGCCATCGATCTGGCATCGCGAATCCCGGCAGCTCGTCACGGTGGTGCCATCGAGATTCGCCCTGTCGCTACCTACTGGTAGCCCCCTGCGTAACAGTGAGGCACGAAGCGTGGATGCCCAGAGGGACGAGTTCCTGGGTGCGGGACACGAGCACACCCGACGCACCCAACTGTCTCGGTCAATAGTCGAGGTAGCCACGCAGGCCGAAGACGTAGCCTTGATAAGCAACGCCATCCTTGCCGACTCTGCCCCAGTACCCGACCCACAAGAAAAGCGGACCTCCCACCTGCTCGACGGTGCCGTTTGGGTTGTCAGGGTGGACCGGTAGGCCATTGACGTGCCCGGTGAGCACGGTAAAAGGGCCGTTGGGCATCCGGACGGCGCCGCCGATCCAGCTGGTCCGGCTCGTTCCAGACACCCGGGAGGCCTTGAACCACCGGCTATAGCCCGGGGGCATGGTAAGCGAGACGCCAAGGAGTTGAGTCGAGTTGGCATCCGTTGACCATTCGATCCGCACCGTCTGATCGAAGGGGACGGCATTGCCTCCAAGGCCGGCCCA
>DATMMO010000467.1:0-2084 GCA_035569695.1 Acidimicrobiales bacterium | reverse complement strand
CGGCCCCAGGGCATCGAGAAGCGCCGTTCGATGTGGGCTTTCACCTGCGAGCCCAGGCCCAGCACGAATCGGCCGCTCGACGCCCGCTGCAGATCGTGGGCCGTGTAGGCCAGGGCCATGGGTGATCGGGCGAAGGCCACGGCGATACCGGTGCCGATGGTCAACCGCTCGGTCGCGCCCGCAGCCAGGACGAGAGGAAGGAAGGGGTCGCCGTTGAGCTCGCCCGTGAACAGCCCGTCGTACCCGGCCGCCTCGGCCGTCGCCGCGTCGGCCCCGGCCGTCTCGATGGAGCCGGTTCCCGTGTCGACCAGCATGGCGGTGATCCCTTCCCCTCGTCGTCTTCGGTTCCTCAGGGCGTGATGGCGATGCGGGCCGCGGGCTCCGGTGGCGCCTGGCGACGGTACAGGCCTCGCTCGAGCGCATGGAGCAGGCGGTCGCGGGTCTCGACCGGGTTGATGAGCTCGTCCTGGCCGAAGCTCTCGGCCGAGCGGAACGATGCCTCGACCTCCATCTGCCGGAGCAGGGTCGCCTCGTCCCGGTCGGAACCCCGGGCCTGGCTCATGGCGGCTGCGCCCATGGCCCCCATGGTGGCGCCCGGGTAGGCGAAGGTCGCCGACTGCCCGTCGAAGGGGATCATCCCCATGACCATCGACCCGAACCCGTAGGCCTTGCGCAGGGTGACGGTGAACTTGGGCACGCGGGCCTGCGTCTGTGCCGCGTACATGCGGGCCCCGCTGCGCAGGATGGCCTGGTGCTCCGACTGGCTGCCCGGCATGACCCCCGGGTTGTCGGCCAGGAAGACGAGGGGCAGATGGAACGAGTCGGCCACGGTGATGAAGTGGGCCCCTTTGTCGGCCCCGTCCGCGTCGAGGGAGCCGGCCAGGACCTGGGGCTGGTTGGCCACAACGGCAATGGGGTGGCCGCCGAGGCGGGCGAGGGCGCAGATCAGCGAACGACCGAAGTCGGGCTGCACGTCGAAGCACGAGCCCTCGTCGAAGACGACGTCGATGACGTCGTGCATGTCGTAGACCCGTCGGCCGTTGCGGGGCACGATGTCCAAGAGCTCCGGCACGGCCCGGAATCCGTCGTCGCCCCCCTCGAGGTCGCTCGGGTACGACCAGGCCGAGGAGGGAAAGTACCCCAGATAGGACTTGACCAGGTCGAGGGCGGCGGCGTCGTCAGGGACCGAGTTGTGGACCAGACCACTGGCCACGGCCACGGTGGGGCCGCCCAGGTCCTCTTTGGTGATCTGTTCGCCGATCGACTCGAGGACGACCGGCGGCCCCGCAGTGAACACCGAGGCCTGGGCGCTCATCACGGTGAAATCCGACATGGGGGCGACCAGGGCACCATGGCCGGCCGACGCGCCGAGGATGGCGGTGACCAGGGGGACCCGGCCCGAGCAGCGGGCCTGGGCCAGCAGGTCGGTCGGGGTGCGGGTGTGCGGCTTGCCGTCGGCCCGGAAGCCGGCACCTTCGAGCACCATCACCAGCGGCACCCGATCGGTCACCGCCATCTCGGCCACCCGGTACCGCTTGGCGTTGGCCGCCGAACTGATCGTGCCGGCGAGCACGGTGAAGTCCTCGGCCGCCACCATGATGGGACGCCCATGGACCGAGCCCGAGCCGATGACCACGGCGTCGGCCGGGGCGTCTGACCCGCCCACCAGGGTGCCGATCTCCGCGAAGGACCCCGGGTCGAGCAGGTGGTCTATCCGGGCCCGGGCGTCGAGCTTGCCTGCGTTGTGGTGCTTTTCCAGGCGCTCCTCCCCGCCCATGGCCCGCGAGGCGGCCCGTCGCTTGTCCAGGTCGTCGAGTACCTCCTGCCAGTCCTCGGAACCTTCGGTCTCATCCATCGCAGTCCAGGGACACGCCGAAATATCAACAGCTTCACGGGGGAACGTCAAGCGCTGCCGGAACTTGGACTGGGGCACGGGTTCTGACTGGGCGTGGCCGGTCGGCAAGGATAGAAAAGGCCTGCGGTACGACACCAGCGGAGGGGAACGAGATGAGAGACGGGTTGAATCTTCTCGATGGGGGCTGGTACGCCCAGGATCCCCACGCCATCTGGACGGAGCTGCGCCA
>DATMMO010000466.1:0-7770 GCA_035569695.1 Acidimicrobiales bacterium | reverse complement strand
TGCGGCATCGTTGGTCATCTCTCAGAACGGGACGGTCACGGTGGGGGACTGGGGCCGGGACATGACGATGACCCCCGACGTGATGGCGGTGCGGCAGAACCTCACGCTGCTGGTCGACAACGGCGCGCCCGTGCCCGGTCTCGACCCGGCCGACACCTCGGTGTGGGGCTCCAGCCTGGGCGGCGTCCCCCAGGTCTACCGCTCGGGTGCCGGAGTCACGGCCGACGGTGCCCTGGTCTACGTGTCGGGACCGAGCCTGAACGTGCCCCAACTGGCCGACCTGTTGGTGCGGGCCGGTGCCACCCGGGCCTTGGAGCTCGATATCAATCCGGCGTGGGACACGTTCGTGGCCTACAACCCGCCGGACAACGGCCTGGCCTCGGGGGCCAACGGCACCCTCTTGCTGCCCAGCATGGCCGGCGGCCCCGATCGCTTCTTCGAGCCCTCGTGGGCGCGTGACTTCATCACCATGTCCGCTCGTTAGGACCGGGTAGGAGCGGTCAGGGCACCAGCACGGCCTTGCCCACCAGCGATCGGTCGATGAGGTCGGACATCACCCGTGCGGCATCGGACAAGGGGAACTCGGTCGGCACGGTGGGGTGCAGCTGACCCCGGCCGATCAGGTCGGCCAGGTGGGCCAGCACCTGCTGGTTGCCCTCGGGGTCGCGGAACATCCAACCGCCCCAGTCCACGCCGACCACCGTCCGGTTGTTCAGCAGCACCTGATTGAGGGGAATGGTGGGGATGGGCCCGGCGGCGAAGCCGATGACGCAGAATCGGCCGAAGGGTCGCAGGGCCCGGAGGGCCGGCTCGCTGTGCGCCCCACCCACCGGGTCCACCACCACGTCGACGCCCCCGTCGGACAGCTCTCGGGCCCGCACCTTGAGGTCCTCGTGCTCGTAGGCGATGGTCGACTGGGCCCCCATGTCCCGGGCCGCGTCCAGCTTCTCCGTGGTCGAGGCCGCGGCCATGACCCGGGCCCCCAGCGCCCGGGCCACGTCGACGACGGCCAGGCCGACGCCGCCTCCCGCGCCCAGGACGAGCACGTGTTCTCCCTCGGCCACCGACGTGCGACGGGTCAACGCGAACAGGGCGGTGCCGTAGCTCTGGATGAGCGCCGCGGCCTGGGCGTAGGTCAAGCCGTCGGGCATGGGCAGCGCCGACAGGGCGGGGACGACGACTTGTTCGGCGAAGGCGCCGAGCCCGGCGAACACCACCACCCGCTGTCCGGGAGCCATCCCGGTCACGCCGGTGCCGATCGAGACCACCTCGCCGGCCAGCTCACTGCCGGGCACGAAGGGCGTGGCCGGCTTGATCTGGTAGCGGCCCTGGCACATGAGCCCGTCCACGTAGTTGACCCCAGCCGCTCGCACCTGCACCACCACCTGGCCCTCGCCGGCCACGGGGGGTTCCCGATCCTCGATGACCAGGTTGTCCAGGGGACCCAGCTCGGGGCACACGACGGTCCGCATGGCCGACAACGTACGGGGTGAGCGATCAGGAGGACAAGCGGTACACGTACATGCCGTAGACGCCGCCCAGCAGTCCGGTGTAGTGGAACTGGGGATCGGTGGTGACGGACTGGTTGAGACGCGAGTTGACCTTGTGCTGGTCGGCCAGGCCGGTGCCCTCGGTGAACACCACGTCGTGCAGGTCGAGGGCCCGCATGTCGCGGGCCAGCGCCGAGGCCGAGGTGGTCTTGGTCAGGGGAATCAACTCGTGGCGGAGGTCGGTGCCGACAAAAGGATGGGTGAAGGTCAGGTCATCGGGGAACATGCCGATGGCTTCCCCCTTGGGCACAGCGGCCAGATCGGTCTGGATGGCCCACGGGTACACGCTCACCGCCCGCGGGGCGGCACTCAGGTGGGCATGCGCAGGCCGAGGGCCGAGATCCATGCTCCGCTGCCGATCACGAGGCCCAGCAGTGTCAGAAGGAGGAGGAGCATGGCGCACTGGGCGTAGCTGAGGGTGCCTGGTTGCCACCGAACGCCGTGCATGCGGCGGCTGCGTCGTGAAGGCGATCAACGCGGTCCGCCCCGTGAGTGTAGCCCTGACGCCTCGCCGGCCTAGGGGTTGGAGTCCCGGTCCCCGCGCCCGTCTTCCGCGGCTGCGGCTGCCTCCCGACTGCGGGTCCGTTCCTCGGAGTCCTCCAGGATGGCCTCGGCCTGCGTCCTCGGGTCCTGACTGGCCTTCTCTTCCGGTGGCCGCCCCTCGGCCCGAGAGGAAGTCTTGCGCTCGTCGATCGCCGGGCTGTCGTTCCTGTCCATCACCGCTCCTTTCTTCGATGGTCTGGAAGTAAAGGTGCGGGTCAGAGTGTTCGGGCCGCGGGCAACAGCACCCGTGCCGCCCAGTCGATGAAACCGGTCTGGTGCTCGCCTCCGATCTGGACCAGCGCCAGGTGGGTGAAGCCGGCTTCTTGGAACCGGCGGATGCCCTCCAGATGACGGTCCACGTCCGAGCCGCAGGGGATGGACTCGACGATGTCGTCTTCGGTCACGAACTGGGACGCGGCGGCAAATGCAGCCGTGCCCGGAAGTTCGGCGTTGATCTTCCAGCCGCCACCGAACCACCGGAACTGCTCCCAGGCGCGGCGTCGTGCCGTCCCCTCATCCTCGTCCCACGACACGGCGAGTTGCCCGTACTTGGGCTTGCCCGCTCCACCGGCAGCCTCGAAGCCCTGGCACAGTTGGGGCTTGGGGTCAGTGGCGATGAGCACATCGGCTAGTTCCCCGGCCAGCTGCACCGAGTCGGATCCGGACACGGCGATGCCAATGGGTGGATGCGGATCGGGCAGATCCCACACCTTGGCCGAGTCGAAGGCAAAATGGTGGCCCTGATGGCGGACGTAGCCGCCGTCCCACAGCGCCCGGATGATCTGGACCGCCTCGCGCAACATGTCGTGACGGACGTCGGCGCTGGGCCAGCCACCCCCGACGACGTGTTCGTTGAGGTTCTCGCCCGCCCCCAGCCCCAACGAGAAGCGGCCGTGGGAGAGGAGCTGCATGGTCGCCGCCTTCTGGGCGACCACCGTCGGGTGGTACCGGCGGATCGGGCAGGTGACGAAGGTCATGAGCGGGATCCGCGAGGTGGCCTGGGCTGCGGCCCCCAGGACCGACCAGGCATAGGGGGAGTGGCCCTGTTCGTCGAGCCAGGGAAAGTAGTGGTCGGAGATGACCGAGAAGTCGAACCCGGCCCCTTCGGCGGCGACCACATCGGAGACCAGCTCGTTCGGGCCGGTCTGCTCGCACATCATCGTGTAACCGATCTCCATGGGATTACTCCTCCGTTGCTGTGGGCCGGTGTTGCTGTAGGCCTCCGTTGCTGATAGAGCGCGACCGCTGCGGGCCGGTGCCGCCGCCGGTTCAGTCGTTGGACTCCGGGTGACCCGGCTCGAAACCTTCTGCGGCGGACAGGGTGAACTGGCCCGGATGGCTACCGTGGCCGCCGACTACGGGGTCCACCACGCAGGCCACGTGGTCCCCGACATCAATGCGGTCGATGATCGTGCCCTCCATCCACGCCGCGCACTCCGATAGAAGGGGCGAACCGGTGACCCCTTCGGTCCACGGCACTTGTGCGAACTTGTCGACCGTGTCGCCGGTCTCCTCTCCGAACACGGAGGCCATGTCGCCCTGGTCATGGCCCAAGAGGTGCAGGGCCAACGCGTCGGCCTTCAGGGACACATCCCAGGTGTGGTTGTCCTTGGAGAGGCAGATCAGGTACCGGGGTGGCTGGATGCTGCACTGGGTCACGAAGCCCACCAGACAGCCGCTGCGCTCCTGCGCCGACGACACGGTCACCACGAAGAGGGGATAGTCCAACCGGTCGACGAGGGGAGCAATGGCATCGGCGGCGGGCACGGATCGACTCACGGGTCTGGGATACCCGCACGCGGCACCTGCGACACCTCGGGCCGCCTCACGGAGCCGACGTCGGTCCATCCGGGCAGGGAAAACCCGGCCGCAGCCACGAGCTGTTCACTCACCCGCCACAGACGGTCGGCATCGGGAAGCGAGCGGGCGTGCCCGGACATCCGGCCCGGTTCGCCCCGGGCGTAGTAGCCACCCGAGGACTGCTCGAGCTCGGGCGCGGTGGCCACGTGGATGGTGGTGACCGCCCCGGCCTCGGGGGAGATCTCCAGCGGGCGTACGAGCCCGTTCCCGATCCGCATGATGCCGTGCAGGTCGCCGTCCATGCCGAACCCGCTCCGCACCGGGCCGGGATGGACGGCGTTGGCGGTGACTCCGGTGCCGTCCAGGCGCGCGGCCAGGGCCCGGGTGAACAGGATGTTGGCCAGCTTCGACTGGGCGTAGGCGCCAAAGGATGTGTAGCGACGGTCCGCGTTCAGGTCCTCCCAGCGCATGCCCAGCACCGCGGCATGGTGACCGAACGAGGACAGGTTCACGATGCGACTGGGAGCCGAGGCCTTCAGTCGGTCGAGGAGGAGGACGGTCAGCGCGAACGGGCCCAGGTGGTTGACGGCGAAGGTCTGTTCGTAGCCCTGGGCCGACTCCTCGCGCTTCGACCAGATACCCCCGGCGTTGTTGACCAGGACGTCCAACCGGTCCCAGCGCTCCAGTATGTGGCGGGCACACGAGGTCACCGAGGCCAGGTCACTGAGATCGAGGGCCACGACGGACACGGCGTCACTGGCGGCGCGCTCGCGCACCTCGGCCGCCGCCGCGGCCGCCTTGTCGGCGTTGCGACAGGCCAGCACGGTGGTCATGCCCATGGCCGCCAGGGCCACTGCGGTCTCCTTGCCGATACCGGTGTTGGAGCCGGTGATGACGGCGACCTTCTCGGTCATGATCAAAGGGCTCCGGTGATGGCCACGTCCAGGCGCTCCAACGCCCCTGCCGTCCTGGCCCCCCACCAAAACAGGTCCTTGCCGTCGATGAACACGGTGGGCGCCACGGACTCGAGCTCGGGGAGCTGCCTGACGGTGAAGGGATACGGCTCACTCGGGGCCAGGACGACACCGGGGTGGTGTCCGGACGCCTCCTCCAGGGTCACGGTCGGATAGGGCGCATGGGCAAACACGTTCTCGATCCCCAGGACCGAGAGCAGTGAGGTCCCATAGGTGGGAGCGCCGAGCGCCATCCAAGGCCGCCGCCAGATGGGGACGAAGGCGCGCGTGGTGAGGGGACGACGCGGGCGGATGGGCACCGGCTCCCAGTCCGCACCCACCCGCCGGGCCAGGTCGGCCATGGCCGAGTCGACGTCGGCCAGGTCCCGCAGGGCCAGGGCGTGGACACGCAGTCCGGCGGCCACCAGCGCGTCATAGTCCTCCCGCCGGTTCTCTTCCTCGTCCACCACGACCAGGTCGGGCTGCAGGGAGACGATCGCGCCGATGTCGGGGTCCTTGGTGCCGCCCACCTGTCGGAGGGCGGGCTGCTCGCAGAACCGGGTGCACGCCATCGGCTCGATGTCCCAGGCCAAAAGGGTCTCGGTGACCGATGGCACCAGCGATACCACGTTCACCGCTTCGGTCAGGTGCCGACGTGCTCGGGTGCCGGATCGCTGAGCTTGTTCACCAGGTCCCGCAGCTGCCGCTGTTCGGGCGGGGACAGGCGCCCGAACGTGGACGGCGGCTTGGCCAGCAACCCTTCGACCCGGGCCACCGTTTCCCTGCCCTTGTCGGTGGGCACGACCACCTTGATGCGCCTGTCGGTGGGATGGGCCTGGCGCTCAGCCATGCCCGCCTTCTCCAGACCGTCGACCAGGGCGGTCACGTACGATGCGTCACAGCCGAACTGGTCGGCCAGCTCCCGCATGGCCACCGGGTGCTCGGGGGAGAGCTTCAACAGCGCCTTCATCAGGGCCGCGGTGAGCCCGACCTCTGCGCTGATCCGGCGCACCTCGCCGAAGGCCTCGTCCCCGACGACGAGGGCCCGCATGCCCAGCCAGGCCTCACAGGCGGGGGACTGCCTCGACGCGGTCGTGCTCGCAGGAGGCGCCGGCACGCTCTGGGTGGCGGTTGTGCTCACGGTGGCAGGGTACCAGAAATCATGGGATAAGGTCAACGATTGACAATCCACAATGGTTTATGATTATGTACTGGTTATCCCTGTGAACGATCCCCATGGACGATTTCCGCGGGAAACGACCTTGTGACTGATGTGGAGCCTGGATGCCTGTGACTGCCGATCTCGATACAACCGCTGTCCGCCCTCGCCGACCCGTACCCAGCTGGGCCGTCCTGGTCATCGCCTGCATGGCCCAGTTCATGGTCGTGCTCGACATCTCCATCGTGAACGTGGCCCTGCCGGCGATGAAGCACAGCCTGGACCTGAGCTCGACCGCTCAGCAGTGGATCGTGAACGCCTACACGCTGACCTTCGGCGGCTTCCTCCTTCTCGGTGGGCGGGCTGCCGACCTGTTCGGGCGCAAGAAGGTCTTCCTCTTCGGCCTGGCGCTGTTCACCCTGGCCAGCGTGCTGGGCGGCTTTGCCCAGAGCGGCGGGATGCTCATTGTCGCTCGCGCCGTGCAAGGGCTGGGCGGAGCCATCCTGGCTCCGGCCACCTTGAGCCTGTTGACCACCACCTACACCGAGCCCAAGGCACGGACCCGAGCCCTCACCGCCTGGGGGGCGACGGCCGCCAGCGGCGGTGCGTTCGGAGCCGTGCTCGGCGGGGTGCTCACCCAGGCCTTCGACTGGCGGTGGGTCCTGTTCGTCAACGTGCCCATCGGTATCGTGCTGCTCATCGCCGCCGTTCGCTCGCTGACCGAGTCGCGGGGCACCCTCTCGGGCCTTCGCAGTCTGGACCTGCCCGGTGCCATCACCGTGACCGGCGGGCTGGCCGCACTGGTCTACGCCATCGTGACCACCGACACCTACTCGTGGGGCTCGGCCCACACCCTGGTGCTCCTGGCGGTGGCGGCCGTACTGCTGTTGACGTTCGGGATCATCGAGAGCAGGGTCAAGCACCCCCTCGTTCCCCTGCGGATCTTCGCCAGCCGCTCGCTGTCGGGGGCAAATGCCATCGCCCTCCTGCTCGGTGCCGTCCTCACTGCCTTCATCTTCTTCATGTCGCTGTTCATCCAACAGGTCAACGGGTACAGCCCCTTGCAGGCCGGACTGGCCCTGCTGCCGGCCACCCTGGGCAGTCTGGTGGCATCGCTGATCGCCGGGAAGATGGTCGGTCGGGTCGGGCCACGGGTGCTGCTCACCGTCGGACCTCTGGTCGGAGCCGGTGGGCTGTTGTGGATGGCCCAGTTGTCGCCCGGTGACGGGTATCTGGCGCACATCTTGGTGCCGAGCATCCTGGTCGGCTTGGGTCTGGCCACCTGCTTCGTACCCATGACCATGGCCGGTACCAACGGCGTGCCCGTTCGTGACGCCGGGCTGGCGTCGGGGTTGATCAACACCTCTCGACAGGTGGGTGCGGCCATCGGCTTGGCCGGGCTGGCCACGCTGGCCATCAGCCGCACCGATCACCTCCTGGTCGGCCATCGCGCCACCCCCACCCTGGCCAGCGTGGCCCTGACCTCCGGATACGACCAGGCGTTCCTGTACGGCGCCGGCGTGGCCGTGATCATGGCCGTGATCGCCGCAGTGGTCATTCCCAAGCTCGCCGTGGACAAGGCCGACACCTCGGTGGAGGCCGAGGCCCTGGAGATGGTCGCCCTCGAGGGCGTGTGAACGAACGAGCGCGGTCCGAGTCGGAGGCTGGATAGGGGGACAACCCCACCACCGTTTCGGGTGCCTACCGGATGTTGCCACCAGGCCCAGGTCCGTAGGGTGTGACCATGACCCGAGCACCCCTCGCC
>DATMMO010000465.1:0-3869 GCA_035569695.1 Acidimicrobiales bacterium | reverse complement strand
GGTGAGCCAACCGGTCCCCCGCCACTCGGGAACGGCGTTGGGCAGCATGGAGATGACCCCGTGGCGGACGGCGACGCCCTTGGCCCGGCCCGTGGTCCCCGAGGTGTACATGATGTCGGCCAGGTCGTCCTCGGTGGTCGGTGTCTGGATCATCCCGTCGTCGGGGCTCTTCACACTGTCCAGATCGGGACAGCCCTCGATGGGCACCGGCCCGGCCACGGCCACCACCGACAAGGTGGGCAGCGCGCCGAGGAGAGGGGTGATGACGTCGGCGTAGACGCCGCTGGCGACGATGGCGGTGACCTCGGCATGCTCGAAGATGGCCCGGACCTCGGGGGCCGACAGTCGATTGTTGGTCGGTACCGCCACCGCACCGAGCTTGTGCACCGCGCTGTAGGCGACGATCCAATCCAGGATCTGGTCGGCCTCGAGATAGATGGCCACCCGATCGCCCTTGGCCAACCCGTTGGCCGCCAGCCCTCTGGCCAGGCGGTTGGACTCTCGGTCCCAGTGGCCGAAGGTGATCGAGCCGCCGCTGTCCAGGTTCCGGTAGCCGACCTCGTCGGGGTAGGCCGAGGCCATGAGGCGCAGCTGGTCGGGCAGGAGGTCAGCCACCGGCGCGACCCTCGAGGATGCGGGCGGCGGCGTCCCCCAGGAAGTCGTTCATGGCTTCGGCCTCCAGCGGGAGCTGGCGGGCCGCAGCCAACGCCCGCTCCATGGGCAGGAAGGGATGGTCGGAGGCGAACAGGACCCGGCCCCGGCCCCGGCTCGATCCCATGAACTTCACCAGGCCCGGGTGCATGTACTTGGCCGAGTAGGCCGAGTTGGACAGATACAGGTTCGGCCACTTCAGCATGTACTCGATCAGGAGGTCCTCGTAGGGATGGCCCATGTGCGCCCCGATGATCACCAGGTCGGGGAAGTCGATGAGCACGTCCTCGAGCAGGACGGGATCCTGGCACCGGGAGCGCACCCGCGGTCCGGGGATCCCGATGTTGATGGAGACAGGAAGGCCGAGCTCCTCACAGGTGGCATAGAGCGGGTAGTAGAGCGCATGGTTCAGCGGGTACTGCTGGACCAAGGGCGACACCCGGACGGCGTCCAGGATCCCGTCGGCGGCCCGGGCCCGGACATCGGCGCTCTGTTTACGGGGGTGTTCCACGTCGTCAGCCGATGCGGCCACCAACAACCGGTCGTGGTGCTCGGCCACG
Organism: Acidimicrobiales bacterium; assembly: GCA_035569695.1. Classification (GTDB taxonomy): domain Bacteria; phylum Actinomycetota; class Acidimicrobiia; order Acidimicrobiales; family RAAP-2; genus DASXMT01. The sequence continues at coordinate 2,658 of DATMMO010000465.1, read as the reverse complement.
AAGGCCATCCTCGGCTCGTCGACGGTGGACAGGGCGGTGCTGAGCAGAGCCTTGTCCACCCCCACCCGGTCCATCTCGGCCACCAGGCCGGCCTCGGTCGTGCCCGCTTGGACCTCGCTGCCGAAGAAGCCCTCGATGTGGCCGAACCCCTCTTGGCCCAGAAAGGCCTTGGCCGCCCGGGTCGACATGGCATTGGCCCACAGATCGACGATCACCGACAAGACATCCCCCAGCCGCACGACGCGAACGAGCCCCAGATCTGGGACCGATGGAGGCGACTCTAGCCAATGGCCCCCGGATCCGAAACCTGACGTTCTCCGGGTGCCGACGGCGACGCGATCTGACCTAACGTCATCGGGGAACAGACCCCATCGCGGCGCAACCGCGCCCAGCAGGGACAGGGCGCGGCGGGCACGAAAGGCTGCGACCCGAACCCGACAGGAGAAGGAGAGGGGCATGAGCGAGGAAGCGGTCGTCTACGAGGTGGTGGGCCACGTGGCCACCATCACCATGAACCGGCCCGAGGTGGCAAACGCCCAGAACACTGCGGTCATCGACGGCATCGACCATTTCCTCGATGTGGCCGACGCCGACGACGAGGTCCGAGTGGTCGTCCTGGCCGGGGCGGGCAAGCACTTCTCCGCCGGCCATGATCTCAAGGCACTGGTCATCGGGTCCGACGATCCGTGGGTGGCCATGCGCGACACGCCGGAGGGGAAGTTCCGCCACGAGCAGACCATGTACTACGAGCGCTGCAAGCGCCTCTACGCCTTCCGCAAACCTACCATCGCCCGGGTCCAGGGGGCGACGGTGGCGGCCGGCCTCATGCTGGCCTGCATGTGCGACCTGATCGTGGCGGCCGACGACGCCACGTTCTCGAACCCGGTGCTGCGGATGACCGGGGCCGGAGTGGAGCTGCTGGTCGAGCCGTGGGAACTGGGCATCCGCAAGGCCAAGGAGTTCCTGTGGACGGGCGAGACCCTCGACGCCCAGGAGGCGTGGCGGCTGGGTCTGGTCAACCGGGTCGTCCCCGCCGCCCAGCTGATCGAGCGCACCCGGGAACTGGCTGAGCGAGTGGCTCTGGTCCCCCCGACCACGGCCCAAGTGGTGAAGGACACCATCAACAACTCGGCCACCCTCATGGGAAAAGAGGAGTCCTGGAAGTACCACTTCATGGCCCACCACTGGATGCACAACACCTCCACCGCCCTCGATGCCCTGGCCGCCCGGAAGACGAAGTCCTCGATGCAAGAGGTCTTCTCCGAGCACCGAGATGACTGACGATCCCCTTCCCCTCGCCGGCCTGCGGGTGATCGACGTCGGCACCCGCATCAGCGCGCCGTTCTGCGCCGGCCTGCTGGGCGAGATGGGGGCCGAGGTCATCAAGGTGGAGGATCCGCGGGGCGGGGACTTCATGCGCACCATCGGCCCCTTCGCCCCCACCGACGACGGGGCCGATGACTATTCCCTGTGGTGGGCGGTGGAAGGACGCGGCCGAAAGGGCGTGACCCTCGACCTCCGCCAGGCCCGAGGCCAGGACCTGTTCCGTCGACTGGCGGCCCACGCCGACGTGGTGTGCGAGAACTTCCGACCGGGAACGTTGGAGGCCTGGAACATCGGGCCCGAAGATTGTGATCTACGCGTGGTCTGGGCCCGGATCAGCGTGTTCGGCCAGGACGGACCCAACGCCCGGCGACCAGGCCTGGACCGCATGGGCATCGCCTTCGGGGGCCTGCTCAACCTGACCGGGTATCCCGACCGCCCCCCCGTCCGCCCCGGGGTCACCGTCTCGGACTACCTCACCGGCGTGTTCGCGGCCGAAGCGGTGACCGCCGCCCTCTACCGGCGCGACCGACCCGATGGGGGCACCGGTCGCGGGGGCGTGGTCGACGCCCCCCTGTACGGGTCGATCCTGCGCATCCTGGAATGGACCATCGCCGGGCAGGACCGGCTGGGGCTGACCCGGGGACGGGAGGGCAACCGGTTGCCCAACTCGGCTCCTCTCGACAACTACCTCACCGCCGATGGGCGCTACGTCTGCATCGTGGCCGGATCCGATGCCAACTTCGCCCGACTGTGCGCGGCCATGGGCCGCCCCGACCTGGTCGACGACCCCCGATGGTCGACGCTGGCCCAACGGGCCGCCGGCTCCGACGAGATCAACGGCGTGGTGGCCGACTGGGCCGGTGCCCTGTCGTCCGAGGAGGTCGAGGCGCGCTGCATCGAGCACGGCGTGCCGGTGGGGACCATCTACGACGCCGCCGACATCCTGGCCGATCCCCATGTGGCTGCCCGTGGGGACATCGTCACCGTCGACGACCCCGTCGCCGGTCCCCTCCGCCAGCAGGCCCCCTTTCCCCGGCTGGACGGCCAGGCGCCCAGGACGCCGGCGCCGGCGCCGGCTCTGGGCCAGCACAACCGGGAGGTGTGGAGCGATCTCGTGGGACTCAGTGCCGACGAGCTGGCCGCCCTGCAGTCGGCCGGTGTGGTCTGAGCCCGCCACCGCGGACCGCTAACCTCCCTGCGCCATGACCCGAGTCGATAACGCAGATCCCAACCGGGAGCCCATCCCGGCGACCGTGGCCGGCGCCGGTAGGACGATGTTCGTGAACGACATCGGCTTCACCTTCGACATGTCGGAGGACGGGATGTCCATGG
>DATMMO010000464.1:0-3631 GCA_035569695.1 Acidimicrobiales bacterium | reverse complement strand
GGACCGGGTGCTCACCGCCTCGGTGGCGGGGTGCGGCCGTTGCGACGGTTGTGCCACCGGTGACCCCGTCACCTGCGTCGAGGGGCCCAAGGTGTTCGGGTCCGGAGCGCTGCCCGGAGGACAGGCATCGGCGGTGGCCGTGCCGTCGGCCGACTTTCAGCTGCTGGCCATCCCCGAAGGGGTGGACGACGAGGCGGCGCTGCTGCTCACCGACAACCTCAACACCGGGTGGATCGGGGCCAAGCGAGCCGACATCCCCGCGGGGGGCACGGTTGTGGTGCTGGGCCTCGGCGCCGTCGGGCTCTGTGCGGTGCGGGCCGCCTTTGCCCTGGGTGCGGGACGGGTGCTGGCTGCCGACCCCGTGGCCGGTCGCCGGGCGCTGGCGGCCGACTCCGGGGCCATTCCCATCGAGGGGTCGACAGTAGAAGCGGTCCGAGAGGCCACCGGTGGTCGGGGGGCCGACGCCGTCATCGACGCCGTGGCCCTCGACACCACGCTCACCGACGCCCTGAGCAGTGTCCGAGCGGGGGGCACCGTGTCGGTCGTCGGCGTGCACAACCTCGATCCGTACCCGTTGCCCATCCTGGCCGCCTTGTTCGGAAGCGTCACCCTCCGGATGACCACCGCCCCGGTCCACCAGACCTGGAAGGAACTGGTCCCCCTGGTGGCCAACGGCCGGATACGGACCGACGGCATCTTCACCCACCGATTCCCGCTGGCCGAAGCGCCCGAGGCCTACGCCGCCGCCGCGGCCCGGACGGCCGAATGCATCAAGGTCATGATGCAGCCCTGAGCGATCAACCGGTACGCAACAAGAACGCGATGACGTCGGGCATGGCGCGGGGGTCCTGGACGAAGAAGATGTGACCGCCCTCGTACTCGTGCAGTTCGGCACCGGCGACGGCTGATGCCATCGCCGCGCTGTTGGCCGGCGGTGCGATCCCGTCATAGCGACCGCACCCGATGAAGGCGGGACTGGTGATGACCGCGAGCCGATCCCAGACGTCGTGGCCGCGACGGGCATCGAGCTGCTCGAGCTCGCCCCGCCTGCGTTGGGGATCAGGCTGCGGTTCCCGGCGTTCGATCATGGCGGCCAGGGCGGCGTCTCCCGGGTGGGTGGCCAACCAGGCGTCGTCGAATCGGGTGTCGATCAACTGGCGCCGGAGCGCGGACCGTTGCTCTGCCGGTAGCGCCTCCAGCTCGTGCAGTGGGTAGGAGGACCGATCGGGTCCCCCCGGCGAGGTGCACAGCAGGGCCAAGCGCTCGACCCGGTCCGGTGCGGTCACCGCCAGTTCCTGGGCCACCATGCCCCCAAAGCTGACGCCCAGCACGCAGGCGGTGTCCCAACCCTCGGCGTCCATCACGGCCAGCGCATCGGCGGCACAATCAGCCATGGCGTACGGATGCGTGACGGGACCGCTCAGGCCCAAGCCTCGTGCGTCGAGGGTGAGAAAGTCGAACGATGGGTCGAACACCGAGAACATCGCCCTCGTCGTCTCAATGGTGGTACCGGATCCGTTGAGGAACAAGAGCCGGGGACCGGCGCCGTGCCTCTCGTAGTACAGGTCGACGCCGTTGGCCCCAACGGTGCTCACAGCTGCCTCCGAGGGCGATGACGCCTCGGCCAACCGAGCCCGAGCACCGTCAGTCGGCCAGGGCCTGGTACACCAGGGCCCGAAGCTGGGCCCGGAACGGATAGGAGCTCGACGGCAGGAGCTGGGTCATGAACACCACGGTCAGGTCCTCCACCGGATCGACCCAGAAGGCCGTGCTGGCCGCTCCGCCCCAGAAGTACTCGCCGACCGACCCGGCAGTGCCCGTCGCCGCCGGCCCGTTGCCAACGGCGAACCCCAGGCCGAAACCGACCCCGTCGAACTCCACCTCGCCGAAGCCGCCCGTGGCCAGGTCGGACAACACACCCTGGCCCGGAAGGTGGTTGACCGTCATGAGCTCGAGGGTCTTGCGCCCGATGAGGCGGCGGCCGTCGAGCTCGCCCCCGTTGAGCAGCATCTGGCAAAAGCGAAGGTAGTCACCCGAGGTCGAGACCAGTCCCCCTGCGCCCGACTGGTACGACCGGAGCCGCCGGTAGGGGCTCTGCTCCGGATCGTCCTGGAGGGCGGGCGACTCGCGGGGCCGGTAGAAGTAGCAGGCGGCGAGGCGGGGCAGGGAGTCGTCGGACACCGAGAAGCCGGTGTCGACCATGCCCAGGGGTGCGAACACATGGGCCTGGAGGTATCGGTCGAACCGCTCCCCCGAGAGAATCTCCACCAGCCGAGCGCACACATCGGTGGACAGTCCGTAGTTCCACCGGGTGCCGGGTTGGAACTTGAGGGGGAACTCGGCCAGCAGCGAGCACACCCCCTCCAGCGTCATCCCGCTCCGGACTTCCTGCAACGCGGCGGCGAAGCGAACGTCGGTGGGGTGGCCGGGCGTCACCCCACCGGCCAGGCCGGTCATGTGGGTCAGGGCGTCACGCACCGAGGGCGGCCGGGCCTGATCGACCATCCGGAGGGACCGTCGGCCTGCACCTCGCCGACCTGGAGGTGGCGCCACTCGGGGATGTACCGGTGCAATGGGTCGCTCAGCTGGAAGAGCCCCTGCTCGTAGAGCTGCATCAGGGCCAGCGAGGTAATCGGCTTGGTCATGGAGTAGATGCGCCAGATGGTGTCATCGGCCACTGGTTTCGATCGCTCGCGGTCCATGAGGCCCAACGAGCGCCAGTAGGCGACCTTTCCGTTCCGGGCCACCGTCACCTGGCAGCCCGGTATCTTCCCGTTGGCCACGTAGCGGTTGTCGAAATGCTCGGTGATCCGCTCGAGGCGACTCGGGTCGAAGCCGGCGCCGTCCGCATCGACCTTCACCGGGCCATGCTCCGGTCCTTCGCCACCTCGTCGTAGGAGTCGTAGTCCGAGGCGGTGTCGTCGGCGTGCTCGAACTCCAGCAGGCCCGCTTCCCCCCACCGCTCCCGCAGGTAGCCACGGTTGGCGTCGAGCAGGCCCAGCTTGCCCACGTTGGGCACCAGCTTGGCGAAGAAGCCACGCTGGAACCCGACGAAGGGGCTCGACTTCATCTTGCCGGCGGCGGCCGAGAGGTGAGGAACCAGTGCGCCCACATCCACACCGAGGCGCTCCCACACTTCCGGTGTGGTCGACCGGGCCCGGTTGCGCAGCGTGTTGTCCAAGAGGAACTCCTGGCGGTCCTTCAGCTCGGCGTCGGTCAACCCCGCATAGAACTCCTTGAGGGTCAGGATCCCGAAGGCCACGTGGCGAGCCTCGTCCGACATCACGTAGCGGAGGAGCTTGCGCAACAGGGGCTCTTCGGTGCGACGCAGCATGTCGCCGAAGGCAGCCAGGGCCAGGCTCTCGATCACGATCTGCATGCCCAGGTAGGCGATGTCCCAGCGGCTGTCCTCGAGCAGCACGGTGATCTGTTCCTCGAGGAACGGGCTCATGGGGTAGGCCTCGCCCACCTTCAGGTCGAGGTACTTGGCGAACACCTCGGTGTGGCGGGCCTCGTCCATGGTCTGGGTCGAGGCGTAGTACTTGGCGTCGATCCAGGGCACCGTCTCAACGATCTTGGCGGCGGTCATCATGGCGCCCTGCTCGCCGTGCATGAACTGTGACACGCTGGC
>DATMMO010000463.1:0-3480 GCA_035569695.1 Acidimicrobiales bacterium | reverse complement strand
GGCGGCATCTGCTGGTACCGGGTCCTGCCCGGATTCGCCGGGACCGATCCCGTCTCGCTGGCCAAGGCGGTAGTGCAGGTGTGCGATCTCCTCGACGACCTCCAGCTCCACCGGCCCGTGCTCATGGGCTGGGGCCAGGGTGGCGTGGTGGCCGTGGGCGCCGGACTCCTCCGAGCCGGCCAGGTCGGGTCGGTGGTCAGCGTGGATGCACCCTTGGGGCACTTCGAGCTCCTGCCTACTCGGGCCCGGGCCGCCGAGGCCCGGCCCCCACTGCTCCTGGCCGCCACCGACCCCTCCGACGGCCCCGTCCTCGACCAACAACAGCGCGTCCTGAGCGGCGGCCGGGCCCCGATCACCTGGTGTGGCCCGGTCGAAGGGACGAGCGAGGACAAGGACAAGGCACTGTCCGTTCGCATCGGGCAATGGCTCGACGGTGGCTGTGGGTAGGAGAAAGAGTGGCTAAGGGAAGAGGGGAACAGCGATGACCACGGCGTACCCGACTCAGCTGGTGGCGAACCTGGACGTGCCCAGCCAGTGGCGTCTGGGCTCGGCCTTCGTGCCCAAGGGCCGCTACACCGATCTCGAGTTCCTCGAGCTCGAGATGGAGCGCCTGTTCCCCCGGACGTGGTTGAACGCCTGCCGGGTGGATGAGGTGGAACAGATCGGTCAGTACGTCAACTTCGAGATCGGAGATGAGTCCATCATCGTCCTCCGGACCGAGTCGGGACTGAAGGCCTACTTCAACGCCTGTCGGCACCGTGGCACCCGGCTGGTGAGCGGCCAGGGCCGGATCGGCGAGTTCCGCTGTCCCTTCCACGCCTGGCGCTGGAACCTCGACGGATCGCTCAAATACCAGGCCGACGCCGAGCACTTCGAGCCCCGACCGGCCGCCGGGCTGTGCCTGCCCGAGTGTCGGATCGACACGTGGGGCGGTTGGGTCTTCCTCAACCTGGACGGCCGGGCCGAGCCGCTCGAGGAATTCCTGGACCCACTACCCCAACGGCTGGACGGCTTCAAGCTGGAGGACATGCGCATTGCCTGGTACAAGTCGGTGATCCTTCCGGCCAACTGGAAGACGGCTCTCGACGCCTTCATCGAGAGCTGGCACGTCCCCGGCACCCATCCCCAGCTCCTCCGGCCCGACAAGCACGGCACGCCGCCCACCATCGCCGAGTCCGACCAGTACGGGTCGACCTTCAACGAGCTCTTTCGCCTCCATTCCCGCCACGCCGATCTGTACCGCTACGGTCCCGATGGCGACGCGGCCAAGCTCCGAGCCGCCTACGGCGTGGACCCCGAAGCCATCTACCGGAACGTCGAGTACAACCTGCGCGAGCTCCGCGCCCTCTATCTGCAGTCCGACCTGGCTGCCGCGGCCGAGTTGCGCACCACCGACGGCGGCGATGGCCCCGACGGGAACGCCATCTATCAACGGCTCCGCAAAGAGCATGCTCGGGCCGTGGGCATCGACTACCCGGAGGTGACCCCCCAACAGTTGAAGGCGGCCATGTACGACTGGCACCTGTTCCCCAACACGGTGTTCCTCATCGACATGGCCTGCTGCCTGACCTACCGGGCCCGGCCCAACGGCTCGGACCCCAACAGCTGCATCTTCGACGTCCAGGGACTCGAGCTGCCCCCCACCGCGGGGCTGGTCACCGCCCCGCCCGAGTTCTTCGACGACTGGCACGACGGCGACATGGGACAGGTCCTGAGCCAGGACTTCACCAACATGTCGGAGGTGACGGCGGGTATCCATTCCCGTGGCTACGCCGGCCACCACTTGAACACCGCGCAGGAGATGACCATCTGGAACTATCACCGGGCCATAGACGGCTACTTATTCGATTGACCGTGCGGCGAGTGGCCGCCGGAGCGACAGAGAGCGGCGAGTAGCCGCCGACGAAAGAGACAGAGAGCGGCGAGTGGCCGCCAGAACCACACAGGGGGCGGCGAGGAGCCGCACGAGCCAGAGAAGAGCGGCGAGTAGCCGCCGACGAAAGAGACAGAGGAGTTCCGATGGCCGAGTTGCAGGCGCGGCGCGTGGTGTGCGGCAAGACGGAGGGCGGGGAGTGGGGTGTCGTCCACGACGGTCCGGCCACGGCCGCCGAGCAGTACGACATCCAAGGGGGGTCTTTCGATCTCCTCAATTTCTGGGCTGACGACGACCTCGGTCTCGACGCCACCGACCGCGCCCCCCAGGCCAACCTGGGGGATATCTTCTCGCTGGTCCCCGGCGCCACCCGGTTCCTCATCGAGTCGATGGCCCCCACCGAGGAGCCGACCGGTTGGCACCGCACCAACACCATCGATTACGAATACATCGTGTCGGGGCAGATCGATCTGATGATGGACGACGGGAGCTCGGTCACGCTCCGGGCCGGCGACGTGAACGTGCAGTTGGGCGGCATGCACCAGTGGTGGAACCGGTACGCCGAGCCCTGTGTCTTCGTGCTGGCCATGGTCGGGGCCAACAGCGACGAGGCGCCCGACGTCCGGGCGGACTGAGGGGAGCCGGCCTGGCGGTGATGGACGAACCCGACGGGTTGTGAGAGCGTAGGCGCCCAGGAACAGAACGGGTGTTCTCAGTTGGCCACTACGAGACGACAGGAACCGGAGGTTCACATGACATCGGTGCCGGCCGACGAGGGCGTGCCCTTCGGCACGAAGATCCACGAGGTGGCCGAGAAGGACCCCGACGGTGTCGGAGTGATCTTCGCCGCCGAGGACGGGAGCGAGCGAGCCGTCACCTGGCGGGAGATCGACGATCGCTCCACCCAGCTGGCCCGGGTGCTGTCCCAGCGCGGCATCGAGGTGGGCGAGTACCTGGCCGTATGCCTGCGCAACTCGCCCGAGCACCTGATGGCCTGCTTTGCCGGCTGGAAGGTGGGAGCCGTCGTCGTCCCCATGCGCTGGGACCTGCCCGAGTGGGAGCGGGGACGGGTGCTGGCCACGCTGGCCCCTCGTCTCATCATCGACGCCGACCACGCCGACCTCTTCGACGAGAGCCTCTCGGCCTCGACCGAGCCACTCCCCGAGGCGATCTCGCCTCACGGATGGGCCATGTGCAGCTCCGGCTCCACCGGTACGCCCAAGGTGATCGTGGTCACCAATCCGGGCGTCTACTTCGAGGGGGCGAGAACCTCGACGGTGGTCGAGGCGTTCGGCCCGTTGCCCCAGCCCCAGCGGGTCCTGGTGCCGGCGCCGCTCTACCACACCAACGGGTTCACCACCTTCCGGAACCTGATGTCGGGGGTCCAGGTGGTGCTGCTCGAGCGGTTCAACGCCCCCCGCATCCTCGATCTGATCGAAGCGCACCGGATCACCGGCTTCATCGGGGCCACACCCATGCTCCAGCGCCTGGCCCAGGTCCCCGGCATCGAAGATCGGGATCTCTCGTCGATCGACTGGGTGCAACAGGGGGCCTCGCCCCTTCCCGTCTGGCTCGGTCGTCGGTGGTGCGATCTGGTGGGAGCCGAG
>DATMMO010000462.1:0-5892 GCA_035569695.1 Acidimicrobiales bacterium | reverse complement strand
CTGGGGCCTGGCCGTGGTCATCGTGGCTGCGGCGACCCTGGTGGCCATCGACGTCTTCCGGGGTCCCGCCACCTATCCCTTGACCGCCGTGTTCGCCAAGGCCCCCGGCTTGTTCCCGGGGGCGTCGGTCGAGGTGCTCGGCGTCCCGGCCGGCACGGTCAGCTCGGTCAAGAACGTCGGCGACACCGTGGTGGTGGGGATGGTGGTCGACAACAACCGGACCATCCCGGCTACGGCCACGGCCTCGTTGGCCTCGCCCCAGCTCCTGGGTGAACCGGATATCGAGCTGTCCCCCGGATACACATCGGGACCGCAACTTGCGCCCGGGTCCACCATCCCCATGGCGCGCACGAGCGTGCCCGTGTCCACCGACCAGCTCCTTCGCTCGCTCGAGCGCACGTTGCAGGCCATCAACCCGCACGCCGTGGGCGACCTGGTGAACAACCTGGCCCAGGACCTGCAGGGTCAGGGCCAGAACCTCAACTCCCTCATCGGCAGCGCCGCCGGCACGCTGCAGCTCCTGGCCAACAAGGGCGACGACCTCGGCCGGCTGAACGGCACCTTGGCCCAGTTGACCGGTTCGCTCGATTCGCGCTCGGCCGAGATCTCGTCCCTCATCACCAACTACGACACCGTGTCGGGTGTGGTCGCCCGGCACAACTCGCAGCTGGGCGACGCCATCGGCCAACTCTCCGGGGCCACCACGCAGGTGGTGGGCCTCCTGTCGCCCAACCTCGGACCGCTCGAAGCGGATGTGGGCACGATCACCACCGTCGGTCAAACCGTCGACCGCAACATCTCGAGCGTGGACCAGATCCTCACCCAGTCGGTGGCGTTGTTCACCGCGGCGCAGAAGGCCTACGACCCCACCTACAACTGGCTGAACCTGAACAACCAGATCCCGGGGGGAGTCACCGGTGCCTATGCCGCCGGCCTGGTCCGGGATCGTCTGGCCGGCGTGTGCCGACGAATCAGTGCCAACCATGCCGCCGGTCTCACGCCGACCCAGTTGGCCACGCTGGCCACCTGTGGCAATCCCAGCTCCGGGTTCTTCGACCCCATCATCGACCAGGTCCCCAACATCCTGAGTGCCATACCGGGGGGCACGCCGATCTCGGCCTCGTCGGCCACGCAGAGCCCGGCGGCCATGCTGCAACAGGGGCTGTCGGAGATCCCCGGCGCCTCGACCCCGACGACGGCCCCGCCGACCACCACCCCGCCGACCACCACCCCGCCGCCTCCGACCACCACCGCCCCCACCAGCCCCCCCAACCCGATCACCTGTAGCGGGAGCGGCATCATCGGCTCGATCCTGTGCCCCAAGTCGTCCGGGTCCTCCTCGTCCTCATCGGCCGGGTTGCTCTCCGACTCGTCCCCATCGGGAGGCTCGTCCCCGACTTCATCCTCCCGAGCCCAAGCCCCACAGGCGGTGCAGTCCGGCCCGTCGGCCCCCACGCTCAACTTGGCCATCGCCCGTTCGCTGCCGCCCATGCCCGGACGCGGACACGCCCATGGCGGCCGGGCATCGGGAGGCGTGCTCAGCGCTCTGGGCCACGTCGGCCACGACCTGGTCGGTTGGCTGTGATGACCAGGGCGCGATCCCTGAGACTGTTCTGGCGGGGCGCGGCGTTCTGCGTCGTGGTGGCTCTGGTCGCCGGGAGCGCCGGTTGCCTGACCGGGGGGAGCAGCTCGACCAGGATCACGGCCACTGCCGTCTTCTCCGACGCCGAGGGCCTGGTGCCCGGGGCGCAGGTGCAGATGGCTGACGTCCCCATCGGCCAGGTGACGGCCATCACCCTCGATGGCAGCAACGCCAAGGTCACCATGTCGATCGACAAGAGCGCCCGGGTTCCCGCCGACGCCACCGCGGCACTCGACCAGACCACCATCTTGGGCGAGCACTTCGTCCAGCTCAAGGTCCCCCTGGGTCAGGGCTCATCCGATCGGGCGCTTCTGACCAACGGGGGCACCATCGCCCACACCACTGCCATACCGAATGTGGAGCAGTTCATCTCAGCCGGCGCCCAGGTCTTCGGTTCGGTCTCCACCAATGACCTGGCCCAGATCATCGCAGCCGGGGGCCAGGGCTTCGACGGCCAGGCCGCGTCATTGCGCCAGCTGTTGAACTCGCTGTCCTCGGTCACCGCCGGCTACGCCAGCCACACCTCGGACATCCAGAACCTGATCACCAGTCTCGACCAGCTGGGTTCGACCCTGGCTCCGTCCTCCGGCGCCGACGCCCAGGCCGTGTCCAATCTCTCCCAGACGGTGTCCAACCTGGCCCAGCAGTCGGGCCGTTTCACCGATCTGCTGCAAGCGCTGAACAGCGTGTCGTCTCAGGGCCGCAGCCTGCTCGAGACCTACTTCCCCCAGATCAACGATCAGCTGACCGCTCTGGGCGCCGTGGCCAATCAACTGGGGTCGCATCAACAGGACGTGCTCGGTCTCCTCCGCAACCTGCCGTTGCACAACACGACGTTGCCCAGGGACGTGGTGAACAACTTCGTGCAGGTGCTCGACAATCTGATCGTGTGCGGCATCCCCGGCGGGGGTGCCGACCCCAACTCGGCCGCGGCGACGTGCGGGAGCGCAGGATGAGCAAGCGGCTGATCATCAACCTCATCGTCTTCTTTGTCGCCAGCATCGCCCTGATCGTCTACGGGTACGGCGCCCTCATCGGCAACCCGCTGCAGCCACCGACCCAGGTGTCGGCGGTGTTCCCCAATGCGTCGGGTCTGTACAACAACTTCAGCGTGCAGTTGAACGGGGTCGACGTGGGTTCGGTGACCGGGGTCAAGCTCACCGCCACCGGCGCCCGGGTCGAGATGGCCATCAAGCATGGCGTCAACGTGCCCGGCGACGTCCGGGCCAGCATCGACGCGGCCAACGACTTAGGGGAGCAGGTCGTCGAGCTGACGCCGCAACACGGAGGCACGGCCAAACCGCTGACGTCGGGCGCGGTGATACCGGTGGCCCCGGGAGGAATACCCGCAGACGTCGGGAAAGTGGTGGGTTCAGCCACCACCTTGTTACGGGCGATTCCCGCCGGCCAGCTCAACGCCCTGCTGGGCGACCTGGCCACCTCGCTGAAGGGGCGTTCGGGCGACCTCCGCACCATCGTCTCGGCCAGCACCATCTTTTCCCGGGAGTTCCTGGCCTACCAGCAGCAGTTCCGTGCGCTGTTGGCCAACGCACCGCCGGTGATGAACGCGGTCACCGCGGTCGGCCCCCAGCTCCAAGACGCCTTGAACAACACCCAGACGTTGGTGCAGGTGTTGGCCACCCAGCGTTTCGCCATCGACCAGCTGTTGAAGCAAGGGACGGGAGCCTCCAACCTGTTGGACAACCTGCTCTCCTCCCAGGCTGCCAACCTCGGCTGCCTCGTCACCGACTTGTCCCACCTGTCGTCCAACCTGACCCAACCGGCCAACCTCACGTCCCTGTCGAGTGCGTTGGCTGACAATCAGTACTTCTTCGGCGCCGTCAACAACGTGGTCCAACCGGGGACGGCCAAGGCGCTGACCTCGGGCGACAAAAACAACCCCAACCAGTTGATCCTCCGCAGCCGCCTGCTCCTGCCCCCGCAGTCGCCCACGGCCGACACCTATCCGGCCCCGACGGGCCTTCCGGCCACGTTGCCCGGTCAGGCGTGCACCAATGTGCTCGGCACCGGTGTCCCGGCGGCGACCCAGGCGGGGAAGTAACCAGGCCGGACCGCTCTGCCTGGGGCGTCGGACCGGGCTGCCCGCAAGTTGACGCCCTTTCACCCGTTGTCATTGTAAGGAAGAGGGAACGACCAGGAGGGGCATCGTGAGCACGGGGACGACCATGGTACGGGAGGGTTCGACTAGATCGAGGGAAGGCGATCCCGTTGTGGACACAACCGAGCCGGTGGACGGGGCCGATCGGGCGGAGACCGGCGACAAGGGGGCCACCGGTCGACCCGGTGATGGCCGTCCCAGTGGAGCCCGCTTCTACCGCCGGCCCTGGGTCTTCGTCCTGGTCTGTCTGATCGCCGTGGCCGGGGTGGCCGGGACGGTCGGTTTCGGACTGGCGTGGTCGAGCGGCAATGCACGACAGGGAGGGGCGAACCAGGCCAAGGCGACCGCATCCACCTTCCTCATTGCCCTCACCAACTTCGACGCCAAGTCGATCGATGCCGATTTCTCCAAGATCACCACCATGGCCACCGGGAACTTCTCGAGCCAGGCCAACAAGTTCTTCGGATCGGACATCCGGCAAAAGCTGGAGACGGCGTTGGCCACCTCTCGTGGTCAGATCCGGGATATCTATGTCGAGTCCTACGGCGGAGGACAAGCCACGGTGTACTCGGTCATCGACCAGGTCTACGCCAACAACACGAGCAAGACACCGCAATCGGACGTCTTGCGGGTGGTGGTGAACCTGACCCAACAGCCGGAGGGTTGGAAGGTCTCCAACGTCACCGTCCTCGAAGGCGGCTCCTCGACCTGATCGTGTGCCGCTGGCGGCCCAGAGGCAGGCTGCCGCCCGCGGCGGTGGCCCAACTCCCCGCCCCTCGACCCGGCGTGAGCAAGACTGCAGCGCCGGCGAAGTCCAGTCGCCCGGACGACGGGAGAGGGCGATATGCGGAAGTTGGTCCACATGGCGGGGGCGGCAGTGGCACTGGCTGCGGGCATCGGTTGGGGGACGGGTGCTTCGGGCGCTCCGGCGGGATCGCCGTCCGGTCGGTCGGTGGCGGCCACGGCCCAACGCTCGTCGACCTGCTCCACGAGCGGGCTTTCCCGCTTGCTCTACCACGCCCCCGATTTGACCGTGGCTACCGAGAGCCCGTCGTACCCACCGTGGTTCGTCGCCGATGACCCGGCCAACGGTCACGGATTCGAGAGCGCCATGACCTACGCGCTGGCCCAGCGGCTGGGCATCGCTCGCAATCGGGTCATGTGGGTGACCGTGCCGTTCGACGCCTCGGTGACGCCCGGTCCCAAGGCCTTTGATTTCGATGTCGACCAGATCTCGGTGACCCCGGCCCGCGCTCGGGCTGTCTCGTTCTCTCGGCCCTACTATCAAGTGGACCAGGCGCTGGTGGCTCTGAAGGGGAGCAGGATCGTCACCCGGCACTCACCATCCCAGCTTCGTCGGTACAGGTACGGGGCCCAGGCGGGGACGACCGGCCTGGCCTCGATCAGCCTGACGATCAAGCCCACCCATCCTCCCGTGTCGTTCGCCACGCTGGACGAGGCGGTGGCCGCCCTCCACGCCCATCGCATCGATGCCGTGGTGGCCGACGGGCCGACGGCCCAGCACATCAGCCCGTCGCAGAAGGTGGTGATCGCGGCCCAGATCCCCACCGGCGAGCGCTATGCCCTGGCCTTCCAGGCCCACAATCCGTTGGTGACGTGCGTCAACCGGGCGCTGTCCGCCTTGCAGGCCAACGGAACCCTCATCCGGCTGCAGCGGCAATTCCTGGGGCGCTCGGTCAGTGCCCCGACCATCAAGCCCTGACGCTCACGGGCTCTCGTGGTCGGACGCGTCCCTCCGCTTGCGGGCGACGTCGGCCTCCGAACGTCGCTGCTCGGTTCCGAAGAGGGCGACCAGTCGGGCCACCAACGTGACCAGGAACACCTGACCCATCAGTGCCTCCAGGACGACCACGGAGCGAGCGAGTTTGGAGGCGGGAGTCAGGTCTCCGAACCCGACGGTGGTGAGGGTGACGAAGCTGAGATAGAGGTAGTCGGCCGGCGAGTGATAGGGCGGGGGCTGGGCCAAGAACGGCGTGGTCGAGACCCGGGCGATGGCGATGAACAAGAACGTGAACATCAGGCCGATCATGATGTAGACGCACAGCGCCCCCAAGATGGTCTCCGTGCCCACCCGCTCGTGGCCCAGCACTCGGCGGAGGATGACGAAGAT
>DATMMO010000461.1:0-10902 GCA_035569695.1 Acidimicrobiales bacterium | reverse complement strand
CGTTGAGGAAACCCCCCACTGAGAACGAGTAAGTCAGAGTCGTCCCCGAGAGCACGATCGACTGCCCGGTGGGAGTCTGGAACCCGTTCGACTGCTCGTAGATGGACACGGTGCCGAGCGCAGGGGTTCCGGTGGTACCAGCGGGCACGGTCATGGTGATCGAGGTGGGAGTAAATCCGGTACCCGTGGTGAATCCGTAGGTGTAGCTGACCCCGGTCGCACCGGTCGAGGTCGTCGAGGCCGACCACGAGAGCGCGCTCAGCACACCCGAGGTGAAGCTGACGGCCGGGGTGGTACCCGAGGCCACCACTGACCCACCGTTGTTGGCGATCACCGACGCGGCGTAGACGCTCGGTGTCGAGGTGTTGGTGATCCCGTTGAGCACGAGGGTGATCGTGCTCGACGAGCTCACCGCGGCAGCCGGAAACGTGTACGTGATGACCCCACCCGACAGGGAAACCGACCCGCCGGCGATCCCCGGAGGGCTCACCGAACCGACCGTCGGCGTCCCGGCCGTTCCCGGCGGAGCGCTCATGGTGATGGAGGACAGGGTTGCGCTAGCCGACAACGCGAAACTGTAGGTGTAGGTGACACCGGTGGCGCCGGTCGCCGTCGCTGACACCGCCCAGGAGAGCCCATTCAGCGTCGTCGCCGTGAAGTTGACGGCAGGAGCCAACCCAGAGTCGATCTGGGGCGGGAGGAATGTCTGACTGGTGTAGGTGACGATGGAGGACGGGTAGCTCCCGGCGACCGATGTGTTGGTCATTCCGGTGATCTCAATGGACACCACCGTGCCACTGGGGAAGTTGGTGTTCCCGCTGAACGAGAAGGTGAGAGTCGAACCGCTGAGGCCGACGCTGGGAGACCCCATGGTGATCGGGTGACCGCCACTGTCCGTCGCGCTCACCGCGCCCACTGCCGGCGTTCCGCCCGTCCCGACAGGAACCGACATCGTGAAACTCGACAGGGAGATGTTCGTCCCAGCCGTGAAGCCGAAGGTATAGGCCGACCCGGTCGCGCCGACCGTGTTCGACGATGAGGACCACGACAGAGCGCTGAGAGCTCCCGTGGTGAACGTCAGCGCCTCCAGACCTCCCCCATCGACGAAGGCGCTGGCGTTCTTCGTCGCCATCTCACCGCCGTACGAAAAGGACAGGCCACCGTTGGTATTGGTCAGCCCAGTGACCTGGACCGTCACCGCCGTGCTGGCCGGGACCGAAGTGGAGGTAAACGAGTAGGTGAGGATCTGGCCTGACAGCGCGACGGTACCGCCCGTAGGTACCCCGGTCACGGTTCCGACCGCCGGGGTCCCCCCGGTCCCCGGCGGTACGGTCATGGTCACCGACGACAGGCTGGACGCCGTTGCCGTGGTAAAGGCGTAGGAGTACGCGGACCCGGTCTGCCCAATCGTCGTCGACGAGGCATACCAGTACGGCCGGGTCAGTGCGCCCGGCGTGACTGCGAGCGCTTGGGTCGTACCGGTATCGACGGCGGTGGCGCCATTGAACGAGGTGAGCGTCGAGGTGTAGCTCCCGGTTGTCGAGGTATTGGTCAGGCCATTGATCTGAATGGACAGGACGGAGCCGGCCAGGATGCTCATCGAGGTGAACGAGAAGGTAAGGGTCGTTCCCGCCAACGAGGCGGACATCCCGGCAAGGGTGAACGGGGCGAAACCTCCCCCTTGGAAGGCACTGACCGTGCCCACGGTCGGTGTCCCACCGGTGCCGGTCGGAACCGACATGGTCACCGATGAGAGCTTCCCGTTGGCGCCGGTGTCGGTGGCGGTGAGGGTGAAGGTGTACGACGAGCTTGCGCCGGCAACCGTCGAGCTGGGCGACCACGACAGGTTGCCGAGCGTGCCCAGCGCGCTGGCCGGTCGGGCCGAGATCAGCGTGCTGGACACGGCGACCAGCAGTGCGATCAGCACGATGAGCGTCGTCCGCCCACGACTGACCAAGCGCCGCCGCGGGCGCCTGTCGGGCCGGGTGGCCCACGCTTGCACTGTCCGGTGAATCACGCTGCAGAAGACCTCGGCTTGTCGCCTCTGACAAGGGATTTTGCCAACGGCACAGTCTACTTCACACGCCGGGTGAGCGAGCGGTCACGGAACAGAGTCGGATGCCCGTTGACCAGGCAAAACGGGTCGAGACCTCCTGCACCACTTTGAACAGGCAATTCGTTCCCAATTCCTGCCTGGCTCGGCCTCCGGCACCCGTCGGAATCGGGGGGATCGGACCCCGGGCCGGCCAAATTCCTTCCGGGTGGGGCTCAACAGCCTCCCGCGGCCCGACTCCCGGACGCTTCTCGATGGTGGTCGGTCACGCCGTCCGGAGGTCGGTTCGACCGCCTCGCTATGGTGCTCTTGTGGCCGATTCGACGCCGTTCGATGACCTGTTCGGGTACGCCATGGAGGCGCTGGCCGACGGGCCCCTGCCCGTGGGCGAGTTGGTCGAACGGCTCGACCGGGCCGGTCGCCTCGACGGCCTGCGAGCCGACGGCCTGGACGACGAGGACCTGGCCGAGGCGGTGGAGGACGAGATCCTCGTCACCGACGCAGTGTGGTCCTCGGCCACCGATGTCATCGCCCTCTCCTCGCACCTGACCGAGGGCCTCGTCCTCACCCACCGCCTCACGGCCGACGAGATGGCCCGGGGCCACGTGGCACTCGACCCGGACCTGGACGTCTTGGACTGGGATGACGGCGATGGACTGGCGCTGGCCGACGGGAGCCCGCTCGTGCACGAACGTGGCGCCTACATCCCCGGTGAGGACAACGCCGTCTTGGTCGGGCCCGATGGCTGGCTCGATGAGTTCGCCCCCGGGGACCTGGTCGCCTTCGTTCGCACCGGGCGATCGGTGCGGGTCGAGCCGGCTGGCGCTCTCAATGGCGATCAGCACGAAGTGGAACTGTTGCGAGGCGCCAGCGCCGGGTGGATACCGCCGGGCGGCGGCGCGGAGGCCCTCCCGATCGTCCTCGATGCCCTCACTTCGGATCCCACTGCGTTCCGCCACCCGGTCCGCCCCCTCGGTGAGCTGCTCCATGCCGCCGGGCTCGAGCAACGCGGCTTCTCCTTCGGCCGCGCCGGCGACGACTGGAAGAGCGCCGGCGAGGAGCACTACCAGCGAGAGCTCGACCGCCTGTCCCACTCCTGGGGGTTCAACCGGTGCTGCCGGGACGCCTTCGGCCAGGCCTACGAGGCGCTCACCAGGACCGCGCACGGCCTGGACATCGATGCCCGCGCCGTTGCCGCCCACCTCTCCCACGGCGCCGTCGCTCCTGCGCTGGCCGAGTACTGCATCGAACTGAGGCGAGAGTCCCAACTGTCGGACCTGGCCGCTGCCGTCCTGGCCGGCTCCCCCCGCCACACGGCCGGGCCACGGCTGCTGGTGGCCGAGGTGGCTGACCACCGCGGTGACGCGCTGGCGGCCGAGGCCGCGCTGCGCCGGGCCCTCGGCGACGATCCCACCTATGGTCCCGCCGCCTCCAGACTGGCCCACTACGAGCTCGACCGAGGCGAGCTGGCCCGAGCCATCACCTTGCTGCGCCACGACGACCTCGATCCCGAGGGCCCGATGCTGGTCTATCTCGAGGACTTCCGCCACCGCTTCGACGCGCCCTATGTGGGCGTCGGGCGCAACGAGCGGTGCCCGTGCGGGTCGGGCCGCAAGTTCAAGGTCTGCTGCGCCCAAGACCGGGTCCCGCCCCTGTCGGCTCGGACCGAGCTGATGACCCAAAAGTTGGTGTTGTTCGCCCATCGGCAGGCCCAACGACCTCACCTCGTCGCCATCGCCACCTCGGCGTGCGACCCCGACGACCCCGAACTCACCTCGTCGATCGACGAGATGGTGGGCACCCCCCTGGTCATCGACTTCGCCATCTGGGAGGGTGGCATCGCCGGGGACTACCTGGCCGAGCGGGGTGAGCTGCTCCCGGCCGACGAACGCAAGCTGATCGAGGAGCTGGTCGAACAGCGGCGCCGGTTGTGGGAGGTGACCGCGGTCGACCCCGGCACCGCCATGACCCTGCGGGACACGGCCACTGGCGATCACGTCGTCATCAACGAGCACCTCGCCTCCTTGGAGCTCGAGGCGGGCGAGCTCTTCATGGCCCGGGTGGCCCGGCTCGAGGACCAGAACCAGCTCATGGGCATGCCGATGAGCATCCCCCATCGGCTCCGGGACTCGGCGCTGCGATTGGTCGACTCGGCCCCCGATGCCGACCAATTGGCCCTCTGGTACGGACAGGCCATCGCCTTTCCCACCGTGGTCAACTCCGATCGAGATCCCCTCGTGCTGTGCCGGGCCGAGGTGACCACGGCCATGGCCTTGCCCGCCCTCCACGCCGTCCTCGACCCCGTCCTCGACCGGATGGACGAGGGAGAGTGGTGCGAGCACGACGCACCAGACCACGCTGACGGCTCCGAGAGGGACGACGACGACGACGAGGACTGGCTCGACGACGTGATTCTCCGGGGAACGGTGGCCTTCGAGGCCGATCGGCTCGCCGTGGAGGCGAACTCGGAGGCCCGCATGGAGCGCCTCTTGGCCATCATCACCGCGGCGGTCCCCGATGCCGAGGTGGTGGCCGACGAGCGCACCGACCTCCGCCGTCTTGCCTCGCGGCGCGGCGGGGTGGACATACCCGATACGAAAGGCCAGGGCAAGGGCGAAGTTCCCCCAGCCGAAGCCGAGGCCATCCTCGACCAGCTCATCCGAAAGAAAGAAGTGGCATGGGTCGAAGAGTCGATCCCCGCCCTCGGCGGCCTCACGCCTCGCCAGGCGCTCGACGATCCAACCCGGCGTGAAGACCTCCTCGCCCTCCTCCGAGAGCTGGGCCACTCCGCTCGCCTGAGCGGTGGGGCTCAGGGTTTCGATGCCGATCGCATCCGATCGCTTCTCGGGCTCGAGCCCGACGATCGATTCGGATAGTAAGACGCGCCTGGGCGCTACGGCAGGTCTGTCGGATAGGTGACCGAAACTTCTTCGATCGACTGGGGGAAGTCTCGTCGATTGTTGGTGATGAAGCGGTCGGCGCCTGCCGACACGGCCGTTGCCAGATGAACGGCATCCGGTGACCTCAACCCATATGAGGCACCGAGCGCCACAGCAAGCGCTGCGATCGCCTCGTCGACCGGGCGCAGGTCGAGTCGGGCGAGAAGTGCGGTGAGGCTGGCGACCTCGTTGTCAATACCATCCCTCGTCGGCTTGGTGAGAACTTCGGGCAGGAGCAGCGTGGACCCGACTCCGGCAACGATGCTGGCGTCGTTCAGCGGCTCCCGAGGGAACAGTGCCAACACCGGAGCGCCAAGAGGATGGTCAGGGGCTGCGGCATAGATCAATACATCAGCGCCGAACGCGTCCATTAGGGCCGGGCGTCTCGGTCCGTCCTGATCGTGCTCACCAATTCGTCGGCACGGTCAGCCGTGATGCCGGTTGCAGGCAGCAGGGACCTTCGCCGGCCGGCCTCGAGCGTCGCCCGTATCCGGTCTGCCGCCTTCAGCGCGTGATCAGCGCGTCGGCTCCGTAACGCGTCCGGCCGCACGACGACCGCCACCGGTCGACCGTGACGGGTGATCGTGACCTCTTCTCCCTTGTCGACCAGGTCAAGCACATTCGGAAGTGCTGCACGGGCCTCGCTGCTGGTCATTGTCACCATGTACGTAAGTGTACGTTATTGTACGTTTCCTGGCTCGGCGTCCATTCCGCCCGGCTCTACACCCGCAACGCAGCCGCCCTGGCCGGGATCGACGAGCTCCTCGAGATCGTTCCGGTGTGAATGCGGCCGCGCCTGACCGGGCTCGATCTGACCGGGCTCGCCGCCCGTGGGCGCCCGCCCCGCCCCGCCCTGTAGCCTCGTCAGGCGCCGTCTGGAACCGACGGCGTACGCCGCTGGCTAGAGTTACCCATTGGTAAGTACGACCCGCCGGCCAGCCGATCATGCGGCACCGTGCCGCCACGACCCGAGGAGTATCGAATGCCCGAAGCAGTCATTGTCGCCACCGGACGGACCCCCATCGGACGAGCGAACAAGGGCTCGCTGGTCGACTGTCGGCCCGACGACCTGGCCGGGTTCATCGTCAAAGAAGTCCTGGCCAAGGTGCCCCAGATCGATCCCCAGACCGTGGAAGACGTGCTGATGGGCTCCGGGCAGCCCGGGGGCGAGGCCGGCTACAACGTCGGCCGGGTGGCCGCCATCCTGGCCGGGATGCCCGACGTCCCCGGCGTCACCGTCAACCGGTACTGCTCCTCCTCGTTGCAGACCATCCGCATGGCCGCCCATGCCATCAAGGCCGGCGAGGGTGACATCTTCGTCGCCGCCGGCGTGGAGACGGTCAGCCGCTTCCAGTACGGCGCGGCCGACACCGGCCCCCACAACGAGCGCTTTGCCGACGCCGAGGCCCGGACCGTCGCTCGCACCCCGGCCTTCACCGACCCCTGGACCCCGGGCCCCGGGCTGGCCGACGTCTACATCGCCATGGGCCAGACGGCCGAGAACGTGGCCGAGTCCGAGAAGGTCAGCCGACAAGAGCAGGACGAGTTCGCCGTGCGCTCCCAGAACCTGGCCGTCGAGTCCGAGTCCAACGGCTACTTCGCCCGAGAGATCATCCCCTACACCACGCCCAAGGGCGACGTCGTGTCCAAGGACGACGGTCCCCGGCCCGGCACCACCATCGAGAAGCTGTCCGAGCTGAAGCCGGTGTTCCGGGAGGGCGGCACGGTCACGGCCGGGAACGCCTGCCCGCTCAACGACGGCGCTGCCGCCGTGGTGGTCATGAGCGACACCAAGGCCCGGGAGCTGGGCATCACTCCCCTGGCTCGCATCGTGGCCAGCGGCGTGTCCGGGCTCAACCCCGAGATCATGGGCCTGGGCCCGGTCGGGGCCATCCGCCAGGTCCTCAAGCGGGCCAACATGACCATTGACGACATCGACCTGGTGGAGATCAACGAGGCCTTCGCCGCCCAGGTCGTCCCCTCGGCCAAGCAACTGGGCATCAGCTGGGACAAGCTCAATACCCACGGTGGGGCCATCGCCCTCGGCCATCCCTTCGGCATGACCGGTGCCCGCATCATGACCACGCTGTTGAACGGCCTGGAGGACTCGGGCAAGACGTTCGGCCTCGAGTCGATGTGCGTGGGAGGCGGCCAGGGCATGGCCATGATCGTGGA
Organism: Acidimicrobiales bacterium; assembly: GCA_035569695.1. GTDB lineage: Bacteria > Actinomycetota > Acidimicrobiia > Acidimicrobiales > RAAP-2 > DASXMT01. The sequence continues at coordinate 3,735 of DATMMO010000461.1, read as the reverse complement.
ACGGCTGTCCTGAGCAGGGGCGGCTGGTCGGGCCGCTCACCGATCGGCTGGACTCCTAACTGGCGAAGCTGACCGTCCCGGGCCCGGTGATCGAACCAAAACCACCAACCGGAGTCCCACTTTGGTTGCACGTGCCTTTCTTCGACGGAAGGACAGCGGCAAGGGTGGCGGTCACTGTGAACGAGCCGCTCACGCCTTTGTACGCACCGGTACCGCTACCGGCCACGACCGAAATGGTTACCGGTCCCACCGTGTAGGAGCCTGAGCAGTTCTGCGTGTTGAAGTCGGACGGCCCGGCCGAATTGGAGAACGCAGTGCTGAGGCTGGATGTGTCGAGCGTAAAGCGGCCCTTTTTCAGGGTCACTTGATCGAACTTGCCATGCCCGTCAGCTTTCCCCGACGAGTTGACGGTCACCGTCGACCCATAGTCCCCAATGGCGCCGGTGAACACGATGGGGGTGGGCTTATTGTTCGAGACGGTCAGGACAAGCGGCGCCCAAAGACTCGAGCTGGCCGGGCCAGCAGACTGGGCGAACGCTCCTTGCTCCCCGAGCAGGAGGCTTCCCACGAGCACGGTCGAGCAGAGTGCGATTTTGATGGATCTGTTCACAGTTCCCCTTCGTGACCATCCGGAGGACGGTCTCATGACTCCGATCCTACCACGTTTTGTGGTTATTTAGCTACCAAACGTGGTGGTAGTCACTTTCGGTCGTCACCAGATCTGAATTCGAGCCGGTCAGGCACACAGGGTCACGGGTTCGTAGCAGAGTGGTACACTCGTAACAGAGTGATACAGCTCCTGAGGAGGACACCATGACTGCCGACAGGCCGACCCGGTTCGCGTCCGATCTTCTCGAATCTGCCGCGGTGGAGGGCAAGCGTGAGAGTCGGTCGGCCAAACAGCAGCTTGACTACTGGGCCCGGGTCGGTCGCTCGGTGTCGATGCACCAGACCGCGGCTCGGCGTCGGGTCGTTGCCGCCCTGGCCGGCGAGTTGCCCTTGGCCGATCTCACCGAGGCCGAGCGCCTGGTGGCCAACGCCGATCTGGACGCTTCGATCCAAATGCAGGCCCAGTCGTGGTCCTTCGGAGAACACCTGGCGACAGAAGGCGTGACCACCGTTGCCCTCGACGACGAAGGAGCACTGGTCGAGTACCGTCCCGACGGCTCGCGCCTGGTGCTGGTCGCGCCCGATAGCCGGGCGTGAGTCGACTCGATCTCGTCGTCGGGCCCAACGGTGCCGGGAAGTCGACGTTCGTCCGCCTGGCCATCACCCCCAACTGGACGGCGGCCACCTTCGTCAACGCCGACGAGATTGCCGCTCGACGCTGGCCCGACGACCCGTCGTCGCACGCCTACGAAGCGGCCGAGGTCGCGGCGGCAACCCGGGTCCGATTGATCGAGCTCGGCCGTCCGCTGATCGCAGAGACCGTCTTCTCCCATCCGTCGAAACTCGATCTGATCCGCACCGCGTCAAGGGCCGGCTATTTCGTGGCGGTGCACGTGTTGATGGTGCCCGAGGACCTCTCGGTCGCCCGCGTGTCCTACCGGGTCTCCAGCGGGGGCCATGACGTGCCGGTCGACAAGATCCGCGAGCGCCACCGCCGGCTGTGGCCGATTGTCGCCGCCGCCGTCCCCATGGTCGATTCGGCCACCTTCTGGGACAACTCCCATCACGATGGCCCTCGGACTGTGGCGTTGTTCAGCGACGGCCTCATAGTCGGAAGCCCCGACTGGCCGTCATGGACCGCACCGGCGATCACCGACTTGTGGCCCAACGACACCTGAGGCCGTCTGGACATCTCGCTCGTGGGTGTAGCTCATTGGTGTCGAGCTCATGGGTGTCCAATCCACAGCTTGGTTATCGTCTCAACGTGACCTCCCAGAAAGGAGCTCGTGGTGGAGACCATCGACCTCGGCGTGGTGCTGTACCAAGAAGACGGACCGATCGCCCGAATCGTCCTCAACTGGCCCGAGCGGGCCAATGCCCAGTCGTCCGAGATGGTGCGCCAGTTCGACGAGGCGCTCGAGCGAGCAGGCCAGGGATACGACGTCAAGGTCCTCATCATCAAGGCCAACGGCAAGGGCTTCTGTGCCGGCCATGCCATGGGTGATGGCTTCTATCCTGAGTTCGACGAGGCCCGAGAGCGATGGGGAGGGGTATGGAAAGCCCAATCCGAGCTCTTCCTCTGGCCCATCCTCCGACTGTGGGAATTCCCGAAGCCGACCATCGCCCAGGTTCACGGCTATGCACTCGGGGCCGGGACGTACTGGGCCCTGCTGCCCGACATCACCTTTGCCTCCGACGACGCCTATTTTCAGATGCCGCTGGTCCAAGGGCTCGGTTTTCCCGGCGGCGAGACGATGATCGAACCCTGGGTCTTCATGAACTACAAGCGGGCCTACGAGTACCTGTACACCGCACAGACCTTGACGGCCCAACAGGCCCTGGAGATGGGGCTGGTCAATCGGGTGGTGCCGGCCGAGGGCCTGGATGAGGCGGTCGAAGCCCTCGCTCAGACGATCGCCCAGGCTCCCCTCTCGACCCTGATGGCCACCAAGCAGCTGGTGTCGAGGGCCTGGGACCTCATGGGCGTTCGCTCGCACTGGAAGATGTCCAACGACGTCATGGCTGTCGTGGAGCATATGAAGGACGCCCGAGAGGCTCGAGAGCACATGTTCCAAGCCGGCCAGATGCCACGGGACGCGGCCCGACATGACGGGCCACCGCTACCGGGAGCCGACACTCAGCCCTCGCCGGGAGCCGACACTCAGCCCTGACCGGGACAGGGACATGTTTCCCTCGCTGAGCTCTTGATCGATGCCGACAATCGACCGCCGGGTGCCACCGTTGTTGGGGATCCTTAACCCCTTTCATAGGGGCCGATGTTTGACCATGTGGCTCTATGGCCGCGCCGCCTGATTTGATTAGGGGATGACCAGGCTCGCACGGGACCGGGATACCCACCTCACCGAAGGTGAGATCGCCGCGGAGACACTCCGGTGCTTCGACCAGACCATGACCGCGCCCAGCATCCGCCAGCTGGCCACGGCGCTCAAAGTCACGCCCTCGGCCATCTACCACCACTACCCTTCCCGGGCGGCGATCGTCCAGGCCGCAGTCAATCTGGTCTGGGATGAGGCCACGGCCAAGCTGTTGGCGCTCATACCGGACCCCTTTTCCGCCGACCCGGTCGAAGTCCTGGTCAGCTCGGCCCTGGCCACCAGGCGCGCCTTCGGGGAGCACCACCGAATCGCGCCGTTCATGGCGGCCACACCCAAGACCGACCGACCATTGGTCGCCATCGTGGCCCTCATGAGCAACGTCTTCGAGCGGATGGGGCTGGACGCCGACGAGGCCGCCGCCGCCTTCCACTCGTACGCGTCGTTCACCGTCGGGTCGACGCTGTTCGCGGCCACCCGGCGCATCACCACGGAGGCGGCCGAAGCCGAGGGCTCATCCGCCGCTCCGGCCGAGGGGTCCCGATCCAACGGCTCCAGTGGAACCGAGGTCGGCCCGGCCGACGGTGTCCATGGTGCCCTGGACGAGATGGTCGACCTCTCCTTCACCGACCCCCAGCGGGACGAGGAGCTCTTCGTGCAGGGATTGCGGCGCCTGATCGCCGGCTTCGCCAGCGCCGAGGCTGACTGAGCCTGGCCGTACCGGTATCACCGGCATTCATGTGCCCGGTCTGCCGGATTACCCGCCGGCCGGTCTGGTGGAACGCATCGGGGC
>DATMMO010000460.1:0-3779 GCA_035569695.1 Acidimicrobiales bacterium | reverse complement strand
CCAGACGAATCCCCCGTCGAGCCGACCGGTGTAGAGGCCATCGACGATCTCGTACTTGGTGGCCACCACGGCATCGAACCCGAGGGCCACGGCCAGGGCGTCGATCAAGTCGATGGGCGTGGTCGTGGCCAGCACCAGGCGTCGGCCGGCCCGACGGTGCTCGGCCAGGGCTTCCAGGGCGAACGGTTGGACCAGATCGATCAACTGGGCGGTCGCCACCTTGCCCGCCCGTCGAGTCCCCTCGGCGGACTTGCCCCGCATGACCCGGGCCGCCGCCCGGGCCAGGGCGATGAACGGCACCGTCTCGCCGAACCGCTCGTAGAAGGCATAGAGCAGGTCGCCGGGCACTCCCCGCCCCGACGTGAGCACGCCCTCGGCCATCAACGCCTCTTGCAGGATGGGGCCGCTGGCGCTGCGGAGGAGGGTCCGGTCGAGGTCGACGAACACCGCCGAGTGTGCCGGAGCCATGGTCATACGCTATCGCTGCTACGGCGGTGGAAGGCCACCGGATCAGAAAAACCGGGGCTGATCCCCATACGGAACCGCGCCCGAGCACGTGCAGGGGTGCAGCGGGCGAAATTGACCCCGGACGCGGTGAAGGGACCGCCGGGGGGGAGGGCGATCCCTTCACACTGACACGACAAGGAACGGAGGGGGGTTCCTGATCCCTGTGGTCTGAGATCCATTCTGCAGGACGCCCGAACATCTGTCAAACAGTTTTTGTAGATATCGCCTATCGTGTAGAGCGATGGAAGTACGACACCTGCAAGCACTGGTCGCCATTGACGATCACCGGACGTTCTCCGCCGCCGCCGATCACCTCGGGACGGTGCAGTCCAACATATCCGCCCACGTGGCGCGGCTGGAGCAGGAGCTGGGTGCGCCCCTGGTCGACCGGGCCAACGGACACCTGACCGAAGAGGGCCGGGTGGTGGTGGCCCGCGCCCGCCGGGTGCTCTCCGAGCTGGACGCCCTGGTCTCCGACGTGGCTGCCTGCAAGGACGAGGTGGCGGGCTCCGTCCGGGTGGGCATGATCGGCACCACCGCTCGCTGGCTGGTCCCCCAGGTCATGGAGGAGGCCCGGAAGCGCCATCCCAAGCTGCGGCTGGTGGTCATCGAGGGCATCACCACCGGCCTCGAGCCCCAGTTGGCCAATGGCCAGCTCGACCTGGCCATCTTGAACCTGCCCGTGCCGGGCAAGGACCTGGTGGCCAAGATCCTGTTCGAAGAGGACCTGGTCCTGGTGGTGCCCCAAGACCATCCCCTGGCCCTCCGGGAGACGCCGGTGCAGCTGGCCGAGCTGGCCGAGCTGGAGCTGCTCCTCCCCCTGCCGGGAACGGCCATGCGGGACGAGCTGGACGCGGCCACCAAGCCGGCGGGGATCACGTTGGTGCCGTCGGGGGAGATCGACGGGCTGCGCCTCATTGCCTCGCTGACCTTCGAGGGATACGGACCGTCCATTCTCCCGGCCACCGCCATTCCCCGATTCCTGCGACCCCAGTTCCGGCCGGTGCCGGTGGTCGGATTGCCCCGGCGCCGGGTGGGCGTGGCCCAGCGGAGCCGCGGGCTCCCCTCGGTGCCCACTCGGGCCCTGCTGGAGCTGCTGGAGGCGGTGGTGTCGGATCCGACTGATCTTCCCGACGGCCTCCACCTCGTCGGCCCCGGCCGGTCCAGTCGGTCGAGCTGACGTCGGCCATGGACCATCGATCGCCGCTCCGGTGGCGACGCCAGGGGCGGCTGGCTCATCGCTTTCGGGGAAGGCCTGGCGCCGGACGGACGGGAACGAGGCCGAGGATCGCCACCCTCGGGATCGCCGCCGTGTCGCTGGCCCTGGTGGCCGCGGCGTGTTCGTCGGGAAACGCCGGGAGCGCCACCGGGGGCCCGACGCCCCCCACCGCGGCCGATACCCGTTTCGCCCAACCCGGACCGTACGCGGCGGGCACAGCCCGGGTGGTCATGGCCAACGGCGACCGGCTCCAGCTGTGGTACCCGGTGGACAAGCCGGCGGTGCAGGGACTGGCTCCCTACACGTACCACCTCCGCCAGTGGCTGACCGAGGCAGAGGCCACGTCGCCCGCGTTGACCGGCATGCCCGACGCCGTCCCGACCGACTCGTACCTGAACGCGCCCATGGCCACTGACACCGCGGCCAGCGGCGACCCCGACGGCGCCTTCCCCATCGTGTTGTTCAGCCACGGGTCGGCCTCCTACCCCGAGCAGTCGAGCTTCCTGACCGAGCATCTGGCCCAGTGGGGCTTCGTCGTCGCCGCCCCGGATCACCGGTCCCGGGATCTGGCCACTGTCCTGGCCGACCCCACCGACCCGGCCGCCGAGGCCCGGGCAGCAGCCGACAGCGACATCGACGACCTCGACAACGCGTTGCAGTACCTCCGCCATCAACAGGCCGGACCCGATTCCCTCTTCCGTGCCCGCCTGGACTTCTCCAAGGTGGGGGTCCTGGGTCACTCGTCGGGAGGCGGCACCGCCGTGACCATGGCCGACAGTCCTGCTGTCCGCACCTACGTGGCCCTGGCCCCCGCACCGGGCACGCCACCCTCGAACCACAAGCCGGGATTGATCATGGACGGAAGCACCGATGCCGTGGTCCCGCCCACCGATGTGAACCAGCTCTACCAGGCGTTGCCCGCACCCAAGCGGCTGATCGTCATCAGGGACACCGGTCACAACGTCTTCGACGACGTCTGCACCGTGGGCGAAAACGGCAAACGGCTCAGCGACTTTCTGAAACAAGTCACCAGCGCCAATGAGGGCCTACTGGGGTGGGCCACCGCCGTGCCCGACGGGTGCGATCCGCCCGACGTCTTCCCCACCACGGCGCGACCGCTCATCGACCAGGCCACCACGGCCCAGATGCGCTACGGCCTGGGCATCGACACGCACCCGGTCGGTCTGGACCGCGGGCTGGACAACGCCTTCCCCGGCGTGCGCAGCATCTACGCTCAGAAGCTCTGATCGCTCTCGGGAGGCCGCGGCTCACGCCACATCCGCCACAGGGTGGGCGCGTCGCCCGGGCCGTGGAACTCGTCGATGACCTCGAACCCGTAGCGGGCGTACAGCGGGACGTTGCGCTCCTTGGAGGACTCGAGGTATGCGGGCATGCCCTCCCGGTCCACCTGGGCCAGGGTCGACGCCAACAGCGCAGAGCCGATGCCCTGTCCTTGCCGGGTCGGCTCGGTTCCCAGGGTGGCCAGGTACCAGTGTGGCTCCTTGGGATGGAGGGCGTCGATGGCCGCCAGCAGCTGGAGGGTCTTCATCATGTGCTTGCCCACGATGTAGGGAAGCGTCGGCAACAGCTGGAGGAGCTCGCGATAGCCCTGCCGAGGCCGGTTCGGCGGCCCCCAGACCGCTGCCCCGCCCAGGTCGTCGGTGGTGAACACCTGGTGGTAGGGCAGGTACTGGTGCACGATCTGGGCCCGAAAGAAGGATCGAAGCCCTCGTCGGCGCCGAAGGTCACCGGAGAAGGTGAACCGGGACACCGGGTCGTCGTCGAAGGACCGGCCCAGCACGTCGACCACGGCCGGGACGTCTGCCGCCGTGACGGTCCGAACCACTGGTTGTTGCCGCCGGGCCTCTTCCACGGCATGGATGGTAGCCCTGGCCACCCGGGGACAGCGGTGGTCGGTCCGGCCCTCGGGCTCAGTTGACCGATGGGTCGACCGGGATCCGCGACAGGACCGAGAGGACCCCGCCCTGACGATGGAGGACCCGTTGCCACAACCCGCCGGGATCATCGGTCAGGGGATCCCCCTCGTCGGCCG
>DATMMO010000459.1:0-3873 GCA_035569695.1 Acidimicrobiales bacterium | reverse complement strand
GTTGGTCGCAACGGACGATCCGACGATCGTCGCGGCCACCGCGACGACGATGAGGGCGAGGATCAGGAACTGCTGACGCCACTCCCTTCGGAAGAGTCGCCAGGCCCAGCGGACGACGGCACGACGGGCTGGCGCGCCGCCATCGGCGGGGCGAGCTTCGATGCGGGGGGTGAGGACGACGGTGCTCATCGAGACTCCTTCGGAACCGTGCGTTCGATCGCGCTACGCGCTGGGCGTCACGAGGGACGAATCAGGCAGGTCGGAGCCGAGCTGGTCAACCGCTCGCCCATCACGGATGAAGATAACCCGGTCGGCCCACGAGGCAAGGTGGGCGTCGTGGGTGACCACGACCGCGGCCACGCCCCGTTTGCAGGCGTCGAGGATCATCCGCATGACAATCTCGCTGTTGGTCGAGTCGAGCGCACCTGATGGCTCGTCGGCCAGGAGGAGCTTGCGCTCGCCGACCACGGCCCGGGCAATGGCCACCCGCTGGCGCTCGCCGCCAGAGAGCTGATCGGGGTAGTGCCCGGCTCGATCGGCCATCCCGAGCTGCTCGAGCGCCCCCAGTCCCGCCTGGTGGGCTTTGCGGGCCGAGACGCCGTCGAGCTCAAGCGGAAGGGCAACGTTCTCCGCAGCGGTAAGGCCCGGGAGGAGGTTGAAATCCTGAAAGACGTAGCCGATCGTCCGCCGACGAAGGCGGGCCTTGTCGTTGCGCGACAGGCTCGACAGCGCCGCCCCGGCGATGAGCACCTCGCCACTCGTCGGCGCCTCGAGGCTGCCGGCGATCGTGAGGAGCGTCGACTTCCCCGAACCGCTGGGTCCCATCACCGCGACAAGGTGGCCTTGATCGATCGAGAGATCGATCTCGTCGAGGGCCTGCACAGCAGCTTCGCCTTCGCCGTAGGACTTCGAAATTTGCTGGAGTTCGAGGAGGCTCATCGCGTCTAGACCATCCTTCGCCGCATGTGCAGCAATACGTTTAGTAGGACACGTATAACCATACGTAGTATGCTACAGAAGTCAAGTCCCTTTTTCAGTGACGACTATGACTGGAGAATCCCGCCAGCGAGGAGGGGGTCGACTACGGCCGAGGTCCGGACCAACTGCTCTCCTCGAGCAGCGCCTCCGGGCTCGGTGGCGGCATCGTCTGATCGACGACACGACCGTCTCGGAGAAAGACCACCCGGTCGGCCCACGAGGCCAGCTGGGCGTCGTGAGTGACGACGACGGCTGCGACCCCCCGCCGGCAGGCGGCGAGGATCACGCGCATCACCGCTTCACCGTTTGTCGAGTCGAGCGCACCCGACGGCTCGTCGGCGAGGAGGAGACGACGCTCCCCCACCACGGCGCGAGCGATCGAGACCCGCTGACGCTCACCGCCGGAGAGCTCATCGGGATAGTGCGTGGCCCGATCGGCAAGGCCCAGCTCCTCGAGCACGGCCATGCCGGCCGCTTGAGCCTTCCTTCCGGCCACACCATCCAGTTCGAGGGGCAATGCGACATTTTCCGCCGCAGTCAGCCCAGCCAACAGGTTGAACTCTTGGAAGACGTAGCCGATCGTGCGTCGTCGAAGGCGGGCCTTGTCGTTGCGCGACATGGCCAGGAGCGACGCGCCGTCGATGGCCACCTCGCCGCTGGTCGGCTCCTCGAGACTGCCGGCAATGGTGAGAAGGGTCGACTTTCCCGAGCCGCTCGGGCCCATCACCGCGACGAGCGAGCCGCACTCGACGGCCAGGTCGACCTCACAGATGGCATGCACCTCGGCGGCGCCCTCTCCGTACGACTTGGAGACGTGGCGCATTTCGAGGAAACTCACCGACGAACGACCAATCGCCGAGCGAGGCGCGGCGTCGTCAACGTAGCCGAGGGCTGGGCCGCAGCTCGCTTCAGCCGCCCGTCGGCGGTGTCGAGCCAGCGGACCACGGCGTCCAGCCGGAACAATTCGGCGTCGACGACCAGCGCGAACGTGAGATCGAAGGCAGCCTCATCCTCTTTGAGACGGGTCCACTGCTGCATGAGCTCAACGAGATAGCGACGATGGACCTGGATCACATCGTGCACCGAGACCCCTGGCACTCGAAGGGCCGACAGCACCTTGATCACCAGCTCGTCCCGAGGCGGCGATGTCATGTCCGGTGGCGTGTTCAACCACGACGAGAGCTCCGTCGATCCGGCCTCGGTGATGTGGAAGCCCTTTTGGGGACCCTCGCTCTCGGCCTCGTCCGATTCGACCAGGCCGTCGCGCTCGAGGCGCTGCAGTGTCGTGTACACCTGTCCGATATTGAGGGGCCACACCTCTCCCGTGCTCGACTCGAACTCCTTCTGCAGCTGGAGGCCGTACTTCGGGCCTTCGCTCAACAGGGCGAGGATTGCGTGGCGAACACTCATCGCGATACCCGATTACTGATCATACTGAGTATGGTACAAGAGTCTCACTGGTCGTCAAACACCCGCCCAATCAGGCCACTCGCACATTGATTCGAGGGCGATCACCGGCCGTCAACCGGTCCATCCGCAGGGCCGACCATCGCATCGCGTCACGGTATTCCGAACCAGGAAGTCAGGGCGTCCCGCAATCCGGTAACGGTGCCGGCCCCCACCCAGGCGACATGTCCGTCGGGCCGGATCAACACCGCACTGGGCGCGGGGACCGGGCCAAGTACGGGGATCTCCCACGGACCGACGGAGTCGGCTTCGATCAGCTGGACCCGCTCAGCCCAGGGCGTGATATCGGGGCCGCCGGGGCTACCGAGGCTGAGCAGCACCGGCTTGGCCTCGTGCAGCAGGGTGAAGACCCGCAGCGGGCCGTCGGCCGTCGTGAGATCCAGATCGGGCATGCGCCGTCCGAGCAGGGGGTGGCCCTCGCCCAGGTCGTAGTGAATGTCGAGACCGGAGATCATGGCCGCGTACCGCTTGCGAGGCTCGTCCATGCTCAGCAGCTCGGCCATCGTCTCGCGCAGCGCCTCGGGGCGCCCGCCCTCGCCCCTGAGCGCGCCCTGGGCCATGGTGTTGCGCAGCACGCGGGCCCCCACCGGGTGCCGTTCGGCATGGTAGGTGTCCAGGAGGCCGTCTGGTGATGTCCCGTTGACCACCTGGGCCAGCTTCCATCCGAGGTTCACTGCATCCTGCACACCGATGTTGAGGCCCTGTCCGCCTTGCGGGGAATGCACATGAGCGGCGTCGCCGGCGAGCAGTACACGCCCCTTGCGGTAGGACGCCGCCTGCCGGGTCATGTCGGTGAAACGGGAGATCCACGTTGGGCTGTGCACCCCGTAGTCCGTCCCGTCGACGGCGATGAGCGCCTTTCTCACATCCTGCAGGGTGGGCTCGCTGGTGTGTTCGAGTTGCGGTTCGGTCAGCACGATCCCAACCCGCCCTCCGTCCGCATGGCCGATGCCACCTCCGCCGCGCAAGCCGATCTCGGGCTCCTCGTCCGTCTCGACCTCGGCGATCAGCCAGCTGGTCGACGGATCCCACCCCGGGAACTCGATGCCGGCCGCCTTTCGGATCACGCTGCGTCCCCCGTCGCACCCAACGAGGTAGTCCGCCCGGAGCGACCGGCCGTCGGACAGCTCGACGTCGACGCCGGTGTCGTCGGACGCGCAGCCCGTCACCTCACGTCGGCGAACGATCGGCACCCCCAGCTCGCTGACCCAGGCGGCCAGTATCCGCTCGAAGTGGTGCTGCCCCAGCGCCAGTCCGTAGTTGTGGCGGGTGGGGAAGTCGCTGATGTCCAACGGGATCCCGGCGAACGCCTGGACCTGCATCGCCTGCCCCTCGGCCAGGAACCGGTCGGCGACGCCGCGCTGATCGAGCACCTCGATGGTGCGTGAGTGCAGACCGCGGGAGCGCGAGCTCTCGAGCTCCTGGCTC
>DATMMO010000458.1:0-7263 GCA_035569695.1 Acidimicrobiales bacterium | reverse complement strand
CGAGGGAGATCCGGTTCACCCCGGCCTCCCGGTAGAGGGCGAATCGCTCGGGCGCTGCGTCTTCGGGATTGCACTCCACGGTGACCTCGGCACCGGCCACCCGGGGAACCGAGGCCACGATGGCGCACAGCAGGTCGGCCGGAAGCCGCGAGGGTGTGCCGCCACCGAAGAAGACCGAGGTGGCCGCGGGCATGCCCTCGTCGACGGCCCGTCCCACTTCGACCATGCAGGCAGCGGCGTACTCCTCCATCAGATGGTCTCGGTCGGTATAGGTGGCAAAGGCGCAATAGTCACAACGCGACCGACAAAAGGGGATGTGGACGTAGACGCCGAAGGGGGCCGGTGCCCGGCCGCCGACGGTCACGACCCCGGACCGGATCGGACGGCGCGAAGCCGACGATCGAGATGGGCCTCCATGGCCTCGGTGGCCAGGGACGTCACTTCGTCGGTGACGGGTGAACGGGGCTCGGCCAGCACGCCGGCCAGTCCCCCACCCAACGTTCGGCGCAACAGCTCGAGCCCGGGACCCGAGAGGGGGCGCCCCCGCCGACAGCTCCGGCAGTGCACGCCTCCCTCGATGAGGTCGAAGGCAACCAGCTGCGTGCTGTCCTCCTCGCCACATGACACACACATGTCCAGGACCGGGGCCGAGCCCTCCAGGGCCAGCACCTTCAAGAAGAAGGAGGGCGCCACCATGACCGTGTCGGCCTTGTCCAACACCCGGAGGGCGCCGACGAGCATCTCGTACAGCTGGGGGTTGGCGTGTCGTTCCTGGCCGACCTGGTCCACCACCTCGAGCATGGAGATCGCCGCTGACATCCGGTCGAGGTCCTCCCGGATGGTCCGGAAGGTGTCGATGGCTTCGGCCTGGTTCACGATGTCCAGGTCGCTCCGACCCTGCCAGGCCAGGATGGCCACGTGGCTGAGCGGTTCCAACCGGGCCCCGAATTTCGACGCGGTGCGACGAACACCCTTGGCCACAGCCCGGACCTTGCCGTGCTGCTCGGTCATGATGGTCACGATCCGGTCCGCTTCACCGAGTCGGATCGTGCGCAGCACCACCCCCTGGTCGCGGAACAGGCTCATTCGTGGTCGCCGGGCTCCCCGCCACCCGATTCCGTGCCGGCGCGCTGCTCCGGACCGGCGCTCTCACCCCGGGGTCGGTCGGTGGGGCCCTCACCGTTGACCCGTTGAGGGACCACAGGACCGTTCGGCCCGCTCGAGGACAACGGGGCGGACTCCAGTCCCGGTGGGCCGGCTGCCCGGGTGCGTCCATGACTGCGGCCCCCGAGCATGTTCCCTCCGCCGATCAACAACACCAGCACGGGGACGATCACGATCAGCGGGATGATGCTGGTGAATCCGGCTGCAGCCATGATCACGCAGAACAGGTAGAGGGCCACGCCGGCGGCCACGGCCACCTTGATCACAGCTCGATGAACCCAGGGTCTTCGTTCATGTCACTCCCCCATAACGTCGTTGGCGCTGCTGGTACTCCCGAACGGCGTCAAAGAGATGCTCGCGCCGAAAGTCGGGCCACAGGACCTCGGGGAACACCAGCTCGCTGTAGGCCAACTGCCACAGAAGGAAATTGGAGATACGGGTCTCGCCCGACGTCCGGATCACCAGGTCGGGATCGGGCTGATCGGGATAGTAGAGCCGGGAACGGATGGCCTTCTCGTCGACTTTGTTGGCCGAGACACCGTCGGCCACCAGGGATCGGACCGCATCGACGATCTCTGCCCGGCCGCCGTAGTTGAAGGCCATGGTCAGGGTCATCCGCCGGTTCTTCTCGGTCAGGGCCACCGATTCGTCCATGCGCCGCAGCACCCGTTTGGGAACCCGCCAGTCGCGACGACCGGCGAACCGGATCCGAACCCCCTTCTCGTGCAGCTCGTCCCGGCGCCGGGCCAGGAGCCCCTCGTTGAAGCCCATCAGGTACCGCACCTCATCGGCCGGCCGGCGCCAGTTCTCGGTGGAGAAGGCGTACATGGTCAACCAGGGGATCCCCAGCTCCAAGCCGCCCTCGACCGCATCGAGCAGCGCAGCCTCACCCGCGCCGTGGCCCTCGGTGCGGGGTAGGCCCCGACGGCTGGCCCAGCGGCCGTTCCCGTCCATCACGCACCCGATGTGCTTGGGGATGGGCCCCCCGAGGACATCGGCGGCGACCAACGGGCGCGCCGGGGCGCTGCTCGCCATGGGGTTGCTGTCGGCCGATTGCACGCCGGGAACGCTATCCCTTGTCGTCGGGGGTGGAGTTCGGCCCAGCGATGCCAACGGCAGGAGTCGACCAGACCTCGCCTTGAGCTGGGATGAACGCCGGGCTAGACCCTCTCCATGTCACCGCTCCAGGCACTGGCGATCTTTGCCGCCGGTCTGGCCGCGGGGACCATCAACGTCATCGTGGGCGCGGGGTCCCTCATCACCTTCCCCACCCTTTTGGCCTTCGGCTACCCGCCCGTCCTGGCCAACGTGTCCAACAACGTGGGCCTGGTGCCCGGCAACTTGAGCGGGGCGATCGCCTACCGTCCCGAGTTGGTGGGCCAACGGCCTCGGGTGATCATCCTGAGCGTCGCCGCCGCGGCCGGGGGCGTGGCCGGAGGCGCCCTGCTCCTGGCCCTGCCCGGCAGTGTCTTCCGCACTGTGGTGCCCGCCCTGATCCTGCTGGCCTGTCTCCTCATCGCTGTACAGCCGATGCTCTCCCGTTGGCTGGCCGAACGGGGCGAACGCGCCCATCACGGCGGCCCAGTCCTCATCATCTCGGTGTTCGCCACCGGCGTGTACGGGGGCTACTTCGGGGCCGCCCAGGGCGTCATCCTCATTGCCCTCCTGGCCATCTTCCTGGACGATGAGATGCAACGGCTGAACGCGGCCAAGAACGTGCTGACCTTCATGGCCAACCTGGCTGCGGCCTGCTTGTTCGTTGCCTCCAGCCACGTGAACTGGGCGGTGGTGGCCCTGATCGCCGGGGGATCCATCATCGGCGGACAGGTGGGCGCGCCCCTCGGCCGCAAGCTGAACCGCCAGGTGTTCCGAGCGCTGATCGTGGCCGTGGGGGTGGGGGTGGCCATCACCTTGTGGGTCACCAACGTGTGAGGGCCGGGCCCCGGGTCTCGTCACGACCTGTCGTGTTGGCGTCACATGGCGCAGGCGCCCATCGGGCTCCCGGTAGGGTCATCGGGTGACCGAACCGGTGACAGAAACGGAGTCCACCCGAGCGTCGGATGCGGTGACCACGGCCCTCGATCGGGCGGCCGCCGCCCTGCCCGGTGGCGGGGAGCACCGAGCCGGTCAATCGGAAATGGCCCGGTCCGTCGGTCGCGCCATCGCCGGCCGCCGTCATCTCGTCGTCCAGGCCGGGACGGGAACGGGCAAGTCGCTGGCCTACCTGATCCCGGCCATGCTGGCCGGCGAGCGGGTGGTGGTGGCCACGGCGACCAAGGCGCTCCAGGACCAGCTGGCGGGGAAGGATCTTCCCAGCGTGGCCACGCTGGCCACCGGCGAGTTCTCCTTTGCCGTCCTGAAGGGGCGGAGCAATTATCTGTGCAAGCAGCGCGCCGCCGAAGTCGGCGGTACCGGTGAGCAGCTGACCATGGAGGGGGCGAGCGCGGAGACACCGAGGCCGGCCCCGGGTCGGACCGAGGACAATGGACGGCTGGGCGACCAGGTGCGCCGGCTGCTCGACTGGGGCCAGGACTCGACCACGGGCGACCGGGCCGAGCTCGACTTCGAGCCCGCCCCCAAGGCCTGGGCCATGGTCAGCACCACCGCCCGAGAGTGTCCGGGCGCCTACCGGTGCCCGTCCGGTCACGACTGCTTCGCCGAGGACGCCCGGTCGCGCGCCGCGGAAGCAGACGTCGTGGTGGTCAACACCCACCTCTACGGCGCCCACCTGGCCAGCGGCGGAGTCGTGCTGCCACCCCACGACGTCGTCGTCTTCGACGAGGCCCACGAGGTCGAGGAGGTGATGACCGACAGCCTGGGCACCGAGATCGGCCCGGGACGGTTCCGGGCCCTGGCCGCGTCGGCCCGTGGCCTGGTCGACGATCGAGCCGACTCGGCCGTGGAGGCGGTGGCCGAGATCGGTGACGTGCTGCAGCGGGTCCTCCAGCCCCTGGCTGGCTCCAGGGTGGCCCGGTCCCTGCTCATCGGGTCAGCCCCCACCGGCGAGGTGAGCGCAGCCGACACCACCGAGGTGAGTGCAGCCGACACCGGCAAGGTGAGCGCCGCGGAACGATCCCAACCGGCGGGGCCCGAGGGAGTGGGAACCGACCCCGAGCCCCAGGGCCTCGACCTGGGGCTGCCGCCCCTCGACCCCGGTACGGACCGGACGCCGTCGGGCAAGCGACGCAGCCGGACGGTGGCGGCTGTCTCCGAGGCAACGGTGCCCCATGTGGCCTCTTCCAGTGCGGCCGCAGCGGCCGGGGCCGGGACCGGTCGGTTCGGGGTGCGGGCCGCGGCGCCGTCCGATCCCGGTCTCGGGGACCTCGTCGATCTGGCCATCGGCCGGGTGTCCCGTCTGGTCGACGGGCTGCGCCGGGCCGAACGTGAGACGGGCGAGAGCGACGGCTCCGAGATCCGGTCCCGTCGGGACCGGGCGCTGCTGGCCGCCGGTCATCTGAGCGACGATCTGGCCAAACTGGCCGTGCTCACCGACGACCAGGTGGCCTGGGTCGACGGGGGCTCCCGCTTCCCCACCCTCCGGATCTCCCCCATCGAGGTCGGACCGCTCCTGGCCGATCGGCTGTGGGACGAGGTGACCGGAGTCCTCACCTCGGCCACGGTGCCGGTCGGGCTGCGGGAACGACTCGGCCTCCCCGCCGATCGGACCGACGAGCTCGACGTGGGCAGTCCGTTCGACTATCCGTCTCACGCCGTGCTCTACGTGGCCCGGTCGCTCCCCGACCGCCGGCGCCCGGAGTCGGAGCCGGCCATCCACGACGAGCTGGCCGCTCTCATGACCGCGGCAGGGGGCCGCACACTGGCCCTGTTCACCAGCTGGCGGGCCATGACCGCGGCGGTCGCGGCCTTGCGGGACCGGGTGGAGTTCCCCATCCTGGCCCAGTCCGACCTGCCCAAGCCGGCGCTGATCGAGGCATTCCGGTCCGACGAGGCCACCTGTCTGTTCGCCACCCTCGGCTTCTGGCAGGGGGTGGACATCCCCGGTTCCACCCTGAGCGTGGTGGCCATCGATCGCATCCCCTTCCCGCGCCCCGACGACCCCGTGCTCCAGGCCCGCCGGGACCGGGCCGGTGCGGCCGCCTTCCAGACCGTGGACCTCCCCCGGGCCGGAACGCTGCTGGCCCAGGGAGCCGGCCGTCTGATCCGCTCGGCCGACGATCGAGGAGTTGTCGCCGTGCTCGACAACCGGCTGGCCACGGCCAGCTACCGGGGCGTGCTGCTGGCCCGGGTCCCGCCCATGCACCGGGTGGTCGAGCGGCGTCTGGTGGAGGAGTTCCTTCAACACCAGGTCGTGGCCTCGAGCTAGCTCGAGGTCTGCCCTACCGGCTCGCCGCGGCCTCTCCCGTCCCTATCGGCCCGGCGTTCGGGTACAGCCGGGCAGCAAGGGCGCGGCTTAGAACCCCAGACGGTCGAGGGCGTCGTCCCGCTGTTGCCAGCGCTTCTCCACCCGCACGAACAAGTCCAGGTAGGCGCCGGGCTCCATCTGCTCTCTGACCGCGGTGCCCACCGCCTTCAGCGTCGAGCCACCTTTGCCGATGACGATGCCCTTCTGTGAGTCCCGCTCAACCAGGATCTCGCAGCGGACCCGGGGCCACTCCCACTCGGTGACCCGGCAGGCGATGCTGTGGGGCAACTCGTCGTCCACCCGGGCCAGCAGCTGCTCTCGGACCAGGTCGGCCACCCAGAACGCCTCGGCCACATCGGTAATCATGCCTTCGGGGTAGTAGCGAGGCCCCTCGGGCAGCCGGGACAAGACGGCATCGACCAGCACGTCGACCCCGTTTCCGGTCAGGGCTGAGACCGGGAAGTACTCGACCGGGATGGGGACGGCTCCGCCCTCGACGGCCAGGGCCTCGCCCACCTCGGCCACCGCAGCCAGATGGGTCAGCACCCCGTTGTCGTCCACCCTGTCGATCTTGTTGACCACCACCAGCAGAGCCGGCGGGGCCACGACGACGCCCTCGCTGTCCTCATCGGAGGAGTCCCCGCTGGGCGGCGCGAACTTGGCGGCCATGGCCGCGCTCCGCACCTGGGCCCGCACCCGCCGGGCCCCGTGGGCCAGAACCATGCGGTCACCCGGGCCGATGGCGCCGGTGGCGTCCACCATGGTCACCACCACGTCGACGTCGTCGAGCGAGGAGGTGGCGGTGTCATTGAGCCGCTCCCCCAATGCGGTGCGGGGACGATGGAGCCCGGGCGTGTCCACGAACACGGCTTGGCTGTCGGGGCGGTTCAACACCCCTCGGACCTGGGCCCGGGTGGTGTTGGGTCGGGGCGAGGTGATGGTGACCTTGGTGCCGACGATCCTGTTGACCAGGGTGGACTTGCCCACATTGGGCCGACCCACCACGGCGGCGAACCCGGAACGATAGGTCACGAGCGGTCCTGGGCCAGGGGTTGTCGAGGGGCGGGCACGATCCGGACCCGCTCGATCCGCCGGCTCCTGACCCGTTCGGCGATGAGCCGGACCCCGTCGGTCTCGACCGTCTCGCCCTCGATGGGGACGTGACCGAGGAGATCGAAGACCAGGCCCCCAACCGTGTCCCACGCGCCCGACGGCAGGTTGGCATCGAGCAAGTCGTTGACCTCGGAGACGACCATCCTGCCGCTGACCCGAATCTCGCCCGAGGCCAGACGCTCGACCGGTGGCTCCTCCACATCGAACTCGTCGACGATCTCGCCCACCAGCTCCTCGATCAGGTCCTCCAGCGTCACCAGTCCTGCGGTGCCGCCGTACTCGTCCACCACCACGGCCATGTGGTACTTCTCCTCTTGCATCTCTCGCATCATGCCTGCCACCCGCTTGGTCTCGGGGACGAACCGAGGGGAGCGCATGTGGTTGCGCACCGAATCGGCGCCGGCGCCGGCCCGGAGGGCTCGGATCAGGTCTTTGGTGTAGGTGAGGCCGAGCACATCGTCGACTTTGTGATCGACCACGGGGATCCGGCTGTAGCCGACGGCCATGGCGTGCTCGAGCGCCGTCTCCACCGTGGCATCGGCCTCGATGGTGCTCATGTCGGGGCGCGGCACCATGACCTCGCGCACCACGGTGTCGCCGAACTCGATGATCGAATGGATGAG
>DATMMO010000457.1:0-3964 GCA_035569695.1 Acidimicrobiales bacterium | reverse complement strand
GTCTTGGCCAGGAAGTCGTCCACCGTCACTGCGATCTGCACGGGCACGATGGCCGAACGTGCCGCCACGAAGTCGTCGGTGATGGCCGGCCACGACAGGGGCACGATCTCGTGGCCCAGTTGGGCGCAGCGGGAGGCGGTGGCCTCGGCCGCCTGGCGACACTCCGGGGCCACGGGCACGCCCGTGTGCGACTCAGTGATCAGGCCGATGCGCAGCGGTGCCGGATCGGTCCGGGCGTCAGCCAGGTAGGAGGAAGAGCCCGGAGGGGCCCAATAGGGGTCGCCGGCCATGGGACCGGCGCTGGCGTCGAGCAGGGCTGCACTGTCCCGCACCGAACGGGTCAGTGCGTGCTGGGTGCTCATGCCGTTCCACCCCTCGCCCCGCTCCGGTCCGACGGTGATCCGGCCCCGGCTCGGCTTCAACCCGAAGAGCCCGCAGCACGACGCAGGGATGCGGATGGAGCCGCCCCCGTCGCTGGCATGGGCCATGGCGAACAGGCCTGAGGCCACCGCGGCGGCCGCCCCGCCGCTGGAGCCGCCGGGGGTGATGGCCGGGTCCCAGGGGTTGTGGGTCGGCCCGAACAGGGCGGGCTCGGTGCTGGGGCTGAGGCCCAGCTCGGGGGTGTTGGTCTTGGCCACCAGGACCAGCCCGGCCCGGCGGTAGCGACGGATGACCTCGGAGTCGCCGGCACTGGGCGGCCCCGCGGCGAACAGGCGACTGCCGTTGGTGGTGATCGACCCGGCCACGTTGGCCCACAGGTCCTTGACGGCAAAGGGCACGCCGTGAAACGGCCCCGGCGGCAGGCCGGCATCAATGGCCCGGCGGGCCTCGTCCTCGAACACGATGACGACCGCGTTCAGGGACGGATTGGTGGTCTCGATCGAGGCCATGGCCTGGTCGAGCAGTTGGTGGGCCGTGACCTCACCGGAGCGAACCAGCTCGGCCAGGCCCAGGCCGTCGTGCTCGGCGACCAGGCTCACACCGGCGCGAACCGGTGGCGGTCAGAGTGAGACAGAGTCGGCCGACCGGTTCTTCACGGCCCGGCGCAGCGCCTCGTTGGCGTTCTCGGGCAGGCCATCCAGGGGCTGGGTCAGCTCGCCCATGGTGGGGCCGAACTCGTTCCCGAGCGGGGCCAGCGCCTTGAGGTCGAAGTCGTAGAGCTTGGCCGCATTGCCGCTCAGGATCTTGTGCATCTCCGTCGGCTCCAGATCGGAGAAGACGGCGCGCAGGTTCTCCCGGGACAAGGGGTAGGTGCCCTCGTCGTGGGGATAGTCCGAACCCCACATCAGGCGGTCGCTGCCCAGGCGGTGACGAATGGCGGCATCGGCCCGGGTCGGTTGGGACATGCCCACCCAGCAGTTCTGCTGGAAGTACTCGGAGGCCGACTTGGGCAGCACGTGATCCTGGTCGAAGCGGAGCTCGCCCTGGGCGCCCGTGCCCCGGATCATGGCCAGCGTCCCGTCGAGCTGGTCGAGCATGGCCGGGATCCACGAGGCCCCCATCTCGGTCATGACGAACTTGAGGCGGGGATGGCGCTCGAACACGCCCGAGAGCAGGAGGTGGACGAACGGCCGCTGCGAGTAGAAGCCCACCTCGGTGATGTACATCACCATGGACAGGGGGCCGGATCCGTAGTCGGGGACTCCGATGCCCCCATGGCTGTGGACCGGGATCTCGAGCTCCTCGCAGACGGTCCACAGAGGCTCGTAGTAGGGGTCGTAGAGGGGCTTGACCCAGGTGACGTCGGGCGGGGGATTGGGCAGCAGGACGCCACCGCGCAGTCCGTGCTCCTTGATCCAGCGCACATCGGTGATGGCGTCGTCGACGTCGTTGATGAAGATCTGGCCGATCCCGGCCCGGCGCTCGGGGAACTCGTTGCACCAGTCCACCAACCACCGGTTGTGGGCCCGGATACCGGCCAGGCGGTGCTGGTAGTCCTCGGGCGGGGGTGGGGGAGCGAAGAGGACGAAGCTGGGGAAGAACGGCGGCACCGTGTTGGGGAACAGGACCTCGGCCACCACGCCGTCCGCCTCCTGCTGGCTGTTGCGCATCTCGTTGTCCCAGTTGCGCAGGCGGCGATTGTCGCCCAGGTCGCGGAAGGGGTTCTTGTACTTGGCCCGCCAGGCGTCGAAGTCCTCCAGGTAGGCAGGGTCGAGGTACTCGCGGTACGACTTGTGGCTGCCGCCGGCATGGCAATCGGCCGAGATGATGGTGAGGTGTTCGCCCGCCTGGTCGACGGCGCTGGTCGGGTTGGCATCGGTGCTGATTGCCATGGGGTTCCTCCTTGGCTCGGGGTCAGTGGGTCGGGGCCACTGCTCGCGGCCACTTCTAGAATCTGATTCTAGATACTAGCGCGAACGGGACGCTCCGGGTGGGGGCGAGAAGATCAGATCGATGGTCTGGAACACGATCTCGTAGACCCGTTGGATGTCGGCCCGTCCCAGAGCCCAGGCGTGGAGCATGGATCCCATCACGACGGCCACGATGTCGGTGACCGCCCGGGCCTCGGACAGGGGCATCGTATCGAGGGCGGTGGCGAAGGTGGACTGGTTGTGATCGCTGAACACGGCGAACATCTCCCGGGCGTGGCGGTCGGTCGAGTTCTCCAGCACGATCTCCAGCCGCAGGAACTGCGGCCGGCGCTCGAAGGCTCGGATGACCCGGCCGAACAGGTCCTTGAGCCGGTCCTGACCGGTCTGTCCGTTGAGGGGCCGGCGGGCGATGGTGTTGCGAAAGGAGCTGGCCCAGTCGAGCATGGCCGCGGCGTAGAGATGTTCTTTGGAGCTGAAGTAGTTGTACATGGTCCCGAGGGCGACGTCGGCCCGTTCGGCCACGTCGCGCACGTGGATGGTGTCGTACTCGCCCTCTTCGAGCAGTTCGAGCGCGGCCAGCACGATCCGGTCCCGCCTCGCCCGTTGCCCCGGTCGGAGGGAGTCCGGGTGCTCCATCTGCGTCGACATCAAGAGGGTTTGCTCATGATCGTCCTCGGATGATAGGTCCCCTTCGTCGCGTTACGGGCCGAGCCGACCCGTGCCCATCCGTGTACGCTCCTGCTCGCCACCAGGGGGACGTGCTGTCGGCAACTAGAGTCTGGTTCTGGTTTGGTCAGGGAGCAACCGATTCGATCCGGTCGCTCCGTGCGAGCACTATCGGCAGATCGGACGAGGAGACATCCATGGCAGAGCAATTGGTCCTGACCGACGATCCATCCGAGGGGGTCAGGCGGTTGACCCTCAACCGTCCGGAGAAGCGCAACGCCTTGAGTAATGCGCTCCGGGGCGAGCTGATCGAGGCTCTCCGTGGGGCCGACGACGACGCCGACGTCCGGGTCACCATCGTCCGGGGCGCGGGCAAGTGCTTCTCCTCCGGCTACGACCTGGGCGGCGGGAACGAGGGCGTACCCCTTCCCTTCTTCACGTCACAAGGGGAGGGCCAGTGGCCCCGGCACGTCACCGAGGGATGGATGAGCATCTGGGACCTGGCCAAGCCGGTCATCGCCCAGGTGCACGGCTACTGCCTGGCCGGCGGGAGCGAGCTGGCGACAGGGTGTGACCTGGTGGTGGTGGCCGACGATGCCCAGATCGGCTACCCGGCCGTCCGCTTCGGGGTACCCGACATGCACTTTCACGCCTGGTTCATGGGCATGCGCACGGCCATGGACATGATGCTCACCGGCGACTCCATCTCGGGGACCGACGCGGTGCGCCTGGGCTGGGCCAACTACGCCTACCCGGCCGAGGAGCTGGACGACAGGGTGGTCGCCTATGCCGAGCGCATCGCCATGATGCCCTCGGACCTCGTCCAGCTGAACAAGCGCCTGGTTCATCGGACCATGGAGACCATGGGTCTGCGCACGGCCATTCGGCTGGGGACGGAGATCTGTGCCCTGGGCATCCACCAGCCGACCATGCACAAGTTCGTGGCCGACATCGGCACCAGCGGCCTGACCGGGACCCTGTCCAAG
>DATMMO010000456.1:0-2139 GCA_035569695.1 Acidimicrobiales bacterium | reverse complement strand
GTCCGCGTTCACATGGACGGTCGACACCGTGCCCACGAAGGTGCGGGTGACGTCCTTGGACTGCACCACGATCCCCGAGGCGGCCGACACCGCGCCGGCGACGATGAAGGCCAGGGTGACGAGCACGGCGAACCCGATGGCCACGCGCTGTGCTGCTGTCCGCCGTCTCATCACGGGCATCTCCTTCATGACTCGAGGAAGTGGAGCACGGCCAGCACGCGTCGGTGGTCTTGGTCATCGGGCGAGAGATCGAGCTTGAGGAAGATGTTGGCGACGTGCTTCTCCACCGCACCGACCGACACCACCAGGGACTCGGCGATGGCTCCGTTGGACCGTCCTTCAGCCATGAGCCTCATGACGTCTCGCTCCCGGGTCGTCAGCGTGCCCAACGGGTCGACCCGGCGGCTGCGGGCCAGCAGCTGGGTCACCACTTCGGAATCGAGGGCGGTGCCTCCGGCCGCCACCCGCTTCAGGGCATCGACGAACTCGTGCACATCGGCCACCCGGTCCTTCAGCAAGTAGCCCACGCCGTCGGTGTCGCTGGCCAGCAACTCGCTGGCGTAGCGCTCCTCGACGTACTGGGAAAGGACCAGCACGGCCACGTCCGGCCACTGTTTGCGGATGACCAGGGCGGCCCGCAGACCCTCATCACTGAACGTCGGGGGCATGCGCACGTCGACCACGGCGATGTCGGGGAGGTGCTGCTCCATGGCCTTGAGCAACGACGGGGCATCGGCCACCTTGGCCACGATCTCGAATCCCGCGTCCTCGAGCAACCGCGCGATCCCCTCGCGCAGGAGCACCGAGTCGTCGGCGATCACCACCCGCATGGGATCACCGCCTCGAGCCGGGTGGGTCCACCCGGGGGGCTCGACATGGCGAGCGTGCCATCGACGGCGGCCAACCGGTCGACCAGCCCGGCGAGACCTCCCCCCGGCGTGGGCGCTGCTCCCCCGCCACCGTCATCGGCCACCACCACTCGCATGGCCGAATCATCCTGGCCGATGAGCACGGTGGCCTGGGTGGCCCGGGCGTGCTTGGCCACGTTGGTCACGGCCTCGGCCACGAAGAAATAGGCGACGGCCTCGCTGGTTCGTGAGGGGCGCCGGGCCAAGTCGACCGAAACGCGGACCGGTACCGGCGATCCGGCCACCAGCGCCGAAAGGGCGGCATCGAGGCCGCGGTCGTCGAGCACCGAGGGGTGGATGCCGCGGGCCAGGTCCCGGAGATCGGACAGCGCTTCCTTGGCGCTCTCGTGGGCCTGGGACAGGAGCCGTCTGGCCTCGTCGGGGTGGGCCTCGAACTTGGCCTGGGCCCGTCCCAGCGTGATGGCCAGCGAGACCAGCCGGGGTTGCACCCCGTCGTGCAGGTCGCGCTCGATGCGACGGCGTTCGGCATCGGTGGCGTCCACGACCCGAGCCCGTGACACCGAAACCCGGGTCAGCTCGGTGGCGAGGCGGTCCCGGCGGGTGGGCCCCAACAGCACCTGGGCCAGAGCCAGGTCGATGGCGGCCAGGGCCCGGGTCACCCAGGGGGCCACGAACAAGAGGACCACCCCGGCGGCGCACAGCCCGGCCACCTCTGACATCGGAGGCGTCCCCGCTCCGAACCACCAGTTGCTGCCGCCGGGCACCGTTGGCCGGATATAGATCGGTAGGGCAATAAGAGCCAGGGCCACCGACCAGGTGACCACGGCGATGGCGGTGACGACGACCATGATCGGACCGCGCACGAGCTGGTAGGCGCACGGCTTCCACATCGCCCTCGACGTCACCCACGAGCGCTGCCAGGAGAAGAAGGACTGGCCCGGGGCACGCCGGGGCAGGGACGGCGGGATGATCTCCACCCCGAAGAAGGTCCGGATCCGAGCCCGGTCCCACCGGCCCAGGACTCGGGTGGCGTGCAAGGTGGCCACCAGGACGAGCACGCCGACCAGGGCCAGCGGCACGAGCCCGAGCCCGGTCACCACGAGGACCACGACGGCCACGAAGGTGATGAGCCCGGTCACCAGGGAGACCACCAGGGCACTGGCGGCCAGCCACGTCCGCGGCGCGAACGGCCCGACCAGCGCGGCGACGACACCGAGCCAGCCGGCAGGAACCACCATGCCCTGGTCCGTCGACATGGGGTGCTCCATGG
>DATMMO010000455.1:0-6829 GCA_035569695.1 Acidimicrobiales bacterium | reverse complement strand
CTCAGAGGGGGTGGCCGCCTTCGTAGCCCCGACGGGCCCGGGACACGATGCTGTTGCGGTCGCCCCTGGCGGCCACGAAGGCGAAGTTGTACAGCCGGCCGTGGTCGTCCCTGATCACCTGCTCCATGGTGAGCATGGCCGAACCGGGCTCAGCGGAGAGAAGCGATGCGGTGTGCTCGTCGGCGTTCATGCACCCGATCACGAACTCGGACTCGCCCACCACCAGCTGAGCCCGGTCGAGCAGGTCGTACCAGCTCTGCCCCAGGGGGATCGTCCCGATGGCACTGGCCTCCGGATCGAGCACGTAGTTGGTGGCTACGGC
Source organism: Acidimicrobiales bacterium (assembly GCA_035569695.1). GTDB lineage: Bacteria > Actinomycetota > Acidimicrobiia > Acidimicrobiales > RAAP-2 > DASXMT01. The sequence goes on along the minus strand of DATMMO010000455.1, from coordinate 6,507 downwards.
GAACACGTCGCCGTCATGGGAGGCCACGTACTCGAAGCGGAGACACGTCTGTCCCGGGTCGACCTCCAGACGGGCGGCGACGATGTCGGGTATGGGCACCCAGGTGCGATCGACCTCCAAGGTGTGGTGGTGGTCGAACATGCTGTCGCGCTCAGGGCGGAAGACACCGTGGGCTTCGCGCAGTTGAGCCGACGCGGTATGGGAGATGACGAAGGTGCCGGTACCCTGCTGTCGATCGATCACCCCTTCGTGACGGAGCATGGTGAGCGCCTCGCGGACGGTGGCCCGGGAGGAACCATGGGCGACCATGAGCTCTGACTCACCGGGCAGGAAGCCGCCCGGATAGGCGCCCCAGTGGATGTTGGACCGGATCAGGTCGCGGAGCCGACGGCTGGCGTGCTCGCGCTGACCAGCCGGGAGCCGCTGCACTCGTCGAGCCGATCTGGGGTGCATGTCATGGCATCGTACGAGCGCTGTGTTAACGGAGATGAGCGGGCATATAACGCCTCGGTTACGCCGATCCCCCGCCGTTGCCCTCCGGCCCGGCCTGCCCGGATGGCCGGCGGTGCCAGAGAAACGCCGCCCACGCAGGCGAATCGCCGCTCCATGGCCCAAGCCGGTTGGAGGACGGGCCCTTGGCCGGGGCCGGCCACCGTACGGTCTACGTGCCTTGATCCTCGTCGCTCGGAGGGTCCGGCACGATGATGCCGGCCAACAACTGATCGGCGGCGCGATAGGGATCCAGCTCGCCCGCGGTGAGGGACTCGATGACCTCGGCGTAGCCGGACGACCCATGGAGCTCGACGATCTTGCGTTCGAGTCGGGCCACGAGAATCTGATGGAATTCCCGCTCCAGTCGTTCCCGCCGAAGCTGGTCGAGCAGCCCGCTGCTGTCGAGGTAGGAGCGATGGTCGGCGATCGCCGTCCACAGGTCGTCCATGCCCTCTCCGGTCGAAGCCACCGTCTCCACGATCGGGGGTCGCCACTCGCCCAGCGCGGTGAGGTCGAGCATGCCCTCCAGGTCGCGGCGGGTCTCTCTGACCCCGGGTCGGTCGGCTTTGTTGATGACAAAGAGATCGGCGATCTCGAGCAGTCCCGCCTTGTTGGCCTGGATGGCGTCCCCCCAGCCCGGGTTCACCACCACCACGGTCGTATCGGTGGCCGAGGCCACGTCCACCTCCACCTGGCCCACCCCCACTGTCTCCACCAGGACGACGGGCAGGCCCACGGCGGACAGGAGCCGTACCGCATCGGGGACGGCGACGGCCAACCCCCCAAGGTGACCTCGGGTAGCCATGGAGCGGATGTAGACGCCGTCGTCGAGGGCATGGTCCTGCATGCGGACCCGGTCGCCGAGGATGGCCCCTCCGGTGAACGGCGACGAGGGATCGATGGCCAGCACGGCGACCTGGTGCGCATTGTCGGCTGAAGCAGCGCGTGCTCCTCCGTCGGCGGCGGCTCCTGCGTCGGCGGTTCCGGCACCGGCGTCGGCGGCTGTATCGGCGTCGGCATCGGCGGCTGCATCGGCTGCGTCGGCGGTCGGGAAGCCCTTCTCGCGCACGGCGCCGATGAGCCGATCGGTCAGGGTCGACTTGCCCGATCCCGGCGCACCGGTGAGGCCCACGGTATAGGCGCGCCCGGGCGACTGATAGGCCAGGTGGGCCACCTGGCGGGACTGCTCACCGCCGCGCTCGACATAGGAGAGCAGCCGAGCCAATGCCACCCGGTCGCCGCCCTGGGCGGCATCGAGCAGGGCGGCGGGATCGGTGGGACGGGTCGACATGAGGTTCCGAGAGCGTATACGGGCGTAGGCGCGTCGCTCGCCGGGAGCGATCAGTCGCTCCTGCTCACCTTTGCTCCGAGCGATGACAACTTTCCGGCAAAGTCCTCGTAGCCGCGGTCCACATGGTGGGCGTCGGAGACGATGGTCTCCCCTTCGGCCACCAGCCCGGCCAACACCAGCGCCGCGCCGGCCCGGATGTCCGATGAGCGCACGGGGGCGCCCGAGAGGCGGGGCACACCCCGCACCACGGCATGATGTCCCTCGGTCCGGATGTCGGCCCCCATTCGCCGCAGTTCGTCCACATAGCGGAACCGGCCGGAGAAGAGGTTCTCGGTCACGATCCCAACCCCGTCGGACACGGTGAGCAGGGTGACGACAAAGGGCTTGTAATCGGTGGCCACTCCCGGGTACGGCAGCGTGGCGATGTCCACGGGGTGGAGGCGCACGGACGGGTCGCGCTCGGCCCGGAGCCCATCGGGGCCCTGGGTGATGTGCATCCCCGTCTGGGTCAGCTTCCGCACCAGCATGTCCATGTGGTCGGCCCGAGCGTCCTCCACCACGACCTCGCCCCCCGCCAGTCCGGCGGCGGTGAGGAAGGTGGCCGCCACCACGCGGTCGGCCACCACCCGGTGCTCGGCCGGATGCAGGCAGTCGACGCCCTCCACTTCGATGCGGGAGGTACCGGCCCCCCGGACCCTGGCCCCCATGGCATTGAGGAACTGGGCCAGATCGCAGAGCTCGGGTTCCCGAGCGGCGTTCTCGATGACCGTGGTGCCCTTGGCCAGAACCGCGGCCATGAGCACGTTGTCGGTCGCCGTGTGGCTGGGGTACTCGAGGACCACTCGAGTGCCCACCAGTCGCGGCTTCGACGCCACGGTGCTCTCCACCGTTCCTTCTACGTAGCCGTGGGACGACTCGAACGCAGCCCCCAGCGCCTCGAGCGCGTGCAGGTGCATGTCGATGGGACGGTGGCCGAAGTCGTCTCCACCCGGCATGGACACCCGGGCTCGGCCGTGCCGGGCCAACAGCGGTCCCAACACCACCACGGAGGCCCGCATCCGCTCCACCAGGTCGTAGGGCGCCTCGGGCAGGATGTCCACCGGGACCTCCACCACCAGTTCATCGGGCGTCCTCCCGCGAGTGACGGTGGCGCCCATGGCCGTGAGGACCTCACCCATGATGTCGACATCGGTGATCTGGGGCACGTTGGTGAGCACATGGGTGCCGTCGGCCAGCAGGCACGCAGCCATCAGCTTCAGCGCCGAGTTCTTCGCTCCCCCGGCCCGGACCGAACCGGACAGCGGACCGTTGGAAGAGACGACGAACCGATCCGTCACCACGGACGCCGGGAGAGTGGTGGAAACCGAACCCAGGGGACTGGCGGCGGCTTGGGTCCTCGGATTTGGCATCCGGTCAAGTATGCCCGGTCGGGCGGCTCAACTCAGTGACTACGCACTGTGGTAACTCCACCTCGCTAAACCGCGTCCCGTGGTCGGACCCGATGTCGACAGACCCCACACCGAGGGCTGACCGCACAGGCGAACGGGTCGGTCACGGAAGCGACCGAAATCTGTCGACCCGAGGTGCAGCAACTATCGTCATGGTCTGTGACCGTCTCTACGCAAGCCCCTGATCGCAACCTGGCCATGGAGCTCGTCCGGGTCACCGAAGCCGCTGCCCTCGCCGCCTCGCGCTGGATGGGTCGGGGGGACAAGGAGGGGGCCGACGGCGCCGCAGTGAACGCCATGCGCATCGTGCTGTCCTCCATCGCCATGGACGGCGTGGTGGTCATCGGCGAGGGCGAGAAGGACAATGCCCCCATGCTGTTCAACGGCGAGCGCATCGGGGACGGGACGCCACCCAAGGCCGACATCGCCGTCGATCCCATCGACGGGACCACCCCGACCGCCCTGGGCCGAGGCGGCGCGCTGGCCGTGATCGCCGTGTCCGAAGAGGGGACCATGTTCGACCCCGGTCCGTGCGTCTACATGGAGAAGTTGGCAGTGGGGCCCCGCGCCGTTGGCGCCATCGACATCACCCGGCCCATCGAGGACAACCTCGAAGCGGTGGCCAAGGCCAAGGGGACCTCGGTCCGGGACGTGACCGCGGTGATCCTCGACCGCCCCAGGCACGAGGACATGATCGCCGAGATCCGGGCCACCGGGGCACGCATCCGGCTGATCACCGACGGCGACGTGGCCGGAGCCATCGCCACCGCCTGGCCCGACTCGGGAGTGGACATCCTCTTCGGCGTAGGGGGAACCCCCGAGGGGGTCATCGCCGCGGCAGCCCTGAAGAGCATGGGGGGCGAGATCCAGGGTCGCCTGTGGCCCCGGGACGAACAGGAACGCAACGCCGCCGTCGATGCCGGCTACGACGTGGACCAGGTCCTGACCACCGACGACCTGGTGCGGGGGGACAACTGCTTCTTCGCCGCCACCGGCATCACCGACGGCGAGCTCCTGCACGGCGTCCGTTACAACGAGCTGGGGGCGACGACCCAGTCGCTGGTCATGCGCTCGAAGTCGGGAACCGTCCGCCTCATCTCGGCCATGCACCCGCTGCACAAGCTGGGCGAGTACAGCGCCATCGAATTCGGCTAGGGACGCCGGCGGGCAGCAGGCTCAGCTGGCCGCGGCAGTGGCCCCGGAGGCCTCCAGCCGGACCTCGGCCCGAAGGACAGCCCCCTCGGCCTCCACCAGCTCGGCGTCGGCCTCGTCCCCCTCGGCCGAGGAACCCCGTCCCGAGGCGGCCGTCAGGTCGGTCACCCGGGCCTGAGCAGCCTCGAGGGCAACCCGGGCCCGGTCGACATCGATCTCCCCGGACAGCTCGGCCACGCTGGCCAGCACCGTGATCCGGGTACCGGAGTCGCCGCCTGAACCGCCGGCTCTGGCGTTGTCATCGTCGCTCTCGGCGTCGGCCAATTGCTCCACCTGGACGAAGCCGCCATGGACGGCGAGTCGCTCCTCCTCATCGCCCTCCCGCACCACTCGGACCACGCAGGGGACGACGGCACCGACCAGCGGGGTGTGACCGTCGAGGAAGGTGATATCGCCGTCCTCGGTCCGCATGATCACCTGTTCGGCCTGCCCGGTGAGCAGCACCCGGTCAGGGGCCAGCACCTGTACGGAGAAGAATTTGTCGTCGTCAGCCATCGATCCGCGCCGAGCCGATCAGTCGGACTCGAGCGAGTGGGCCTTGGCCAGTACCGACTCGGCTCCGCCGACGTTGAGGAAGGCCTGCTCGGGAACCTCGTCGAGCTCGCCGTTGACCAGGGCCTCGAACGACTCGACGGTCTCCTCCACCGGCACGGTGACACCCTTCAGGCCGGTGAACACCTCGCCCACGTTGAAGGGCTGGGACAAGAAGCGCTGGATCTTCCGGGCCCGGTACACGGTGACCCGGTCCTCCTCGGACAGCTCGTCGAGACCGAGGATGGCGATGATGTCCTGCAGCTCCTGATAGCGCTGGAGCACGCTCTGCACCCGGCGGGCCACGTTGTAGTGCCGCTCACCGACCACCTCGGGAGCGAGGATGTTCGACGTCGAGGTCAGAGGGTTCACCGCCGGGTAGATGCCGAGCGAGGCGATGTCGCGGGAGAGCTCGGTGGTGGCGTCGAGGTGGGTGAAGGTGGTGAACGGAGCAGGGTCGGTGTAGTCGTCGGCGGGGACGTACACAGCCTGGAGCGAGGTGATGGACCGGCCCCGGGTCGAGGTGATCCGCTCTTGGAGCTCACCCATCTCGTCGGCCAGGGTGGGCTGGTATCCCACGGCCGAGGGCATGCGGCCCAGCAGGGTCGAAACCTCCGAGCCGGCCTGGACGAAGCGGAAGATGTTGTCCACGAACAACAGCACGTCCTGGTTCTTCACGTCCCGGAAGTACTCGGCCATGGTCAGGGCGGCAAGGGCCACCCGCAGCCGCACGCGCGGGGGCTCGTCCATCTGCCCGTAGACCAGCGCCGCCTTCTCGATGACGCCGGACTCCTGCATCTCGAGCCACAGGTCGGTGCCCTCACGCGTGCGCTCGCCCACACCGGCGAACACCGACACACCGCCGTGGTTGGTGGCCACCCGGTTGATCATCTCCTGGATGAGCACGGTCTTGCCCACGCCGGCCCCGCCGAACAGGCCGATCTTCCCACCCTGGACGTAGGGCTCGAGAAGGTCGATGACCTTGATCCCCGTCTCGAACATCAGCGACCGGGGCTCGAGCGTGTCGAAGGCCGGGGCGGCGCGGTGGATGTCCCAGTGGTCCTCGGCTTCACCGATCGACGCGGTGTCGAGCGGCTCGCCCAACACGTTGAAGACGTGCCCGAGCACGGCATCGCCCACCGGTACCCGCAGACCGTGTCCGAGATTGCGGACCTCGGCGCCCCGGGTCAAGCCGTCGGTGGCCTTGAGGCAGACACAGCGCACCCGACCGTCGCCGATCTGCTGGGCCACCTCGGCGGTGACCACGATCTTGTCGTTGTCGAGCTCGATGTCGACCGAGACCGCGGTGTTGATCTCGGGCAGGGCGTGGGGTGGGAACTCCACGTCGATGACCGGGCCGGCGATGGCCACGACCCGTCCGGTGGGCAGGTTCTCGGTCTTGGTGGGCTCAGGGGCGGTGGTAGTCATGAGCGTGGGGCTCCCTTGCAGTCGTCATTCGATACAGCGTCAGTCGATGCTGCGTGGTCCGTGGTCGTTGGTCGTGGCCCGAGGCCACCGGTCGGGAGGGTGGGC
>DATMMO010000454.1:0-12302 GCA_035569695.1 Acidimicrobiales bacterium | reverse complement strand
GAACACGGTGATGAGGATGACGATGGCCGCCACCACCGACAGTGACACGATCTTCTGGGCACCGGTGAACCGCCGAGATCCCTCGCCGCTCGACGACAACCCGAACCGGGAGTGTCGGCCCTTCACCACGTTTCAATTTCTCCCATCGTCGATCTCGGTGGCGCGGCATAACCCTCAGGACCGGTGCGGCCAGCCGCGTGGCGACGGTCCGCACTCGTTCCGTGCCGGATCGGAACCGCACAGTCGCTCATACGAGACTACGACGTCAGGCCCACAATTTGGCTCATACCACTTGGAACGGCCCACCCGGGCTGGGCCCTGGACAGTCTGCCAGCGGCCCTCGACGGACCTCCGACCTGACTTACACACGCGACCGGTGCCGGGCTCACAGCTATCGGCGATAGGGACGGGACCTTATTGGAGGTCGATCAATAACCTCCAATAAGGACGGGGCGTTAGTGGAGGTTATGGACCGACTGAATTCCCGGATTCACACCCCCAGGCTGCCCCTGGCCGCCCGCTCGAACAGCCGGTACGGCAGCAAGCGCTTGGCCATGATCCCGATGCGCTCCCCCGCCTTGCCCACCGACGCCCGCCGGGGCGGACGGGCGGCGTCGAGCACCCGTTGGACGACGGCCGCCGCCGCCTCGGGCGCCACCCCGTTGGCCTCGTCCCGCTCCATCACCCCGATGGCCTTGGTCACCGCGGCCGAGTACACATCGCCCCTCTCGGGTGGCACCACGTCCTTCCGGCTGGCGGTGAAGTCCGTCCGCACGTTGCCCGGCTCGACCAGGGTGACCTTGACCCCGAAGGGAGCGACCTCGTAGGCCAGGGCCTCGGCGTAGCCCTCCATGGCGAACTTGGACGCGCTGTAGAAGGCCTGGAACGGGATGCCGATCATCCCGCCGATGGAGCTGATCAACACCAGCCGCCCGCTGCCGCGCTCTCGCATGGCCGGGAGGGCGGCCTGGACCAGGCGCACCGCGCCCCAGAAGTTGGTCTCCAGCTGAGCCTTGGCCTCGGCGATGGGGGTCTGCTCCACCGGACCGGCCAGGCCCCACCCGGCATTGGCCACGACCGCGTCCAGACGGCCGTGCTCATCGAGCACGCGGGCCACACCCTCGGCCACAGAGCCGTCGTCGTCCACGTCCATGACGAGGGGCGTCCACCCGCCGGGTGACGTGCCCCGCCGGCTGGCACCGATCACGGTCCAGCCCCCGAGCTGGAGGCGGTCGGCGCAGGCCCGCCCGATGCCGGCCGAGGCGCCGGTGATGAGAACCACCTTGTCCATGGATACCCTCCCCTGATCCGCCCGAATGGTAGGTGGGCGTGCACCTCTCGCGCCGCGCCGGGTGCCGACCCCGGTGGGCCGACGCGTAGGCTTGACCGATGGACGTGACCACCCGGTGGCGGGAGCTGCTGGAGCGCCCCGACGCCGAGGTTCCCCTCGACGAGGCGGCGATGCTGATCGCCGCCCACGCCAATCCCACGCTCGACGTGGCCGCCCAGCTGGCCCGCCTCGACGACCTGGCTGTCCGGGTCGAAGAGGCCAGCACCGAGGGGGTGTGCCGGATGCTGTTCGAGACGCTGCGGCTGCGGGGCAACCGCAAGCACTACGACGACCCCCGCAACTCGTTCCTGGACCAGGTGCTCGATCGGCGCCTGGGCATCCCCATCTCCTTGTCCGTGCTCCTCATCGAGATCGGCCGGCGGTGCGGGCTGGCCCTCGAAGGGGTGGGGATGCCCGGGCACTTCCTGGTGCGCGACATGGCGTCGCCCGACCTCCTCATCGACGCCTTCGCCGGCGGTCGACGACTGGACCACGCCGCCTGCCAGCGTCTGCTGCAGGCCATCGGCGGGCCCAACATCACCCTGGTTCCCACCATGCTCGCCCCCGCCGGGCGACGGGCCACGATGGCCCGGATGCTGGCCAACCTCGACCATATCTACCGGGGGCGGGCCGATGTCCGGTCACTGCTGTGGGTGACCCGCCTCCGCGTCGCCATCCCCGAGTTGTCGGTGGCCGAGCGGGCCAGCCTGGCCAACGGGCTGGCCGACCTCGGTTGCTACCGCGAGGCGGCCGACCTCCTCGACGACTTGGCTGCCGACAGCGCCTTCGACGACGAGATCGTCGATCGCCTGCGGACCCGGTCGACCGCGGTGCGGGCCCGGCTCAACTGAACCGGGGGGCCAGCACGCCAGGGTCATCGCCGGAGTTCTACCCCGAACCTGACCACACGCCCGGCGCTACGCCGGTTTCGGAAACGCAGCCAGATGGATGAGGGCATCGCCATAACTGAGCCCGATCCCCACCAGTCCGCTGCACAGGTAGAACTCCTCACCGAGACCCACGCCCCGGACCGTGTACCGGGCGCTATCGACCACCCTGGTGAGGAAATGCTCGATGACCCTCACCGGGTCGCCAAAGGCCCGGCGCCGCTTGACCTCCGACGCCGCGGCCTCGGCGTCAAGGGCGTGACCGGCGACGATGCCGCGCAGATAGCTACTCAGCGCCGAGGGCCGGTCGAACACGTCGACGCCCAGCACGCTGGTGCCGACGGCGCAGACCACACCGATCTGACCGGGCAGAGGATGGACATCGCCGAGCGGGCCGGCGATCCCCCTCTCGATCTCCGTCTGGACTTCACTGAGGGCCGAGGTGTCAGAGCTCACATCATGAATCATGGAGAGCCGGTCGACCTCGTCCCAGACTCTGCCCTGGTCGGTGAAGCGATCGCCCCGCGAGCCCACGTCCAATCGAAGGTGCACCGTCTTCGCTGCCCGCAGGGATCCAGGGGCATGGCGGCCCGGACCGGCCACGTCTCGCCGGGTCTCCTCACCCCACCGGCCCTCCTCGACACAGGAGACGGGGACCTCCGTCCTCGATAACGCCGGGCAGAGCACGGTCACGTTCATCGACCGGTCCTGGTCGCCGCCGAGCAGGATCTCCCCTTCGACCAGGAGAACGGGGACGTCGGCCAGATTGGTGACGGCCAGCGAAGTGACCACGGGAGAATCCAGCTCGTCGACCTCGATCAACCCCGCATCGAATGCCTCCGGGCCGGTCAGGAAGGGCAGAAGGCCCGACTTCGCACCAGTCAGCGGGTAGACGCTCATGTCTCCCACCTGGAATCGTCTTTCCGCCTCGAGCGTGATTCCCAACCGGTTCATCGACTGGCTCCTTCCGCCATTGCTTCCTCAGTACTGTGCGGGATGGGTGTGACGATTGCATGGGTGTCATTCGGCGAAGACAACCACCCAGCAGCCGATCGGCGAGGATCGAGGTCGATGACGACGGCCGGGCCGACCCCTACCCCCCGCTCACTCGTGGGGCAGAGGTACCCTCGGCGACATGAAGCTCCGGTGGCCGCACCTGATCGGGCCATAGCGGTGAGCACCGAAAGCAACAAGTTCGAGATCGCCAAGGACGGGATTGTCGGGCTGGTGGTGGGCTACGACGAGTCACCCCCCAGCCGCGACGCCGTGGCCTTTGCCGCCGGCGTGGCCCGGCGCAATCAGGCCTGGATGATCGTGGCCTTCATCGCCAACGTTCCTGCTGCGGCCGCCATGGCTCCGATGACCGTCCCCCTCGTTACCGCCGAGGTCCGCGAGCCCGACATCATGGCCGGCCTGGCCGAGCTCGGCGTCCAGGCCTCCTTCCAACACGCCGTCGGGGACGTGGCCACCGAGCTGGAGCGCATCGCCGAGGAGGCCCACGCTGACGCCATCGTGGTCGGCCGGTCGGCCTCGCGTCGGCACGCCTATGCCGGGTCGGTCACCACCCGCCTCATCCGCCACGCCCGCCGGCCCATCCTGGTGGTGCCCTGACCCCGCGTCGGGTTCCGGGCTGTAGGCGCACGGCGCAAAGGGCCTCGCCACCGGCGGAACCTCGTCATGGCCGTCGGGGCAGGCCCTCTGAGTAGGGGCGTCACGCTCCTGGGACCGTCACGGTTTGGCGTAACCAAGGCGTTACCGGGCGAACACACTGTCGAAAAGGAGCCGGCGTACCTTGACCATGCCATCAGCTCCCAATCGTCGTAGGCCCTCGGGGAAATCCTTCCCCGCCATCGAAGCGGCTCGCCCCGACCTCGGGCGGTGGTGGCTCCTAGCCATTACGCCAGAACCGCGATCGCACCAGAAGGAACGCCATGGCCATTGACAGCGCGCAGCGAACCGACATCCCCCTCACCGTCACCGAAGCGGCGGCGAGCCTGCGGGCCGGCGAGGTCACCAGCGTCGAGCTCACCTCGGTGATGATCGCCCGGGCCGACGTCCTCGACCCGATGACGGGAACCTATGTGACCCGGTTCGACGACTACGCCATGGCCCAGGCCCAACAGGCCGACGCCGACTTCGCCAACGGGGTCGACAAGGGCCCCTTCCAGGGCATCCCCATCGGGATCAAGGACATCCTGGCCATGGCCGAGGGGCCGACCACGGCCAACAGCCTGATTCTCGATCGGGCGTGGGGCGCCGGGAAGGACGGTCCCGTGGTCTCTCGCCTCAAGGCAGCCGGCGCCGTCATCACCGGCAAGCTGACCACATCCGAATTCGCCATCGGCTCGCCCGACGAGACCAAGCCCTTCGCGATTCCCAAGAACCCGTGGAACCTGGACCGGTCCCCGGGCGGGTCGAGCGCCGGCACCGGGAACGGGATCGCATCGGGCCTGATCATGGCCGGGATCGGCACCGACACCGGCGGCAGCATCAGGATCCCGGCGGCGTGGAACGGGGTCACCGGGTTGATGCCGACCTTCGGCCGGGTCCCCAAGTCCGGTTGCGTGCCCCTCGGGTACAGCCTCGACCACATCGGTCCGCTGGCCCGGTCGACCCGGGACTGCGCGGCCATGCTGGGCATCATCGCCGGCTACCACCCGAGCGACGAGTCCTGTGTCGACCGTCCCGTCGACGACTACCTGGGCGCCCTGACCGGTGACCTCACCGGGATGAGGATCGGTGTCGACTACGCCAACCACTTCCCCGAGCAGGCCGACCCTGCCCTGCGCGGCTGCTTCGACGCCGCCGTCGCCACCATGGCCGACCTGGGAGCCGACATCATCGAGGTGACGCTGCCCCTCTACGACGAGGTCACGACGGCCCTGTGGGTGATGATGGCCGCCGAGGCGCTGGCCTATCATCACAACGATCTCTCGACCCGGTGGGCCGACTACTACGCCCTCAGCCGGGCCAACGTCAGCCGGGGCGCCCTGGCCTCCGGATCCGACTACGTGCAGGCCGCCCGAGTCCGTCGGGTGGCCCAGGAGAAGTTGGCCGAGACGTTCGAGACCGTCGACCTGGTGGCCGGCCCGACATCGGCCCTCGGCGCGCTGACCCATGAAGGCATGCTCCAGCGCCGTCTGGGCAACATCATGAAAATGGTGTTCACGGGGTACTGGGATGCCGTCGGCAACCCGGCCCTGGCCCTGCCCATGGGCTTCACCGACGACGGCATGCCGCTGTCGCTCCAGCTTGGGGCCCGCCCCTTCGAAGAGGCGATTGCCCTCAAGGCCGGCGACGCCTACCAGACCCGTACCGACTGGCACCTCCGCCTGCCCGGCCTGTTGACCGAGTCCATGGCCGCTGCCTCCTGACCGATACGTGCGGCTGAGATCCCCACGCCGCACCCGCAACCACCACGAAACCGATTGGAGCATGCATGAACGCCACAGAAACCACGGTGCGCAGCCTGCTGGCTGCGGCCAACCTGGCACCGAGCGAGGAGGAGATCGCCGGACTGGTGGACGGGTACGAGGACTACCAGGCTGGGATCGAGATGCTGTACGCCGTGCCCGAGGCCCGCTATGCCAGTCCGGCGCTGATCTTCAACGCCGCACCCGTCTTCGCCGACTGGGCCCAGTGAACAAGGAACTTGCCAGTTGAACACGGGCTCGGCTCGCCCCCATTTGCCTCGAGTATCCGGCCGCTGACACCTCCCTCACTTCCGCCAGGGACTCCGTGTCCTGGCTGGCCCAGGTACTCGATCGCTGAACCTTCAGACCCAAACGGCCCGCCATTGTCGAGGGTGCCCGTGGGGCGTACCGTTGAGTCCATGGACGCACTCCCCCACGACGGGCCCGAGGCGCCTCATTGGCGAGGCATCAACCATCTGGCCCTGGTCACCACGGACATGGACGCCACCGTCCGCTTCTACCACGGGGTGCTCGGCGCCCGCCTGGTGGCCGACCTGGGCAACGACTCGTTCCGGCACTACTTCTTCGAGTTCGGCGCGGGCAACACCGTGGCCTTCTTCGAGTACCAGGGCATTGAGCTCGAGCCCTTCGCCAAGCCGGCGGGCATGCCCGATCCCCGGGCCGTCCAGTTCGATCACCTCTCGTTCAACGTGCCCGACGAGGATGCCCTGATCGCCCTCCGGGACCGGCTGAAGATGGCGGGGAGCGAGGTCACCGACGTGGTCGACCACGGCTTCATCCGCTCGGTGTACTTCACCGACCCCAACGGGATCGCCCTGGAGGCCTCGTGGTGGGTGGTCGATGCCACCGGCCGTCCCACCGACTACAGCGACGAGGGCCTGTTCGCCGACCCTGACCCGGTGCCGGCAGTTAGGGAGCTCCGGGAGAACGGCCGCCTGTCATCGGTTCCCACCACCAAGCTGACCTAGATCGGTCAATAGGGCTCCCTGGTCAGCTCGGTCCGCGGGTCAGGCAGGGTCCCGACGAGGGGTGACGGGTTCAAGAACTGCCAAACGGTCGGTTGACGGGACCCGGGTCAGGCCGCAAGATAGGAGCAGGCAACACGTGGTCTCGCTGCGAGACCGGACGGGGGATGGCCATGGACTACAAGATCTTCGACGCCGACAACCACTACTACGAGGCCGACGACGCCTTCCTGCGCTTCGCCGACGAGAAGGTCAAAAAGCACGTCCGGTGGATGAGCGACGGCAAGCGCAAGCACCTCTTCTTCGGCGACCGTAAGTCCACCGGGGTGCCCAACCCCACCTTCAACCCCATCTCCCGGCCGGGCGCCTTCCACGACCACCTCAAGTTGCTGGAGGAGGGCCACCGTCCCACCAGCAGCGCCATGGGCCAGAAGTACGGCGAGCTCGAGCCGCTCACCCCGGTCTACCGCGAGCGCGAGCCGCGCCTCTTGACCATGAACGAGCAGAACGTGGAGAGCATCCTCATGTTCCCCACCCTGGGCCAGTGCGTGGAGCACCTCATGTACGACGACGTCGACATGATGTACCGGGTCTTCCGGGCCTTCAACACCTGGCTCGACACCGATTGGGGCTTCAACTACGAGAACCGGATCTTCGCCATCCCCGTCATCCCCATGCTCGACGTGGACATGGCGGTCAAGGAGCTCGAGTGGATACTGGAGCGGGGAGCGAGGGCCGTCTGCCTGCGCCCCGGCCCCCTCTACGGGCGCACCCCGGCCGATCCCTACTTCGACCCCTTCTACTCCCTGGTCAACGAGTCGGGAATCCTGCAGACCTACCACGCCATCGGCGGCCAGTCCCCCTACGACGACGCCTTCGAGATGATGTACTGCCAGCCCCCGGTGTACGACAAGGGCTACCTGACCACCTTGCAGCAGGCCCTCACCCCGGGCGAGCGCCCCATCATGGACACGCTGATGTCGCTCATCCTGGGCAACTTCTTCGGGCGGTTCCCCAACATCAAGGTGGCCAGCATCGAGATGGGGTGCACCTGGGTGCCGTACTTCCTCCACTCCCTGGACCACGCTGGCGGCATGCTCGACCGGCACATCGAGGCCTTCGGCCAGAAGTTGGACGTCCGGCCCTCCGAGGTCTTCAAGGAGAACGTGTACATCTCGCCCTTCCCCGAGGAGGACGTGGTCGGGCTGGCCAACCTGATCGGTGTCGACCACGTGCTCATGGGCTCGGACTGGCCCCATCCCGAGGGCAACCATGTGCCCGAGGAATACGTGGAGTGCATCGCCAGCCTGGACGATGCCAGCATCAAGCGCATCATGTGGGACAACGCACTCGGGTTGATCGCCTCCTAAGGAGACCAGGCATGGCCGCACGAGAGAAGCTCGAGGCGTTCCTCGGAGAGCGCCGCAATGTGGTCGTGGCCGGCATCCGGCGGGACGGACGGCCCCACCTCACCCCCAACTGGTTCCACTTCGACGGTGAGCGCTTCTACGTGTCCACCACCAAGGACCGGGTCAAGTACGCCATCTTCAAACGCGACCCGCGGGCGGAGCTGCTCATCGACGACTCCACCGGGTTCCGTGCCGTGGTCGTACACGGGACCGCCGAGCTGTGGGAGGACCTGGACCGGGGGCTGCCCTATTTCCGGGCCATCCGGGAGAAGCACGGGCGACCGGCCCAAGACGACGCCGAGCTGCGGGCCGGGCTCGAGGCCGAGGACCGCGTCCTGTTAGTCATCGTTCCCGACGGGCCGCCCTCGTCGTGGCCCTCGTGGGGTCTCGACTGACGCGAGTCGGCCCAGACCACCCCAGGACGGGCGGCACGGTTCAGGCGCACTTCCTCCAGTTCATCGCCTTTACCGTGGCGAAGTCGCCGGTCCCGTGGTCCCCGACGATCCCGGTGATGACGATGGTGGCCGGTTTCATCCGCAGGGTGCCCGTCTCCTGTGGATCCAGCACCAGGACCGGTCCGCCCTCTGGGGCGAACGGGAAGGTGCCGGGAATGAGCCAGGAGTTCAGTATCACCCGTCGTGGACCCAGGTTCTGGATCTGGACGCTGCACCACGAACCGCTGAGGAAGGTCATGATGGCGTAGGGCGGCGACCCGGTGTACTCGGTCGGCGTGGTCAGCCGGTAGATGTCGTCACCGCGGTCATGGGCGGTGACGGTAAAGCTCACCAGGGCCACCTCCCCGCTGCCGAGGTCCTTTCGGGCCTCCACGTCTCCGGGGGGAATCGTTTGGGAATGGCCCTTGGGAGGAACGGTGACCCAGTTGCCCGGCCCGAGTTGGCTCCAGTGCAGCTGGACGTTGTAGGGACTGTTGTTGAGGGCGACGTAGCTCCGCCCGTGATAGGCCGAGAGCCCGATGCTGGCGGTGTCGCGCACGAACACCTGGAACGTGTCCGAACCGACGTGCTGCCAACCTTCGATGTGCACCGAGGCCGACGGCGGGTGCGGCAACGCGACACATCCGGCAGTGCCGTCCGTCGAGCAAGCGGTCATGACCAGTGCGGTCGAGAGGGGGAAGACGGTCTCGTAGACAGGCATGATGACCGTCTGTTTGGGCGCGATGGTCGTTACGCCATGAGCGTGACCGGCGTACTGCTCGCTCACCATCACCCGGGCGTCGCTGGCATTGCGGATGGTGACCAGCCAGCGCCCCCGCCATCCCCATCCCCCGGCACACTCCTTTCGGTCATTGGGATTATTGCCCTGGTACGGCCGTATCGGCACCTGGCACACACCAGTTTGATCTGGTCCGAACGGGGGCTGTCCCGACGTGGCTTTTGCGGTGCCGGTTTGGCCGGAGGCGGTGCCCGCCGATGCGTGGGAGGGCGACTCGCTCAGGATGTGGCTCAGACCCACGCCCAGGGCGGCGGCGACGACCGCCGCACACACCCCGATAATCACCCATTTGCGCCATCGATGGCCCGACCCATCGTGATCAGTCCTGGAATCCATGGCGCTCCCCGTGTGGTCACTGCCCTCCACCTTCAAGCAGGCTGCAGAGAGTAGCGCTTGGGCCACCAGAAGTGTCCAGTTATCGGTGAGCGCCCGTTCGCAAACCAACAAAGGCGCCGAGACTTGACTTCAAGTTCACATGAACAAATACAGTCCCTTGTAAACGGGAGGGCATCACCATGAGGACGGACATGATCGAGACGTCGACAACGTTGGATGAGGCCTTCGAGCGGCTGAGCTCAGCCGGCTTCGAGCTGCCCAACGGGTTCATCAACCACGGGCCCATGGCCTGCGAGGCGTTGGCCGCCCTGGGCTGCGAGGAGACCCTCGACACCTGGGCCCGCCGGTTCGCCCACGTGGGTGGTACCGCGGTCGCCCCCGTCGCCCCCGTCGACTTCGAGTGGGAGGAGGCGCTCGGGGCCTACACCCGGCTTCCGGAATGGATCGGCTACTTCGAGCGATCCATCGCCGAGTTCGGATGGCCCACCGTGGTCGAAGTGTGGGTGCCCCGGCTGATGCCGTCTCTGGCCATCGCCCTGTTCCACGCGGCCATCCGCAGCGCCCACGCGGTTCGGGCCATCGACGCCGCCGACACGGCACCCCGACAAGCCGAACTGGCCCGGGCCCTCGGGTACTGGGCCGCCCGGTTCCAGGTCGGCCAACCGGTATCCGAGTTCATCGAGGCCGAGATCGAGGCCGACGGAGACATCAGGCTGGCCGTGGTCGAAGCGGCGGCCGACGGGGCCAGCCACTACCTGAGCCGCCCCAACATCTTGAACCTGCACGGGGTGACCGGGGCCATGGCCGTCGAGCTCTTCGTCGACCACATTCCCGCCGGGGCCGGCGCCGCCGGGTTGGCCCAGGTGCGGGCCGAGCACGCCGCCCTCTACGCGGGCAACCAGGCCGTCACCGCGCCGGAGATGGCCGGGGTAGAGCACGACGAGCTCATCCGATCGGCCGAGCACAGCGGCGATCCCCACCAGGTGAAGCTGGTCGAGGCTTGCCTCCGGGGACTCCAGGCCACCGGCGACCCGGCATTCGCCCTGGCCGCGGAGACCGTCACCCTGGGCCGGTAGACCAAGGCCGGCCCACGAGCATGCGGCCGGGTCAGGACGAGGGGAACGATCCCAGGAACGGCGCCTGGCCGAAGGGGTAGACGGCGCCGGCCGCGCCAGCCAGCCAGTAGCCGTTGGCCGCTTGATCGGCAGCCATGCCCACGACGGGCCAGGTCGGCGGGGAACCACCCTTGGACCCGTCGAAGGAGGCGTCCCCGAAGTTGAAGATGCCCCCGTCCGCCGCCACCAGCCAGTAGCCCTGCCCTGTCGGTGCGGCCGCTGCGCCCACGACCCGACTGTTCAGGGGCTGGCCGCCCATCGAGCCGCGGAACTGAGCATCGCCGAAGCAGAACACCCCGCCGTCGCTGGCCACCAACCAGTAGCCGCCGCCGTCGTGGGTTCTGGCCGCCCCGACCACTGGCTGGTTCAGGGGCTGGCCGCCCATCGAACCGTAGAACGGTGCGTTGCCGAAGCTGAAGATCCCGCCGTCGGCCCCCACCAGCCAGTAGCCCGTCGCCGCCGACGTCGCCATCATCGTGACGACCGGTGCGTTGAGTCCCGGAGGCAAGCTGGCAAACGAGATGTTGGTATGGGCGGCGTCACCTGACAGGTCTCCGGCGCCGATGGTGCAGCTGGCCCCGGCCGCCTGCTGAGCCGGAGTGGGTGGGCACGGATAGGCAGCGGCATCGGTTGCCGCTGGATTCCCGGCGCTGTCGGTCGCCGGTAGGGGTGGACCGGTCACGCCCTGGATGATCGGGAAGGACACCGATACCGTGCCCGTAGACGACGTCCAGAACAGCTTCGGTGTCGAACAGCTCACCGGAATGGTCATACCCTGATAAGTCGCCGTGGGCTGATTGGCCGCGTTGCTGCACTGGACCACGCCGCCCAATTGGTTGGCCACGAAGTTGGTGACCTGAACCTGGACCACCGACCCGCCGACCAAGCCGTTGGCTGGCGTGACGGTGACGCCGGGCACGGGAACGGGACCAGTGATCCCGAGGGTGGCGGCAGCCTGGTTGCCGGCGCCGTCTTCCACCAGGACCGCACACGATCCTCCGGCGGTCACGTTGGCCGGGCTGGGTGGGCACGGGTAGGCGGCGCTAGCCATGGTGCCACCGATGTTCCCCTCGGCGATCCCGACCGTCGTGCTCATGGCTCCGGACCCATCGGTAACGGAGGTAGTGGGGAAACTCGGCATCACGGGGCCGGGGCCGGGGACGGGACCAGAGGAAAACCCCAGGCCGAGGTTGGGTACGGCGGTGCCTGGGCTACAGCTGATGGGGAGGTTGGCCGCCGCGTTTCCGCCGACCGGCTCGCCCGGGGTCAGGTTGCACTCGATGGCCAACCACGGGGATCCGGGGGTGAATCCGGCCCCGCCCACCTGGACCTGGTCCCCCGAGGCCAGGCCGCCGTTGGGTGTGGCTGTCACCGTCGGGGTGGTGGTGATAGGGGTGGCGAAGCTGAGCGGGACCGACGCCTTGTTGTTGCCCGTGAGGTCGCCCACGTTGAGGGTGCAGGCATATCCATGGGTCTGTTGATCGGGCGTCGGCGGGCACGGATACTGGGCCGCATCGTCGGCCGCGTTGTGGCCGGCGCTGTCGATGCCGAGGATCGGGGGCCCGACGATGCCCGTGTGCACCACGGAGGAGG
>DATMMO010000453.1:0-26539 GCA_035569695.1 Acidimicrobiales bacterium | reverse complement strand
TGTCGTTGACCATCCCCACGCCCGGTTCGATGTGGAACATCCCCTCCACCAGCTGGCGCTGCTCCTCTTGATCCTCGGGAGGGACTCCGACCAACGACGAGATCACCCGGGACGGCAGCTGGGCGGCGAAGTCCTGGACATAGTCGAACCCGGTGCTCCCCCGGTGGCCATCGAGCAGCTCGGCGCACAAGGCCCGGACCCGATCCTGCAGGGCCGCCACTCGCCGAGGGGTGAACGCCCGGGACACCAGCGCCCTCAGGTGCGAGTGATCGGGCGGGTCCATGAAGATCATCATCCCGCTGGTATCGACCTCGCCGGTCATTCGCTCCAGGACCGTCCCGTAGCCGGAACTGAACGTCACCGGGTCCTTGTGGGCCGCCTCGACGTCGCCGAATCGGCTCAGGGCCCAGAAGTCGAACTCCTCGTTTCGGTAGACCGGGGCCACATCTCGCAGTTGCTTCCAGATCGGGTAGGGGTTGTCGTCGATGTCGGTGTCGTAGGGATCCCAGTAGGGGACGGCGGTGGGTGGGGGCATGGCGACTCCGAACGGCCCGGTCAGGCCCGCTGCAAGATGACGCCGGTTCGACTGGCGAACACCAGAGCAGTGCGGGGATCGTCGAGTTGGTTGGCCGAGGTCCCCCGCAATTGGCGGACCGCCTCCAGTGTGAGGTTGAGCCCGTGAATGTAGCCCTCGCCGATGAGCCCGCCGTTGGTATTGCAGGGAAGGCTGCCCTTGGGCCCGAGATGCCCATCGGCCACGAAATCCTTGGCCTCGCCGAACGGGCAGAAACCCAGGGCCTCGAGCTGCATCAGGAAGATGGGCGAGAAGGCGTCGTAGATCATGGCCACGTCGATGTCGTCCCGGGTGATGCCGAAATCACCGAACAGGTGGTTGGCCGACGCCGCGGAACCGTCCATCTTGGCAATTTCGGGCCGGTAATGATTGCTGGCGATCTCCTCCTCGAACAGCCCGGCCCCGGCGGCGGCGGCGATGACAATGGGCTCGGACGGGCCGTCGGTCCGGTCGCTGCCGGTGATGACCAGGGCCACCGAGCCATCGGTCTCCTGGCAGCAGTCGAACAGACGCATCGAGGGCTCGGCGATCCAGCGTGACGCCTGGTGGTCCTCCAAGGTGATCGGGCGCCCGAAGAAATGGGCGTTGGGGTTGTTGGCCGCGTAGGCCCGGAACTGCACGACGGCCCGGCCGAAGTCCTCGCTGGTGGCACCAGAGGCGTGCATGTAGCGGGTGGCGTTGAGGGACATCCACGATGCCGGGGTCAGGACCCCGAAAGGCGTGCACCATTGCATCGCCGTCGAACCGGAGTGGGCCGAGGTCGCCCGGGGGCCCACCGCGGCGCGTCCGAACCGATCCCCGGACCGAGCCCGGATCGAGCGGTACGCCACCACGACCTTGGCGGCCCCGGAGGCCACCGCGCTGGCCGCGTGCAACAGCACCCCTTGGGAACCGCCGCCTCCGTAGGGAACCCGACTGGAGAAGTTGACCTCGGGGATGCCCAGGGCCCGCACCAGCTCGGTCTCCTCCACCGGATCGATGGTGTAGCTGACCAGACCGTCGACGTCGTCGGTGGACAATCCGGCGTCGGCCAGGGCGGCGACGATGGCTTCACTGGCCAGCTGGGTCTCGCTCCGTCCCGCCGCCTTGGAGAACTCGGTCTGGCCCACACCGGCGATGGCGGCGGCACCGCCCAGCCTCGGTTTGGCGCTCATCGACCCACCTCCCGGCGGACGAAGACGGGAACGGCCATACCGTCGACCGTCGGCTCGAAACGGACCTCGACCGGCAGGCCGATGGCGATGGCTCCCGGGTCGGTGCCGACGAGATTGGAGAGGATCCGAACACCCTCGTCCAGCTCGACCAGGACGGCCAGGACCGGATAGGTGAAGGCCGGGTTTTGCGGGTGGTGCAGGATCGAATAGCTGTAGACCACGCCCGTGCCGGCCAGCTCCACCATGGTCTGCTCGGTGGAGTGACAGTACGGGCACATGGGCCGCGGCGGGTGCCGCAGCCGACCGCAGCCGGCACATTGCTGGGCCACCAGGCGGCCCTCGGCCGCGGCCTGCCAGAAGGCCGAGCTGTCTTCGGTGACGATGGGGGCAGGGCGCCGGACATCGGCCTGGTTGCTCATGGCTGGTCCACCGGGGCATCGAGGACGGCGCCGGCCCGGGCCAGCTCGTCGACTTCGTCGTCGTCGTAGCCGTGCTCGACGAGAACCTGGCGGGTGTGCTCGCCGCACATGCTGGGGCCGCGCTGGATCACCGCTGTCGCTGGAGCCATGTCGACCAGCAGGCCGGGGTCCTCGAACCGCCCGACATTGCCGGCCCATGTCGTGCTGACCAGCTGCGAGGCCTGGGCCTCGGCGTCGTCGAACAGCGAGCGGCAGAAGGACTCATCCACGATCTCGACCGGCACGCCCCCCTGGTCCAGTTGGGCGAACCACTGGGCCGCGGTCCCGCTCAGAAATCGAGCGGCCAGGGCCTTGGCCAGGGTGTCGTCGTCGGCCTGGCCATCATGAAGCCCCGGTACGTCGTGGCCCATCACCGCGTCGAGTCGTTCACGCTCGGGGGTGGAGACGGCGGCCAGGAACAACCACCGTCCGTCGGCACACTCGTACAGCCGGTAGAAGGGCGACAATCCGTACTGCTGGCCGTCGACGTGCTCCCAGTCGCCGGCGCTCCCGTCGGCGTGTATCCAGGCATACGAGGTGTGGAGCAATCCGGCGTTGACGATCGACGTGCTCACCTCTTGACCTTCGCCGGTCTTGTCCCGGTGATAGAGGGCGGCGGCGATGGCGATGGCGGCCAGCAGGGCGTTGCCGGTGTCCCCCATGTTCGAGCGGCTCCACAGCGGTGGATTGCCGGCGTCACAGGCACCGTCCTCCCACTCGCTGCCGGTGAGGGCGGCGGCGTTCTGGTCGGTGCCGGGGAGGCTCGAGCGGGGCCCCTTCTCGTAGCCCCGGGTGTTGCAGTACACCAGCCTCGGGTAGCGCTGTCGCAATGTCTCGTAGTCGATGCCGAGACGGGCCGCCGCTCCCGGTCGCCAGTTCACGGTGAGGACGTCGGCCCGGGCGATCAGCTTGTCCAGGGCGGTGCGGCCACCCTCGTGCTTCAGGTTCAAGGCGATGCTCCGCTTGCCCCGGTTGGTGCCGAGGCCCATGTGGGTACCGGCCCAGTAGGTGTCGTGCAGGGCATGCACCTTGATGACATCAGCACCGAGGTCGGCCAGGACCCGACCCGTGAACGGCCCGGCCACCCCGAGGCCCAGATCGAGCACCCGAACCCCTTCCAATGGATGGTTCAGGTCCCCGCCTCCGGGTCCGGGAGCGGTGGACTGCGTGGCCTCGGGCTCCGTCGCCTCGACGAGGACCTCATCGGTGTGCTCCCCCGAACGCGGTGCCGGCCCGGCGACGGCCCCGGGGGTGGCCGAGAACTCGAGGAGCGACCCGGCATGACGAATCGGCCCGACCTCGGGATCGTCGACCTCGACCACACAGCCGTCGGCCAGGAACAGCTCGTCGGCCAACGCCTCCCCCGGCGAGCGCACCACCGTCACTCCCAGTCCCGCCGCCTCGGCTGCCTGCTCCCAGGCGCGAGCCGGGAACTTCTTGAACGCCTCGGCCAGCAGGGGATGCAGGAAGATCCCGGTGAGCAACCCATCGGGCTCCATCGACACCCGATCGGGATCGTCCCGGTACGAGGTATCCAAGCTCACGGTGCTCAGCTCATCCTGTTCGGCCGATGCGAAGACCCACCGCGGCCGAACCGTCCAGTGGTGCACCCACTTCCCGTCGGCGCACTCGTACAGACCTTCAATGGATCGTGAGTCGACGGGCCACATCCAATAGAGCGGGGCGTCGGGGTTCTCGACCCTCTGCCAGATGAGCGAGACCGAGGCGAGCGCTCCCCGGAGCAGCGACGTCGTGACCCGCTGCCCACGGCCGGTGACCTCTCGGGCCCGAAGAGCAGCGGCGATGCCCAGCGCCGCCGAGTAGGTAGCCCCCACACTGGGCCACATCGTGCGCGGGAAGATGGGTCCCTCCCGGGCTGCTCCCCGCACGAGCCCTTCGGGCGCGTCGAACTCGGGGTGGGGACCGGGACGACCATCGATGTACTCCATGGCCGTGCCCCGGCGGCCCCGCTGGTCGTAGAACAATCCGGTGCGGGCGGCCACCAGGCCGTCGTAGCCGGGCCGGTCCCGGTGTTGGGGGTGATCGCCGTATGCCGTGATCGAACACGTGATCACCCGGGGATTCACCGCCAGCAGGCTGTCGTGATCAAGACCGAGGTCGGTCATCGTCCCGGGCGAGAAGCTGTCGACCACGAGGTCGGCCTTTGCCACCAGACCCATGATCGTGGCCCGACCCTCCTCCGAGCGGAGGTCGATCCGGGCACTGCGCTTGCCCCGGTGCCACACCCGATAGCCGGATTGATGGCGGAAGGGATCGCCGTCGGGAGGTTCGATCCGGGTGACCTCCGCACCGTTGTCGGCCAGCAGCATGGTCGTCATCGGCCCGGCCGTGCCCCAGGAAAGATCGATCACGCGCAGACCGCCAAACACGCCTGTCATCCCCAGCGCCCCCTTCGACACCTCGTCCTGTCCGGGCTCACCCTAGCACTTACTATGTGAAGTCCGATCCGCCGTCGACGTTGACGTCGGCCCCGGTCATGTAGGTGTTGACCCTCGAGCCCAAGAAGGCAATGAGCGGCCCGATCTCGGTGGGGTCACCGGCGCGGTCCAGATAGGCGGGATGGCCGAAGTCCTCCCGGATGACTCGCATGGCATCGGTCAGGCTCTCGCTGTCGATGCCGCGCTCTGCCGGCAGGGCCTGCAAATACCCCTTCATCCCCTCGGACAGGAACGACCCGGGCGAAACGGTGTTCACCAGAATGTTCTCCGGAGCCAACGATTGGGCCAGGTTCTTGGTCAGACTGGTCAATGCTGCCTTCGCCGCGGTGTAGGCGATCAGTTCCGGACTCTGGCGCTTGGTCGAGTGGGCCGAGACGTTGACGATGCGGCCGAAGGTGCCGAGCCGAAGCATGGGCAGGGCGCGGCGAATGCAGCGCACCGCACCCAGGGTCCCGATGTCGAACGTCGCCGTCCACTCGTCGTCGTCGATGTCGTCGAACGACCCGACACCGACGCTGACAGGACCGGCCGCGTTGACCAGCACGTCCAGGCCCGTCCACCGGGAGGCGAGGACATCGAAGGCGCGGTCGAGCGAGGCGCCGTCGGTCAGGTCGGCCACGAGCCCGAGGGCAACCGGGCTCCCGCGCTCGAGGAGTGCGGTCACCGTTTCCTCCACTGCCGCCGGGCCTCGGGCCAGGACGGCGACATGGGCATGCTCGCCGGCGAACGCCTCGGCTGCTGCTCGTCCCATGCCTCCAGATCCACCGGCGATGAGTACTCGAGCACCCTCCAGACCCAGATTCATTCGGATATTTTATGCAAAGTCACGGCCTGGGGCGATGGGACAGGGCCAGCCCGTGGCATGCGAGGATGGCCGGATCCCGGATCGGCCACTGGGACGGCGAAGGCTGCTCCTCTACTATGGGGCCAGCGACCAGACCGGGGGGACGATGATCGTCGAGGTACCAGATTCGTGGGACGAGGTGGTCGACGTCATCGTCGTCGGTTCGGGCGGGGCGGCGCTGACGGCGGCCACCCTGGCCGCCGACGGAGGAGCCAAGACCCTGGTGGTCGAGAAGAGCGACATGATCGGGGGCACCACCGCGGTCTCGGGCGGCGTCCTGTGGATCCCCCAGAACGCCCACATGAAAGAGGGCGACCTGGAGGACAGCCGAGAGGACGCCCTGGCCTACATTCGCCATCTGGCCATGGGGGTGGAGCCCGATCCTGATCTCCTCGAGGTCTTCGTGGACACGGCACCCGAGGCGCTCGCCTACCTCGAGTCGAACACGCCGGTGACCATGACGGCGCTGACCCTCTTCCCCGACTACTACTTCCCCTACGACGTGCCCGGAAAGAAGCCGGGGGGCCGGTCGGTCGAGCCCGTCCCCTACGCCTTCGGCGCCGAGCTGCCCGAGTGGCGGGACCGCCTCGTGTCCCGGGGCACGCTGCTGTCGCTGGGCTCCTACACCACGCTGGCCGAGGACCTCTTCGGCGACAACGACCCGAACCTCGAAGCCGAGCTGGCCCGCCGGGAAGCCGAGGACGTCCGACCCAAGGGCGCAGCCCTCATCGGCATGTTGTGGAAGGGGCTGTTGGCCCGCGACGTCGGCATCCGCCTGTCCACGCCGGCCCGGGAGCTCATCGCTTGCGAGGGCGCCATCGTGGGCGTGCGGGCCGAGCACGAGGGCCACGACCTGTTGCTCGGGGCCCGCAAGGGAGTGGTGCTGGCCTGCGGCGGGTTCGAGTGGAACCGGGACATGGTCAGAGACCTCATCGGCTACGAGGTGCAACCGCTCTCGCCCCCCAACAACGTCGGGGACGGCCTGGTCATGGCCACCGAGGCGGGAGCGGCCCTGGTCAACCTGCACTCGTACTGGGGCACGCCGGCCATGTTCGACCCGGCCATCGTGGACGACGGCGGGCCCGTCCCCCAGTTCGAGGGCGGTCGGGGCATGCCCGGTTCGATCATCGTCAACGGGCACGGCCGGCGCTTCGCCAACGAGGCCGTCCCCTACAACGACTTCCCCAAGGCCTTCGGCACCTTCGACGCCTCCCGAGCCGAGTTCCCCAACCAGGCACCGGCCTGGATGATCTTCGACCACGAGGCCAAAGAGTCCACCCAGATCCTGTCCATCACCCCGGGCCAACCCGTGCCCGACTGGGTCGCCCGGGGCGACACCGTGGTCGAGCTGGCCGAGCGCATCGGCCTCGATCCGGCCGCGCTGGAGGCCACCGTGTCCCGCTACAACAGCAACGCCGAAACGGGCGCGGACCCGGATTTCGATCGCCACAAGTTCGGGTTGATGGCGGCCCCACCCCTGCGACCCCTCGGTGCTCCTCCCTTCTACGCACTGGCCGTCTTCCCGGGAACCCTGGGCACCAACGGCGGTCCACGGGTCACGGCCGATGGTCAGGTCATGGCCCGGACGGGGTCACCCATTCCCGGGCTGTACGCCATCGGCAACACGGCGGCCAATGTCTTCGGCTGGGCCTACCCGTCGGGTGGTGCCACCATCGCCCACGGCGTCACCTTCGGGTACCGGGCCGGCCGCCACGTGGCCGCCCAGGGAGCACGTCCGGCGTTGGCCCGGGCCAGCCGATGACGACCCGGGCGTTGGTCCTCGGCGGCGGCGGGGTGACCGGTATCGCATGGGAAACGGGGATCCTGGCCGGGCTGGCCGACGGCGGGACGGATGTCACCGGAGCAGACCTGGTCGTCGGTACGTCTGCCGGTTCGACGGTCGCCGCCCAGGTGACCAGCGATGTCCCGCTCGCCGACGTGTTCGACCGCCTGGTGGTACCCCCCGGAACCGCGGGAGAGCTGAAGGCGCCGGCCGCCGTGGCCAGCCTGGAGCATTTGTGGAAGGACATGGTGGCCAGCACCTCTGGCCCCCTCGAGCTCCGGAGAGCCATCGGCGCCATGGCCCTCGCCACCGACACCGTGCCCGAAGAGGCACGGCTGGAGGTCATCGCCGGACGCCTCCCCCGCCATACCTGGCCGGGCCGACCGGTGCGTATCGTGGCCGTCGACGCCCTCACCGGCGAGGTACGGATCTTCGATGAGGGTGGGGACGTCACCCTGGTCGAGGCGGTGGCGGCCAGCAGTTCGGTGCCTGGCATCTGGCCGCCCGTCACCATCGACGGGCGACGCTACATCGACGGGGGCATCCGCTCGGTGCTGAACGCCGACCTGGCCGCGGGCCACGAGGTGGTGCTGATCCTCGCTCCCATCGACGAGCCCCTTCCCGTCGGTCCCGATGTTGTCGCGGGCATGGAAGCACTGGAAGCCCGGGCTCGAATCCTGTTCGTCCGACCCGACGAGGCATCGACCGCGGCCTTCGGCCCCGACCTCCTCGATCCCGCCTCCCGAGAACCCTCGGCCCGGGCCGGACGGCGCCAAGGCCAGGCCCTGGCCGAGTCGGTGCGTTCCTTTTGGGGCTGAACCGCCGCTCGGCCGTCTGCGGTCAAGTCAGCCGTCGACGTCAGAGACGGCCAGCACGGTGCGGGCGATGGTGCTGTCGGCCATGTCCTGAAAGGCGCGTTCCACATCGTCGATGGGGTACACGTTGGTCACCATCTCATCGAGCAACATCAGCCCGGCCCGGTACAGCTTGAGGTAGGTGGGGATGTCGTGGTGGGGCTGGGCCGAGCCGTACCGGCAGCCCATGATGTTCTTGTCCAACCAGAGATCGCGTGACAGGAACGAGACCTCGGCATCCATGGGCGTGGTCCCGACCAACACGCAGCTCCCGCCGCCGGCCAGTGCCTCGATGGCCACCCGGCTCAGGTCGGCGCGGCCCACGCACTCGAACGAGGAGTCCACGCCGTCAGGGCAGACCTGGCGGATGGCTTCCGCGCTGTCCTTGCCGTCCACACCGATGAAATGGGTGGCCCCGAACTCCCGGGCCAGTGCCCCTTTGTCCGGGTTCACGTCCACAGCCACAATGGTGGTGGCCCCGGCGATCCGACTGCCCTGGATGGCATTGAGGCCGATGCCGCCGACGCCCAGCACCACCGCGCTCGAGCCTCGCTCGACCTTGGCCCGGCTCAAGGCGGCTCCGGCACCGGTGAGCACGGCGCAACCCAACAACGAGGCCACCCGCAGGGGCACGTCGTCGTCGATGGAGACGGCCTGGTTCTCGTGGACCACGGTGTACTCGCTGAACACGCCGGCCTGGGCGAAGGTGTACGCCGGTTCGCCCTTATAGGTGAAGGGCTGACTGAGACCGCCGAGTGACGAGCGACAGTGGGTCGGCCGGCCCCGATCGCACTGGTCGCAGGCCCCGCAGTAGCTGAGGGTATGCAGGACCACATGGTCGCCCACCGCCACCTTGGTCACGGCCGAACCCACCGCCTCGACCACCCCGGCCCCCTCGTGGCCCAGCACGACCGGGGGCGGATAGGCGATCGTCCCGTTCACCACGCTGTAGTCGCTATGGCACACACCGGCATAGGCGATGTGCACCAGCACCTCGCTCGGCTTGGGCCGGCGAACCTCCAGATCGTCGGTGACGTCGATGAACCCGTTCCAGACAATGCCCTTCATCGGTCTCTACTCTCTCGCGGTGGTGGTGGTGGTTTCGAGGCGGCTCAGGCGGTGATCACAGGTGGGTGAGGAACCAGTCCCGGGCGGCCCCACTGGTGGTCTCGAAGGCCTCGCCGTAGACGGCGTAGTGGTCCCCGCCCACGGTCACCAGTGCCTTGGGCTCGAGGGCCCGGTGGTAGGCAGCCAGGGCATCGGTCGCCGGGGTCATGGTGTCCCCGGTAGGGATGACCATCAGCAGGGGTGTGGGGCTGATCCGCTCGATGAAGGCCGCCGGCTCGTACTCGGCATAGAGCTCCCAGGACCGGAGGGTGATCTCGTTCTTCCAGTTCTCGACGTACTCGGGCGGAAGCGACCGGATGAACCCGACCGAGTCACTGTCGTCGGCGAACGCCTGCACCACCGCCGGCGCCTCGCCCCGTTGGCGGGCCAGACGATCCTCGGCGAACCGTCGGTAGAGGTCCACTACCGCGGCGGGCGAGTTGCGGGCGATGGTGTTGTCGCGGCCGCTGATGGTCATGGCCTGGGACACCACGCACTTGACCCGCCGATCGCTGGCCGCCACCGCCAGCACATGGCCGCCCGAGTAGCTGGTCCCCCAGATGCCGATGCGCTCGGCATCCACATCGGGGTGCCCGGCCAGAAAGGTGATGGCGTCCTTGTAGCCGCGTTGTTGCTTGATCGGGTCCAGCTCCTGCCGGGGCGTCCCGTCGCTGGTCCCGCAGTTGATGTGGTCGTAGTTCAGGACCATGAAACCGGCGTCGGCGAAGACCTGGGGGTAGTTGTGATGGAGGAAGACCTCCTTCACCCCGCCGAATCCCCCTGTCACCACGACGGCGGGATGGGGGCCGGGGCCGACGGGCTCGGTCAGCCAACCCCGGAGGGTGGCGCCTTCGGACATGAACTCGACGTCGTGGGGCACGGGTGGTCCTTTCGGTGGGGTCTGGAGAGGGGCATCGATCTCGGCGCTACGCGATCATGACCACGCAACCACGAGAGGATGATCGACATGGAACCATGGGAAACGGCGGCGCGCGAGGAGATACGCGAGCTCGTGGCTCGGTACACGCACCTGGGAGACAGCGGGAAGATCGACGAACTGGTGGCCCTGTTCGAGCCCGACGCCATCTTCGAGACCG
Source organism: Acidimicrobiales bacterium (assembly GCA_035569695.1). GTDB lineage: Bacteria > Actinomycetota > Acidimicrobiia > Acidimicrobiales > RAAP-2 > DASXMT01. The sequence continues at coordinate 16,209 of DATMMO010000453.1, read as the reverse complement.
ATACCGCGCCGGAGCCGCTGCAGGGCCGGACCGCCATCGCCGGCTTGCTCGGGGGCCTGGCCGAGGACCACGGGGGCGAGGCGGGACAGACCTACATGCGCCACAATGTGTCCAACCTCACCATCCAGTTCGAGAGCCAGTCGGCGGCCACCGGAGCGGCCTACTGGTTCGTCATCAGCGACCACGGGCTCTGGCGCTGGGGTCGCTATCGCGACACCTACCGGCGAGAGGGCGCCGGCCCGTGGCTGTTCGCCCGCCGACGGGTGCGGGCCGACCCCCAGAAAGCCTGATCCCCGACCGGACGTCACCGGTCCGAGGGGTCGGGAGCCTGGCGCAGTCCCGCGCTGCCGCGGCCCAGGTACAGATCGCGAACCATGGCCGTGTCGTCGAAATCGGACACCGGGCCCGAGGCGGCCACCCGCCCGGCCTCGATGACGATGACGTCGTCGGCAATGGCCAGGGCATTGTCGACCACCTGCTCCACCAGCAGCACGGCCAGGCCCTCTCGTTTCAGACCCTCCACCATGGCGAACACCTCTTTGGCGATGGCCGGTGCCAGCCCGGCCGACGGCTCGTCCAGCATGACCGCGGTGGGCTCGGGGATGAGAGCCTGGGCGATGGCCAGCATCTGCTGTTGGCCCCCCGAGAGCCGGCCGGCGACCATCTTCCTGCGATCGGCCAATATGGGGAACCGCTCGTAGGCGCGGTCGAGCGCGGTCTGGAGGCGCTGCCCCCTGCGCAGGAACGGGCGCTTCACCGTGTACCCCCCGAGGAGGAGGTTCTCCTCCACCGTCCGCCGATGGAACACCCGCTTGCCCTCTTGCACATAGGCCAACCCGGCCCGTACCCGTTCGAAGGGGGTGAGGCGGCCCAGCTCGAGGTCACCCAGGCGGACCTGCCCGGACCGCACCGTGGGCAAGAAGCCGGCCACTGCGTTCAGGAGCGACGTCTTGCCCGCCCCGTTCCGGCCCAGGATGACGGTCACGTGCCCGGCCTCGACCGAGGCCGAGACCCCCCACAGGACCTGGATGTCCCCGTACCCGCCGGCGACGGAGTCGACCGTCAGCATCATCGTGGCTCGGCCGGCGGCGGCCCGGGGACGGCATCGGACCGCTCCAGCTCCTCGATGGTGTCGACCGTCTCGCTCGATCCCGTGTACTCCTCGAGGACCCGACGATTGGCCTGGATCTCCGCCGGGGTGCCCGAGGCGATCAGCGCTCCCTGGCTCAGGACATGGATCCGGTCGGCGATCTTGAGGACCAGGGGGAAGTTGTGTTCCACCAGGACCACCGTTCCCCCGGCCCGACGGATGAGCTCGATGGCCTCTTCCAGTCGGTGGATGTCCTCCTCGTCCAGGCCCGATCCCACCTCGTCGAACAGGAACACCTTCGGTTCGGCGGCCAGCGCCCGGGCCACCTCGACCAGGCGGCGGGTGCCCAGGGGGAGCGAGGCCACCTCCGAGTCGGCGACACGGGCGATGCCGAGCAGAGCCAACAGGCGAAGGGCCTCGGCGTCCGAGGCGCGCGAGCCGCGCCAGAACGAGGGCAGACGGAGAATGGAGGCGGGCATGGACACCCGGTGGCTCACGTAGCGCCCGGTGGCCACGAAGGCGCGCGCCCGCATGCCCTTGGGGATGAGCGGCGTCTGGAACGTCCGGGCCACCCCGGCCCGGGCCGACCGGTACGGGGCCAGTCCGCCCAGCTCCACCGGGCCCAGACGAACCGATCCGGACGTGGGCTTGTAGAAGCCACACACCAAGTTGAGCAGCGTGGTCTTGCCCGACCCATTGGGCCCGATCAGTGCCGTCACCTCGCCGGGGACGGCCTCGAGCGTCACGTCGTCGACGGCGGTGAGGCCACCGAAATCCTTGCGTAGCTCGGTCACGGTCAGGGCCTCGCCGGCCAGGTCGCCGATGACGGCGGCGGTGTCATCGCCGGCGGTGGCAAGGGCCACGTCGGACTCGGCCATCGGGCCCACGGTGTCGATCGGCGCCGCGCTCGAGAGCCAGCCCCGACGGCGGGCCTGGCTCAGCCCCGATCGGACGAGCCCGGCGATGCCGTCGGAGAACACCAGGCCGGCCACGACCAGGAAGGCCCCGTAGACGATGAGGGAGTAGTTCTGGAACGAGGCGATCCGCTCCGGGCCGAGCTGGAGGATGGCGGCGCCGAAGATGGCCCCGTAGATGGACTGGGAACCGCCCACCACCGAGGCGGTGAGGATGGTAAAGGCCAGGGCGAAGGCGAAGGACGACGGGGAGATATAAGCGGAGAGGAAGGCGAAGAGGACGCCGGCGATCCCGGCCGGGATGGCCCCGACCACGTAGGCCAAGAGCTTGAGACGGTAGACCGAGATGCCCAGGGTGGCGGCCAGGATCGGGCTCTGCTTCAACACCAAGAAGGCGTCGCCGTGGGAGGAGCCGATGAGGTTCCGGAAGATGGCGAACCAGATGATGGTGACGGCGATGACGAAGACGTAGAAGCCGTCGCCCACCAGTTGGGCCCCGAAGATGGTCGGGACCGGTATCCCCGACAGTCCCAGCGCCCCTCCGGTCTGTGACGACAGGAGATCGAGCACGTTGGGGATGATGATGACGAGGAAGAAGGTGACCATGGCCAGGGACCAACCGCCCAGGCGCAAGCCGGGAATGCCCGACACGAACCCCACCACGATGGCGCCGCCGATGGCGGCGAGGAGGCAGAGCAGGATGTCGGTGACCCCGTGGCTCACGGCCAGGTACCCGGTGACGTAGGCACCCACCGCGTACAGGGCCACCTGGCCCAGGGCCAGCTCGCCGGCATAGCCGAGGCTGATGTTGAGGCCGCTCACCACCAGGGCCAGGATGGCGATCAGGATGAATTGCCGCGACCAGTAGTCCCCCAGCCCGAGCCACGGGGCCACCAGGACCACGACCCCCAGCCCCAACATCATCAAGGGCCGAGCGGACCGCAGCCACGGCAGGGCGGGCGGTGACACGGCGGTGGTGGCCGCCACTAGACCTGTCTCTCCACGGCTCCACCGAACAGGCCGCGCGGTCGGGTCAACAGGATGAGCAAGAACAGGGCGAAGACCACGATCTGGGGCCAGTCGGCGTTGGTGTACCGCGACACCTCGGCGTAGATGATCCCGGTGGCGAACCCGCCGATGAGCGAGCCGATCTGGCTGCCCGAGCCGCCGATGGCGATGGCTACGAAGCCGAACAGGGCCAGGTTGTCCCCCAGTCCCGGGTTGGCGTACGTCCCCGAACCGACCACCACGCCGAAGGCCCCGGCAATGAGCCCGGCCAGGGCGAAGGCCCCGATGGCCAGGGCCCGGACGTTGACGCCGCGGGCCATGGCTGCCTCACGGTCCTCGGCCGAGGCCAGCGAGCCCAGGCCGATCATGGTCTTCTTCGACAGGATGTGCAGCCCCACACCGACCACGATGACGAGCACGATGAGCAGGAGCGACGTCGGCTCGATGGTGCCCCCCAACAGGTTGAGCGGCTTGGTCGACAGCGGGGCGGGGATCGCCTTGGGTTGCGAGCCCCAGATCCGCAGCACGATGCCGTCGATGGCCACGGCCACACCCACGCTGGTGATGAGGGTGGCGTGGGAGTCTCGGCGACCCATCAACGGCCGGATGGCCAGCCGTTCCTCGACCACCCCGACCAGGGCCACGGCGGCCGCCCCGATGAGGACGGTGGGCGCCAACGGCAGCTTCAGGGTGACGGCGGCGAAATAGGCCAGGTATGTCCCCAGCATGATGAGCTGGGCGTTGGCGAAGTTGAACACGCCCGACGCCAGGAGGACGATGTTGTAGCCCACGCCCACCAGGGCGTACAGGGCACCGTCGGCCAGGCCCGACCACAAGGTGGTCATCAGCGGTGGCGGTGCCCTGCAGCCTGGATGAGCGGCAAGTTCCTCAGGACCCGGTGCCCGGTACGAAGAGCCCGTTGCTGTTGTAGGTGCCCGGGCCCACGAAGATGAATCCGCTGGGGAACACGTTCGGGTAGTGGTTCTTGCTCGTGTAGTAGAAGTTCCCGAACTGGCTGTTCGACCCGTAGGACAGCCAGGGCACCGGCGCGTTGGCCTTCTTCAGACTCTCGAGCGTCTTGGCCAGCGTGGCCCCGTTCGTCGACTTGGCCTGCTTGGCCGCGTAGTTGATCAGGATCAGGGCGTTGTAGCCGACGGCAGTGACGCCGGCCCCGATGTTGTTCAGCACCTGCTGGCCGCCGAGCGACTTGGCGTCGGACACGAACGTGTTGAGCACCGGATTCCCGGTGGAAGCCGGGTTCCCGGCCAGGAACGGCTTCGTCGTCTCGATGAACACGTTATGCAACGAGCTGGCCGGCAGGTTCTGGACGATGGGGAAGGCCCCGGACAACAGGTCGGCGTAGAAGGGGGCGTCCCAGCTGATCTGGGCCCTGCCCTTCAGGATGTACAAGGTGGGCACTCCGTAGCCGGAGAAGATGACCATGTCCGGGTTCTGGGCCTTCAGCTGCTCGAGCTGGGGGGTGACGTCCACCGCCGTGTCGGGGAAGCTGGCCGAGACGAAGGTGATGCCCGCCTTCTGGAAGGCCGTCTGGAACCCCTGCATGGAGGCCTGGCCGGAGACGTCGTTGCCGTAGATCATCCCGACCTTCTTGTAGCCCTTGGCCTTGGCCTGGACCACGTACGGCGGCACCGTCTGGGCCGAGAGCTCCGAGTCGCCGAAGTAGTAGGGGTACTTCGAGGGGTTGTTCAGCGTGCTCGAGCTGGTGGCGTCGATGCCCAGGATCTTGTCGCGGGTCAGGATGGGCAACAGGGCCTGGGTGACCTCACTGGATCCGCCCGGGTACATGGCATCGGGCTTCTGGCCCGAGGTGAGCTTCTGCTCGAGCAGGCTGACCGCAGTGGTCGGATTGTTCTGGTCGTTCTGGGTCTCGAGAACGACCTTCTTCCCCTGGATGCCGCCCTTGGCATTGATCTGCTTGATCGCCACCTTCAGCCCGAGGACCTCGGCCTGGGTGTAGGCCATGGTGGCCCCGGTGAAGTCACCGGAGTACAAGAAGGTGTACGTCCCCGTCGACGCCGCCCCCGCCGGTGCTGCTCCGTCCACGGCCACCACGCCGAGTAGCAGTGAGACCACAGCCATCACCGCTACGGCCGGACGACGCACCCGTACCCACGATCGAACACGCATGAATTCCCCCTCGCTCAGTACTTCCCCACCGCGGTCACGACCGCCATCCCCAAACGAACGGTTGGTGGTCTGCCTCCCGTTGTAACATGACCGTCAAACCACCGTCAACAGACAGAGCGCGCCGTCGGCCCGGCCGGGCGGTGCATGGTGGCGTTGGCCATCGGCCGGATGATTGGGGGCCTCATGAGCGATCTCGAGGAAGCCGTTCGCCGTCTCGAGGAGCGCGTCGCGCTCCTCGAGGACCAAGTGGAGCTCTATCAGCTCATCAGCAGCTACGGACCCGCGGTGGACAGCGGGAGCGGCGACGTGGCCGCCGCCATCTGGACCGAGGACGGGACCTACGACACCATCCCCCAACCCCTCAACGGGCGAGGGGAGCTCCGGGCCATGGTGGCCGGCGACGGGCACCAATCGCTGATCAACAACGGCTGTGCCCACGTCATGGCCCTGCCCCACGTGGTGGTGGAGGGCGACACCGCGGTGGCCACCGGCTACTCCCGGGTGTACCTCAGCGACGGGGACGGGTTCCGCGTCTGGCGGGCCTCGTCGAATCGTTGGGAGTTCGTCCGCCGCCCTGAGGGATGGCGCGCCGTCACCCGGGTGAACCGGGCCCTGGACGGGTCCCCCGAGGCGCGCCAGATCCTGGGCCAGGGCATCGCCCACCGGCCCACCTGAGAGCCCTACCGTCTCCAAGATCGGGATCTGACCGATCCCAGACGAGGCAGCCATCGAGGCGCCGCTCAGCACCGGTTCGGGTGCATCGGACGAAAGGAATGGCGATGGCCACCGTGGAGGACAAGGTAACGATCATCACCGGTGCCGGGGAGGGTCTGGGCCGGGTCATGGCCGAACGCTTCTCGGCCGGAGGGGCCCCCGTGGTCCTGGCCGGGCGTCGGGCCGAGCTGCTGGTGGAGACCGCTTCGCAGGTGTCGGGCCCGGTGCTGGTGGTGCCGACCGACGTGACCGACGAGGACCAGGTGCGCAACCTGGTGGCCGAGGCGGTCGACCGCTTCGGCCGGGTGGACGTCCTGTTGAACAACGCGGCCCAACCGGGAACCGACCTGTTCATCTGGGAACAGACCCTCGACAACTGGAACAACACCATCGCCGTCGACGTCACCGCGGCCATGCTCTGCACCCGCGAGGTACTGGCCCAGAGCATGCTCGAACGCCGCTCCGGTTCGATCGTCAATTTCTCGTCCACCGCCGGCTGGAACGGCCTGCCCCGGAAGAGCCACTACTCGGTGGCCAAGGCGGCGTTGCGCACCCTGACCAAGGTGTCGGCGTTGGAGGCCGGTCCCCACGGCATCCGGGTCAACTGCCTGGTGCCCGGCGGGATCGACACCGAGCTCCTGCAGCGATATCTGGATCGAGTCGCCGGCGAGCAGGGGATCACCTCCCAGCAGCTGCGCGAACAATGGGTGGCCAACGTCCCCCTGCGAAAGATCAGCTCCCCCGACGAGATCACCGAGCTGGCCCTGTTCCTGGCCAGCGACGCGGCCAGCGCCATCACCGGCCAGTCCATCAATGCCGACGCCGGCGGCGTCATGATCGGCTGAGATGAACCACCTCACCCTGCTCTACGACATGCGGGCCCCCGACTCGGGGGCACCGGCCGATGCCTTGTACCAGGCCGCGGTGGCGCAGTGCGCGTGGGCCGACCGGTTGGGATTCGACAGCGTGACCCTGACCGAGCACCACGCCACCACCGACGGCTACCTTCCCTCGCCCATGATCCTGGGGGCGGCCATCGCCGGCAGCACCCAGAACCTGCTCATCCGCTTGTCCCTGGTGCTGCTCCCGCTCTACCACCCGCTGCGGGCGGCCGAGGACCTGGCCGTGCTCGACCTGATCAGCGGGGGACGGCTTCGACTGACGGTGGGACTGGGCTACCGGCCCGAGGAATACGAGCAACTGGGCGTGGTCATGGGCCGGCGTCCGTCCCTGATGGAAGAGGCGGTGGCCACCCTCAAATCGGCCTGGACGGGCGAACCGTTCGAGTACCGGGGCCGAACCGTTCGCGTCCTCCCCCGACCGGCGCAACGTCCACGGCCCCTCATCGCCATGGGGGGCTCGTCGCCGGCCAGCGCCCGCCGAGCGGCGGCGATCGCCGACGACTACCAGCCCCTCTCGCCCAAGCTGTACGACCTGTACCTGGACGAGCTGACCGCGTTGGGCAAACCGGCCCCCGCCTCGGTTCGGGCCGGCTCGGGGAGCTATCTCTTCGTGTCCGAGGATCCCGACCGGGACTGGGCCCGGATCGCCCCCCACGCCATGCACGACAACAACGAGTACGCGGCGTGGATCGGGGGTCGCAGGGGCGCGTTCAACGCCAGCCCCGGTCCCGACGAGCTGCGACGCACCGGTCCCTACCGGGTGGTCACACCCGAGGAGTGCCTGACCATCGCGGCGGCCGAGGACACCTTGGCCTTCAAGCCGCTGGTCGGAGGGCTCGATCCCGACATCGGTTGGGAGGGACTGCACCTCTTCGCCGACAAGGTGCTGGCCCACCTCCGCTGACGGGAGCCCCCGGCGTTGCCCTCAACGTCTCCGATAACGGGGGCGGCGCTTCTCGGCGAAGGCGGCCAGGCCCTCGGGGGCGTCCACCGACGTCAGGCAGTAGTAGATGTCGCGGGCCAGCTCGTAGTCGAGCCCGGCGGCCACGCTTCCGTTCTCCGACCACACGTCGTGCATCACCTGCTTGGCGTTGGCCACGGCCAACGGGCTCTTCTCGGCCACCTGACGGGCGAAGTCCAACCCGGCGTCAAGGAGGTCCTCGTCGGCCACCACCCGGCTGACCAACCCCCACGCCACCGCCTCGTCGGCATCGAGGAAGCGACCGCTGAGCATGAGCTCGGCGGCCCGGGCCCGGCCGATAGCCCGGGGTAAAAGGGTGAGCACACCTCCCCCACCCATCTGCCCGAAGTTGAGGTGCCCATCGCCGATCCGAGCCGCGGCAGCGGCGATAGCGAAGTCACAGTTGAGGAGGAGCTCGAGGCCGCCGGCGGCGGTCACCCCGTTCACCAGGGCCACCACCGGGACGGGCAGGCCCCGCAGCCGACCGAAGACCCGATGGAGCTCGCCCACGAACTGGGGGAACCGGACGGGATCGCGCTGGAGGGTCATGTACGCCTTGAGGTCGCCCCCGGCGCTGAACGCCCGGCCCTCCCCGGTGATGAGGATGGCCCGCACCCGTCGGTCCTCGACCAGCTCGGTCACCGCGGCGTCGAGCTCGTCGAGGCTCCGAGCGTCGATGGGGTTCAGTTGATCGGGCCGGTTGAGCCGCAGCACCCCGGCCACCGCCGTTCGCTTCCCGAGGGTCAGTCGTTCTGTCAGCACACGCGGCGTGGTGGCCACCGGTTCTCCTTCTTGCTACTTGCTCTCGGCCTGCATGAGGGTCCGCACGATCTCGTGCTTGGTGATCTTCCCCGTCGAGCAGAGGCGGTCATAGCTGTGCCGACCGGCGCCGTCGACCACGGCGATGGCATCGGGCTGGCCTCTGCATGGTGGGCCACCCGGCCGGCCAGGGTGGCCTCGTCCCACAGTCCCTGGTCGAGGTAGCCCTGCCGGGTGGCCGGTGGGGTCACCGCGTCCTGAGGGGCCACCCAATGTGCGCGCACGCGTCCCCCTGTCGACGAGTCGTCATCGGTGCGGTCGATCACCGGAGTATAAGGACACCGACATGAGCGACGCTAATCATTTCAATAACAGCAAGGTTTATCTTGACCATGATGTTACGGCCATGGAATAGTGATCCCGAGGCCAGGGGCGTCAGCCCGTCGCCCCTCCAGACCGGCGTCCGACCGAGGGTGACCATGAAGGCACCGAGACAATTCCAACTGAAGCAGCCCCGGCTGGCCGAGCTCATTGCCGTCAATCTCCGGGACCGGATCCTGGCCTCCGAATTCGCCGACGGGGCCAGCCTGCCCAAACAAGAAGATCTCCTGGATGAATTCGGCGTGAGCCCGCCGTCGATCCGCGAGGCGCTCCGGATACTGGAGACCGAAGGTCTGGTCACCGTGCAACGGGGAAATGTCGGCGGTGCCATCGTCCTCCAGCCCAAGGTGGAGAAGGTGGCTTACATGCTGGCGCTGGTCATGCAGGCATCGGCGGTATCCCTCGGCGATGTCTCCCATGCGCTGGTCCAGCTGGAGATCCCGTGCGCAGCCGAGTGTGCCCGCCGACCCGATCGGGATCGCACGGTCGTTCCCCGGCTCCGGGCCGTCCTCGACGAGAGCAGAGCTGTCATCGACGATCCGGCCGCCTACATGGCCTCGGCCCGCCATTTCCACGAGGAGATGGTCAACAGTTGTGGGAACGAGACCATGATCTTGGTGGTGGGGACGCTCGAGTCCCTGTGGTCAGCCCAGGTGCGGGCCCTGTTGGCGGGCCAAAGCGAGCCCTCGCCGCTGTTCAAGGACCTCACTTTCCGCCAACAGAGCCTGGAGGACCATGAGGCTCTGTTGGAGCGGATCGCCGCCGGCGACGATCAGGGGGCCGAGGCGGTGGCCCACCGGCACTTGCTGGAGCGGCCGGCGGCCGCCTACCCGTTCTCGTACAGTCGCACGGTGATCGCCGGGTTGGTCGGTGGCGACCTGGGCAACGTCGGTAGTCCCCCGTCCTGAATGGGTCCTTCGGCGTACGACGCTCGGGCGCGGCGGTTGCGGACCATGGCCATCCCGCCCGACAGCGATCTCCACAGCACCGCCTTCTGGGACGGCCTCCGACGGCGAGAGGTCGTGGTCGGGCGCTGTCTGGACTGTCGGCGCAACTTCTTCCCCCACCTCCCCAGCTGTCCACGCTGTGGCGGTCGCCGGGTAGCCGACCAGGTCACCGCCGGTTCGGGCACGGTGTACTCGTGGGTCCGGGTCCATCGACCGCTGAGCGATGCACCCGTGGTGGCCCCGCCGTACGTGGTGGCCACCGTCGAGCTCGACGACGGCTGCCGGATGTTCGGGCGGATAGAGCCCCAGGAGTCCGTGGCCATCGGCATGCCAGTGGGCGCAAGCTTTGTCGACCATGGCCGGTGGACGGAGCTGGTGTTCGTACCCGCTCCCGAGCCGTGAGGAGACGATGACTGCCGCCATCGCCGGGGTGGGCTATACCCCGTTCACCAAGGAGTCCGAGCGATCGGTGCTCGACCTGGCCACCGAGGCCTGTTCGAGCGCGCTGGATGACGCCGGCCTGGCTGCCCGGGAGGTCGACGGCATCGCTAGCTTCATGGTGATGCACGACTCGGTGCCCGGCCAGGCCGTGGCCACGTGCTTGGCCATTCCGGAGCTGAAGGTGGCCCTCGACATCGACCTGGGTGGGCAGGCGCCGTGCTATCTGGTCTGGCTGGCCGCCACCCTCATCGATGCCGGCGCGGCCGACGCCATCCTGGTCTTCCGGGCCATGAACGGCCGGTCGGCGGCGCGGGTGGGCACCATGCGCTTCGCCGGGATGGGGGGCCAGTTCCGGTACCCCATCGGCTACGACGCCTATCTCATGTACGTGGCCATGTGGGGCCAGCGGTTCCTCTACGAGACGGGCCAGGGAGAAGCCGACCTGGCCGGGGTGGTACTCAACCAACGCCGCTACGCCATGGACAATGAACGGGCGGTCCGGCGGCGACCCCTCGATCTCGACCAGTACCTGGCCTCGCCCATGGTGGTCGACCCCTTCCGGGCCGACGACTGCACGGTGGAGGTGGACGGCGCCTGCGCCGTGCTGGTCACCTCGCTCGATCGGGCGCGCGACCTCCGTCAACCGCCCGCGGTCATCGCCTCGGGCGCGTACCGGGCCGGTCCCCAGCCTGGGGTCGACATCGGCGACCACCTGCTCTGGTCCGACTACAGCCGGAACTACACCTCGCACCTGGCCGAGGGCCTGTTCGGACGGGCCGGCATCGGACCGGGAGACGTGCAGTGCGCCGAGATCTACGACTGCTTCTCCTCCACCGTGCTCATCGGGCTGGAGGGGCTGGGCCTGGTCGAACGGGGACAGTCGGGGTCGTTCGTCCGCGGGGGCAACACCCGCCTGGACGGCTCCCTACCCCTCAATACCCACGGGGGGCTCCTGTCCGAGGGCTACCTCCACGGGATGAACACTGTGGCCGAGGCGGCCCTGCAGGTCCAGGGGCGCGGCGGCAGTCGGCAGGCGCCCGCCCACGAGGTCTGCGTGGTGACCTCGGGGGCCATGATGGACGGCTCCGCCCTGGTGCTCACGAGCGATCGCTGACCGGGTCTGGGCTCACCGCCTGTTTTGCCTCGGGGCCCTAGCCCGCTTGACTGCTCGCTCTGGGCCCTGTTTAGATGGCATTCATATAAGTGATTGAGGTGGATAGCCCGTTTAGGTCGCCTCACGTGTGGGGGGGCATTGGCCCCGGGGGGAGGGTGTCATGCCTGCCGAAGCGGTGGCCTACAAGCTCATATCGGCGGACGGTCACCTAAATGAGCCCCGGGACGTCTGGACCTCCCGGGTGGCCACCAAGCACCGGGACCTCGTGCCCCGAGTGGAGAGCCTGCCCGAGGGCGACGCCTGGGTCTTCCCCGGGCACGACGACATATCCCTCCCCTTCAGCTGGGGGGCGACGGCCGGACGGGATCCGGCCGACATGGGCCCGTGGTGCCGGTACGAGGACATCAATCCCGGAAGCTACGACCCCCTGGCTCGGGTGCGCGAGATGGCCGAGGACGGGGTGGACGCCGAGCTGATCTTCGGTTCCAATTACCCGAGGAATTTCGTGGCCGGCTGCGAGGACGTCGACCTTCATCACGACATGATCCGGGCCTACAACGACTTCATGTCCGAATTCTGCGCCACCGCCCCCGAGCGGTTGGGGGGAACGGCACTGCTGCCCAACCGGGGGGTGGAGGGATGCCTCAAGGAGATCGAGCGGGTGTCCTCCCTGCCCGGCTTCGTCTCCTTCCTCATGCAGCGGTACCCGAACGGTGAACTGTCGATCGAGCCCGAGGACGATGCCGTGTGGGAGGCCATCGAGGCGTCGGGCCTGCCCGTCTCCATCCATGTCGGGCTGGTCAGCGGCCGGATGCGCCGCCAGCAGGCCCAGTCCCTGCCCGGCACCGGGCACTTCTACGATGCCCCGCTGCGCATGCTCCAGTTCATCTTCGGCGGGGTCCTGGACCGTTTCCCGAACATCCGGGTCCCCTTCATCGAGGTGGATTGCGGGTGGATCCCCTACTTCGAGAGCCAGGCGGACGACAACTTTGCGCGCCACCGCAAGGCGTCGCTCAAGGACGCCAAGCTGACCCGCATGCCCAGCCTGTACATGCACGAGTTCTTCCCGGCTGCCTTCATCACCGATCCCTTTGCCGTCCAGAGCCGCCACACCATCGGCGTCGACCGGATGCTGTGGTCGAGCGACTATCCCCACATCACCACCGACTGGCCGTTCTCGTGGAAGACCATCAACGCCACGTTCCAGGGCATTCCCGCTGACGAGCGCCACGCCATCCTGGCCGGCAACGCCCAGCGGATCTTCAAGTTCGGAAGCGCCGGGAAAGCCTGAGCTTTGCCTTCCAACCGCAATGGCGGGGTCGACCCTGACCGAGCCAGCGCCTTCGTCATCGCCATCACCCCGTTCACCGCGGAGGGCGCCTTCGACGAACGGGCCGTCCGAGATCACCTGCGGCGCATGGCCGCGGCGGGCATCGGGGTGTACGCGGGCGGCGGCGGGAGTGGCGAGGGGTACGTGCTCTCCGAGGCCGAAACCCGGCGACTGCTGGCCATAAGCGTCGAGGAGCTGAAGGGCACCGTTCCCGTGCGGGCCATGGGCGTGGAGCCCCGGACCTCGGACCACATGATCGAGTTCATCGAGATGGCGTCCGACATCGGGGTCGATGCCGTGCAGATCTACTCGCTCGACCAGGGCCACGGCCACCGCCCGACGCAAGACGAGATCCACCGGTACTTCGACGACGTGCTCAGCGCCTCCACCACGCCCGTGGTGCTGTCCACCCATCAATCGGTGGGGTACAGGGTCCCTGTCCCCATGCTCACCGAGTTCGCCAACCGCTTCGACCACCTGATCGGCATCAACTGCAGCCACCAGGATCTCGGCTACCTGACGGCCATGATCGACGCGCTGGGCCACCGGCTCGAGATCCATGTCGGTGGCCCGCAGCTGGGTCTCACCGCCCTCTCGCTGGGGGCCAACGGTTATCTCAGCTCGGAGGGGAACCTGGCCCCCCAGCTGTGCGTCGGGGTGATCGACGCCTACCGGGACAACGACGCCCGCCGCTTGGCCGACTGGTACGGGAAGCTCCTGCGGTTGTCGATGGCCCTGTACGGCGCGGGTGGGATCCGGGCCACCAAGGCGGCACTGGGCGCCCTGGGACTGCCCGGCGGGTCGCCGCGCCTCCCCCAGTTGCCCCTGGATCCCGATCGGATCCCCCCGCTCCTCGATCTCATCGAGCAGTTGGGCATCGCCCCCATCGAAGGCTGGTAACGGTGGTGTCGGGTGACGGTGGCCTGACCATCGCCTGACGGCCATGGACTAGCTGGTCGGTACCGGCTCTCCCACCCGCTTCCACACCATGAACACGTCGCGCCGCTCGATGGCCCAGCCCTCACCCCGGCGGACCAGCTGGTCCTCGTAGCGCACCCCGGTGATGAGCGAGTCGATCTCGCCGGCGGCGTCGGCGAAGTGCCGGGCGATCAGGTAGGTCTCGGTGAACCCCTTGTCCCCGTTGAGCTCCCGGAGCTGGTTCCCGATGAAGTGCTGGGTGGCCGGGAAGTGCTCCACCCCGGGGCGGAGGATGTCGAGGTACGTGTCGAGGGCGCCCTCGAACGAGGTCCCGTGGACGAAGGCGTCGGCGGTGAAGCACGACCGGACCAGGTCCCAGTTGCGCCGGTCGATCCCCCGGGCGTAGTTGACCATGACCCGCTGCAGGGCCAGCTCGTCGGTGACCAGCTGGACAGCGGCGGCCAGTTCGGACTCGACACTCATGGCTGCTGGCCCACGACCACCAGGGCGTCGGCCGCGCACACGGCGCCATCGGCCACCCGGATGGGGTTGACGTCGACCTCGGTCACCTCGGGCACTTCCAGGGCCAGCTGGCCCAGGGCCACCATGATGGAGCCCACCGCCTGTTGCTCGGTGTCGCTCAGACCGCGACCCCCTTCCACCAGGCGCCCCCCGAGCAGCCCGGCCAGCGCCTGCTGGGCGGTCGGGAACGTGAACGGCGGCCGGAGCATGGCCGTCTCGCTCAGTATCTCGATGAGGATGCCCCCCAGGCCCAGGACGACGGTGGGACCGAACACCGGGTCGTCGTGGATGCCGGCCGTGAGCTCGAAGCGGGCGGGGACCATCTGCTGGACCAGCACCCCTTGGCGAGCAGCGTCGGGCGCCTTGGCGGCCACCTCGGCCACCATCTCCTCGAAGCCGATGCGCACGGCATCGGCCCCGCGGAGGCCGAGGCGGATGGCGCCGTACTCGGTCTTGTGAGGGAGGTCGTAGGACATCACCTTCAAGGCCACCGGCCCGTCGATCTTCTCGGCCGCGCCCACCGCCTCGTCGGGCGACTCCACCAGCACCTCCTCGGTCACGGGGATCCCGTAGAGGGCGAGGAGCTCCTTGCTGGTCGACTCGAGCAGCGAGCGATGCCCGGCGTGCCGGGCCAGCAGCTCACGGGCCTTGGCCACGCGCTCTGGGTTCGGGTGCCACGCCGAGCGGTCCACGATGTCCAGCGTCCGCAGCGATAGGTCGGCCACCGCCCCCAAGGCGTGCATGGCCCGATGGGGGTCGGTGTAAGTGGGTATGCCCACCACTTGCAGCTCGTCCAACCAGGCGGTCGAGGTCAGGGCCACCGGCTTGTCGGTTCCTTGGTAGAACTCGATGACCGAGTCGGTCTGGGGGCCGGGAACAGCCCAGATGACCGGGGCCACCATGTCGACGACACGGGACTCCCCCACGGCGTGGAGCACCTTGGCGAAGCTCTCGGGCATGGCCACCACTTGGGCGGTGGTGTCCACCGGGTTGGTCAAGCTGCCGTAGAACGGTTCGGGCATCAGGGCCATCATGGCTTCCTGCTCATCGGCAGGGATCTCGGGAACCTCGAGGCCCTGGGCCGAGGCGGCGTCGGCCAAGAGCACACCGGCTCCGCCCGAGGAGGTCATGATGCCCACCCCCCGGGACGTCACCCGGCGCCCGTCCTGGAAGATGGTGCCGAGGTCGAGCATCTCCTCCATGGTGGAGACCACGAACACCCCGTACTGGCGGCAGACGGCGTCGAGCACGTCGGCCGACCCGACGATCGAGGCGGTGTGGCTCATGGCCGCTTTGGCCGCGGCATCGGAGCGACCGGCCTTCAACAGGACGATGGGCTTGTCCAGCTCGGCGGCGCGACAGGCGGCGTCGACGAAGACGTCGGGATCGCGCAGGGTTTCGGCGAACACCATTAACACCTTGGTCTCGTCCCGGTCGACCAGGTAGCGGAGCACGGCGGCGATGTTGACGTCGGACTCGTTGCCGGTACTGACGAACCAACCGAGCTTGAGGCCGGCCAGCATGGCCTTGGTGGTGATGTACGACCCGAATCCCCCGCTCTGGGACACCAGGGCCACGGGACCGGGCGGGGGCAGCGGGACGGTCGGGGGCAGGGCGAAGTTGGCCATCACGCCGCCCCACAGGTTCATGAAGCCCATGCAGTTGGGCCCGATGACCCGCAACCCGGTGCGGGCCACCACGTCGGTCATCTGGTTCTGCAGGGCGACGCCTTCCTCGCCCGCCTCGGCGAACCCGGCGGTGATGACGGCGGCGCCACCGACGCCCCGGTCGGCGCACTCTTGCAGGGCACCGGGTACGTGCCGGGCGGGAACGGCCACCACGGCCAGGTCGACCGGATCGGGCAGGTCCAGCACCGATTTATAGGCGGCCACGCCCTGCACCGTCTCGTCCCGGGACGTCACCGGCCTGACCGGACCGTCGAAGGCCCGAACCAGGTTGGCGAAGACGTGCCCGCCGATGTTGGCCACCTTGTTGGACGCACCGATCATGACGATCGACTGCGGGGACAAGAGCCGGTCCATGGCCGAGCGCCCGCGCTG
>DATMMO010000452.1:0-6888 GCA_035569695.1 Acidimicrobiales bacterium | reverse complement strand
TCATCGTCGGGCCCAGCCATGGTGTCGATTGTCCCTCATCACTCCCGGCTACGCACGATGCGAGCCACTGTCAGTTACGGGAGGGAGGCAGGCGCAACCCGCTCGACGCTACGGCTCACTCGGTCGACACGGTCGAGCCGGATACCGCCGCGCCGACCTGGTCGGCGATGGCCACGGCCACCCGCAGCTCCTCGTCGGTGACGGGGACGACCGGCTTCGGCGTCAACAGGAAGTGTCCGCGGACGAACCCCTGGTTGCGAACGGGAAGATCGACCTCGTTGGTGGGGAGGCCGAATTTCCCGGTGGCCCACGGGACGGTCCCGATGAGCACCGCTCCGTTCGGGGTCACGTGCGCGGTGGAGGGCACGGTAAGGGCAGGGGAGAACCGGCACTCGCGCAGCTGCAGGAGGTCGCGCAGCTCGGTGGCGGCCACAGCGGTGATGAACTCGGGGTCCTCGCCCTCGGCCACCAGCTCGGTCATGGCGTGCATGCTCTCCACTTCGCTCCCGCGGAGCGAGGAGCGGGCCCGGTGGGCCCGGCCCCGAGCGGCCAGGTCGCCGACCACCAGGCCGACGACGAGGAGCAAGGCGTCGGTGATGACATCGTCCCGGTGTGCGATCCGCAGCGAGTAGTAGGGAGTGGTCAGGAAGAGATCGAAGGATATGGCCGCGGCGATGGCGGCAACGGCGGCGGCCAGCCGGCTCCCGTTGGCCGCCACGGCCACCACGGCCAGAACCAGGACCAGAGCGTTGTTACCGGCGTTGAGGTGGCCACGGCCGGGGATCAACAGCGCGGCAACGATGACCGGGGCTCCAATGGCCACCGCGCCCAGGATTCGGGAGCGCCACATCGGTCTCATAACAGTACTGTCGCGCCGTCGGGCTGATCCAGAGGATCGTTTTCCGCCCTCGTTACGGCAGGGAGCGGGATCTTTACGCTCCTGTTACGCCCGTGCGGCGAGGGCCGTCGGCACGGGCGTGCCCACCGGACCTGCCGGTGGTGGCGCTCCAGCCCGGCCATCTCGCTACCCTGAGGAAACGATGACCGAGATCCCGAACAACCAGGTTGAGGTGGACGCAGAGCAGGTACTGGCCTCGGCGGTGGTGGACAGCGCATCGGGGCTGGGGGGCGAGGGACGGGCCGGGATCCACCGTCTGGTGGTCGACGAGGGCCGGAGCGTCGGGGGCCGCGACGAGGGCTTCAACCCGTTTCAACTGGTCCTGTTGGGCTTGGCCCAGTGCACGACAGCCACGTTGCGCCTCTATGCCGACCGTAAGGGGTGGGAGCTCGGTGCGCTCCGAGTCCGGGCGAGGTTGGTCCAGACCGGCGAGGGGAGCACGGCCCGACAGCGGATCGAACGACAGGTTCGCGTGGCTGCCGACCTTGACCCGGAACAGACAGCCCGATTGGCCGAGATCGCCGACCGGACACCGGTGACCCGGATGCTCCGGTCGGGCGTGGCCATCGACACCACCATGGTCTGAAGGGGCAGCGACGCCCGACTGCCCGACGCTCCATACCGAACGGCTGCTGCTGCGCCCGTTCGAGGACTCCGACCTCGACGCCTACGCGGCAATCATGATGTCGGCCGAGGTGCGGCGCGCCCTGCACCTTCCCGACGACTACTCCCGGGCCGATGCCTGGCGGGGCATGGCCCACTGGCGCGGTCAATGGGCGCTCCGAGGGACGGGACAGTGGGCCGTGGTCGAGACTGGGACGGGGAGCCTGATCGGTCGGGCCGGTCTCAACCGACCGGAACTGCCCGGTTGGCCGGGCATCGAGGTCGGCTGGACGCTCGATCCGGGCCGGTGGGGGCGAGGATTCGCCACCGAGGCCGGCGAACGGTCCATCGCCTACGCCTTCGATCATGTCGGGGCCGACCAGGTGTGTTCGGTGATCCTGGCCGAGAACGAGCGCTCGGCCGCGGTGGCAACCCGGTTGGGCTTCTCCCTGACCGAGAGCCGGGTCCTGCCCCACTTCTCCGAGGCACCCCACGACATCTGGCGTCTCACCCGCGAGCAGTGGGAACGACGACGCCCGCCTGATGGGGCATGAGTATCCTCGTCCTGTCGGGCGGTGGCAGGTCCGGCCGGGCCGTGCCGGCCCCGAGCACCATGCTGACGTAACCGACTGAACCGGGTGGGAGCGACTATGGCTGAGAGCAACGAACGGGGCGAGACAGGGCTCGAGACTGAGCTGGGGGCCTGGCTCAAGGAGAACTGGGATCCCGAGAGCACGGTGGCGCAGTGGTGGGAGCGCCTGGGCACGGCCGGGTGGGCCGCTCCCAGCTGGCCGGCCAAGTGGTACGGGCAGGACATGTCGCCGTCCGAGGCCGTCCGGGCCCAGCAGATCATCGCCGAGTTCGGCGCCCTGGGCGCTCCGGGGGGCCTGGGCCTCCTACTGGCCGGTCCAACCATTGCCGTCCAGGGGACCGACGAGCAGCGGGACCGCTACCTGCGGGACATCGTGACCGGGCAGAAGGCGTGGTGCCAGCTGTTCAGCGAGCCCGGCGCCGGGTCGGACCTGGCCGGCCTGTCCACCTCGGCGGTGCGAGACGGCGACCAGTGGATCGTCAACGGCCAAAAGGTGTGGACGTCGACGGGAACCACGGCCGATCTGGGCATGCTCCTGGCCCGGACCGATCCTGATGTGCCCAAGCATCAGGGGATCACCTACTTCGCCGTCGACATGCACCAACCCGGCGTCGAGGTCCGGCCCCTGCGGGAGATGACGGGTCGGGCCCTGTTCAACGAGGTGTTCCTGACCGACGTCGTCGTGGACGACGACGCGGCCATCGGGGGCGTCAACAACGGTTGGGCCGTGGCCAACACCACCCTCGGTTTCGAGCGGTCCGGGCTGGGTGCCGGCGGGGGATCGGCGGCGGGCGGGCTGGCTGGGCCCGGTTCGGTCACCGGCGACCTGGACCGGCGGGCCGGAGACTTCACCGAGAAGCGAGGCCGGCGAGCCGGTGGGGGCGGCATGGGCTTTGTCGGCTACGAGACCCTCATCGAACTGGCCAGGGCCAACGGAACCATCGCCGAGGCCACGGTGCGCCAGGACCTCGTGCGCCTGTTCTCGCTGAACGAGATAGCCAAGTACACCCGCCTCCGGCAAAAAGCCTTGGCCGGTCGGGGCGGCTCGGTGCCCGGACTGGGCAATATCGCCAAGCTGTCCATGAGCGACATCCTCCGGCGCACCCGCGACCTCGGGCTCCAGATTCTGGGGGCGCGGGGCATGCTGCACGGGTACCAGCCGTCAGAGGCCCAGGCGTTGGCCGAGCGCGACGGCAACCTGATGGCCGTCGGGGTCACCGAGGCTGCGCTGTTCGCCCAGGGGCCCTCCATCTACGGCGGGACAGACGAGATCCAGCACAACATCATCGGTGAACGGGTGCTCGGCCTCCCCCGGGAACCGAGCAACGACCGGAACACGCCGTTCCGCGAGCTTCCCCGGAACGGTTAGGGCAACCGCTCAGGCCGAGTCGATCCGGCGGATCCCGTCGACGATCAGCTCAGTCTCCGATTTCGTGGCCTCGTCGATGGGGCGACCACAGACCGGCACCGGGAGCACTCGTCCCCTGCGCACCGTCGCCTCCCAGGTGGCGCTGGAGCCAGGACCCTCGACGTGGAGCGACACCGACCCATCGGGGTGCTCGGTCCCGCTGCGACGCGAGGACAGCAGGGGCCAGCCCGTCTCGGCCAGCACCGCCCGTTCGAGCGCCTGGAGGCCAGGCGAGCTCAGGCCCGAGCAGCCGCGATAGCGGGTGACCAGATCGTCCAGCCCCCCATCCCGTCGAAGGATGCGCTCGACCATGTCGGCGTCGGCGAAGGCCCACACCGTGGCTTCGGGCAGCACGATCATGGTCGGAGCGAACCGGTGCCCACCGGTATGGCTGGTGCGCCACAGGCGGGTGTTGTCTCCCCCGATCTCACCCGCGGCCAGCTGCAGAGCGAGCGAGGTGCCGAGGGTCCCACAGCAGCGGTCTCGTCGGCCATGGCCACAGATGAGGATGTCGGTCGGCCCCGACGGAGCGGGGTCGGCGGGAGTTCCCCGGCTTTCCAGGAGCTCGAGGGCGGAGGCCACCAGGTGGTCCAAGGGGGCAATGACCTCGCGTCGCTCGAACTGGGCAAAGCCCTCCGATGCATCGGTCGGTCGGTGGTACAGGATGGCGTGCCGCTCGGTTCCATGGGTCCAGGTGGCGACCAGCCCTTGGAGGCGGATCCCGGTCCCGGCCAAGGCGGAGACCAGCGGCGCCAGTTCGGGCTCCTCGCTCAGATCGTGGGGCCAGGGCAGGGGCCACTCCACCAGTAGATAGCCGGCGTAGGTCCCGGCCGTGCCGATGGGGTCAACGTGGTGTTGGTGGGTCCATTCCGAGCACCGAAGGGTGGTGGCGGTATCCAGTGAGGAGGAGATGGCGACTTCCTTCGATCGGGTCGGGTGGTCGGTGAGCACGACGCCGCCGGGGCCCCACCAATGTAGCTGGGGCCTGACTGGACAGCGCTCGCCCCAGCGGGTGGTACCCGAGGGAGACACGGGGACCATGGCCGGCGGGTGGGCCTCGCGTCCCCTACGGTCGGGGGGTGCGACTCGTCAGCTTTGGTTCCGACCGTGTCGTTCGGACCGGCGTCGTCCACGGCGACGAGGTCGTCGACCTCACCGACCCCGCCGTGGGCCTGCCCGGTGACATGGTTGCCCTGCTGTCCCTGGGTCCGGCCGCACTGGAAGGGGCCCGGGCTGCCGTTGTGGGGGGAGCCCGTCGGCTGCCCCTGGTCGACCTGGACCTGTTGGCGCCGGTGCCCCGTCCGCCGTCGTTCCTGGCCATTGCCCGGAACTACGAGGACCACATTCGCGAACTGGGACAGCACCGACCCGAGCACCAGACCTGGTTCGCCAAGCAGCCCACCTGTGTGATCGGGCCCGATGCTGCCATCGAGGTGCCCGGGGTGTCCGACCAGGTCGACTACGAGGGTGAGCTGGGCATGGTCATCGGCACCCGATGCCGCCACGTCACCGCCGACCGGGCGCTCGAGATGGTGGCCGGCTTCGTGGTGGTGAACGACGTCAGCGTGCGGGACTGGCAACGGCGAGCGCCCACCATGATGATGGGCAAGGGCTTCGACACCCATGGTCCCACCGGGCCGTGGCTGGTCACGGCGGACGAGATCGCCGATCCCCAGCAGCTGCGCATCCGGACCTGGGTCAACGAGGAGGTGCGCCAGGACGGGGCCACCTCCGACATGATCTTCTCCTGCGCGGAGATGATCGAGCATCTCTCCACCGCGTTCACCCTCGAGCCGGGCATGGTCCTGTCCACCGGGACACCGGCGGGCGTCGCCGCCAGCGGCAACCCGCCGCGTTGGCTCACGCCTGGCGACCTGGTTCGCATCGAGGTCGAGGGCATCGGGTCACTGAGCAATCCGGTGGTTTCCGAACCCGGGCCATGACCGCAGAACCGGCACGAGCTGATCTCATCCGGGTCACGCCATCGTTGGCCATCCCTCTGTCCGAGCTGCAATTCCGGTTCACGCCCAGTGGTGGCCCCGGTGGACAGCATGCCAACAAGGTGAACACCCGAGTGGAGTTGCGATTCGACGTAGCCGGATCACCCTCGCTGGGGCCGCGCCAACGGGCCCGGCTGGTGCAGCGCTTCGGCCCGGAGATCCGGGTGACGGCGGACGATGAGCGATCGCAGCTCCGCAACCGCCAGCTGGCCGTCGAGCGGTTCAGGACCCGGGTGGCGGATGCGCTGCATATCGAGAAGACCCGCCGCCCGACCCGTCCCTCACGGGGAGCCAAGGAGCGGCGCCTGTCGGCCAAGCGCCACCAGTCCGAGCGCAAGCGCCAACGCGGTCGCGGCCACGAGGACGACTGAACTTCCTCAGTCCTGCCCGTCGGTTCGGCCGCAGTCAGCTGGCCCGAGACCGCGACCGGGTGCGAGTGCTGGTGGCCGGGGTGTCCCACACCGCGTCGAGGAACTGGGCGATCTCACCGGTGAGGCGGTCGGGCCGCAACCGCAGCTCCAACACCGACGTGGCCTGCAACAGCCGAGCGTCGGGCAGGCGATCGGCCAACTGCTCGGCGTCGTGGAACGGGTGGATCCGGTCCGAGCGGTGCCCGATGACCAGGGCCGGTACGTGCATGTTGTCGCGTTCTTCCACGGTAGGGGCGATAGGCCCGGTCAGGACCCCGTGCAGGACGGCGGCGATCTCGACGGGGTCGTTGGACAAGGTGTTCATCACGCTGTCCAACGGGCCGAAGCCACTGCGGGGGATACTCCGCATGATGTTGCCGGCCACCCGCACCGCTCGTCGGGCCAAGTGCACGGCGATCAACATGGGCACGAAGGTGATGGCTGCTGCGGGCACCGCCCACTCCAGCACCGGCATCTCGACGACCAACCCCTGTACCCGCTCGGGCGACTGTGAGGCCACCAGGAGAGCGACGTTGCCACCGAGCGACACGCCGCCCACCACCGCCTTGTCGATCTCAAGGTGATCGAGGAGGGCCTCCACGTGTCGGGCATAGGTGTCCATGCGGTGGTAGGAGGCCCGACGGGGCTTGTCGGAGAGACCGTGCCCGGGCAGGTCGAGCAGGATGACCCGATGTCCCGCCGCAGCCAGGTCGGTGGCCAGCCGGCGGTTGAGATTGGCATCGAGCAGGATCCCGTGCATGAAGACGAACACCCGGGGGCCAGTGCCGTGGACCTCGTAGTACATGGTCACGCCGCCGTTTTCGAACTGGCCCACCTCGAAGGGCGCCGCGCTGGCCAGCGCCCGGTCGGCCGGGCGTCGAGCCGCCTGCGTGGCCAGTGACCCCTTGAGGCCGCGGGCGCTGGCTGCCGTGACCTTCTCGGAGCTCGCCTTGGCTTTGCCGCCGGTTCTCTTGGAG